>JBKJQY010000047.1:0-52775 GCA_046593725.1 Candidatus Limnocylindrales bacterium
GGGAGATCCGGAGCGAGCCGCCGAGCGCTGGCCGCCGCGGGCCTGTCGGGCCGGGCTCCCCACGACCAGCATTCGGAGACGCTCGTTCGTGATGGGCGGAACGGTCGAGTCCGCTCCACGGAGAGATCAACAACGTGTCCGGGTCGTGTCAGCCGGCTAGGCCGGACGGCTCGCGACCGGCATGTCAGGCGGGTTCGATCTGCGCGACGGTCGCGGCTGGATCTGCCCTGCGGCGGTCGAGGATCGCCGGTAAGCCCACTGCGGCGGTGGCGATGCCCCATACGAGCCCGACCACGACGCCATCGACCGCGTGCCGGCTCGCCCAGCCGACCGGCGTCTCCTCGAACGGCATCCCCAGGGACCTGGTGACGATCTCCGCGAGCAGCAGACTCCCGGTCCAGGCCACGAAGCACGTCGCGAGGGCGATGGGCCGTCGCTCGCCCAGCGGCCCGGCGAATGCGCCCAGCATCGCGAGCCCGCCGAGGATCGAGACGCCGACCAGGCCGACGCTGTTCGGCCCGCCGTCGTTCACCGCGTGGGTCACGCCGATCCCGATGGCCATCGCGAGGAGGAGCCGTCCGCCCGCGCGCCGTGGCAGCAGCAGGGCGGCCCACTGCATCACGCCGACCAGGGCGCCGGAGATGGCGCCGAGGATCAGGCCGAAGATCGCTGCGGACCCGTCCCATGTCCCGAGGCCGCCGAAGCTGCCCGGGAAGTGGAAGATGAACCCCGCGACGACGAGGCCAAGGGTCGTGGCCACCACCCACGCCACCGAGCGCGGCGTCACGGCATCCCCATCGCGACGCGAAGATGGGGCAGGCTCGTGACGACGCCGAGGACCGCGACGCCGAGCAGGGACAGCCCACCGATGACCGTCAACACCCGAGGCGGCGCGGTCCGGCCCCTGGCCCGAAGGACCCACCAGGCGAGCGTGCACAGCCCGACGACCGCCAACCCCCAGCCGGCCCGGATCGGGGCGCGGTAGGTGGGTTCGCTGATCATCGTCACGACGACGAGCGGCAGGATCAGGAACAGCCCGAGGAACGTGATTCCGAGGTAGCCCGCCGCACTCGGGTCATGACCGAGGACCGGGTGCGGCATCCGGCGGTCCAGCCAGCCATCGGCGATGGCCATCGAGAACCCGACCGCGAAGACGAGGGCCAGCAGTAAGGCAACGACGGCAGGGTCGTAGCCGAGGATGACGAAGTCCGGGTTCGTTCGCTGGATGAGCAGCGGCGAGCCGAGTGCCACGGCAAGTAGGCCCGTGACGAGAGCTCGACCGAGGCCGTGACCGGGCAGCCACGGACGCACGACGACCCAGAGGACCGCGGCCATCAGGCCGATCCCGAGCCCGCCGAAGATGAGCAGCGCCAGCGTGCCATCGAGCGTCATCGCGCCGATCACGGCGTCCATCTCGGTGACGCGGCCCACCGTGTCCTCGTGCAGGATCGTGGCCAACCGCATGACGAGACGGCCACCCAGGCCGGCCACGAAGATCCCGACGAAGATCCCGGCGATCCCGCCTCTTGCGATGTCGCGCAGGACTTCGCTGATCGCCCTGAGGCGCTCCCGCTCGGAGGCCGCGGCGTCGCTCGCGTCGGTCGTGGGACCATCGGCCGTCGTCAGTGCATCTGCCATCGGGAGATCCCTCAGTCACGGGCCGCTATAGCGATGGTCGGTATATACGACTCGCTGGAGCGTGTGTCAACCCCAGGCGGGCAGGGCAACGACGAAGCGGCTGCTGGCGTACCCGTTCGGCTCGAGGAAGATCCGACCACCCATCGCGACCATCAGGCGGCGCGCCGCGAACAGGCCGATGCCCGACCCGCGACTGCGGCCGCTTCCCTCGATGCGGACGAACGGCTCGAAGACGCTCTCCCAGTCCTCGATCGGGACGCCCGGGCCGTCGTCGGTCACATAGACCTGGATCTCCGAACCCACCCACCAGACGCCGATGCTCACCCCCTCCTCGACCGGCGCGTACTTCGACTCGTTTTCCAGAAGCTGCTCCAGGACCTGGCGGAAGCGGGTTGCATCGCCGACCGCGATATGCGGCTGGTCCGGGCGGACCCAACGGATCGGGTGGGGTCGGAGCAGGAGGCGGAGGGTCTCGACGGTCTCGCCGACCGCCGCCACGACGTCGAAGGGTGCGCGCGACAGGTTCGTGAGCCCATCACCACGGACGGACGCCAGGATCGAATCCACGAGGCGGTCCAGGCGCGCGAGTTGATCGCCGGCTGCGTCACGCCAGGTCGGTGCGTCGGGGTTGCCGGGGTCGGCGAGCGCGGCTTCGGCGAGGAGGTCCACGTAGACCCGGACCACGGACAGGGGCGTCCGTAGCTCGTGGGTCACGACAGACAGCAGCTCCGAGCGGGCCGCGTCAAGGGCCGTCAACTGCTCCAGGCGGCCCTCGATCTCGGCCGTTAGCCGGCCTTTCTCCACGATGCCCGCCAGCAGGGCCGCGATCGTGCCAAGGAACGCGATCTCCTCTTCCGCGAAGGTGCGGGTGGCGCGGGTCTGGACGTTGAGGACGCCAACGACCTCGTCGTGCCACACGAGCGGGACGGACAGCATGCCGGCGAGCGCCTCGATGTCGAACCCGCGCACCCATGCGAATCGCGAGTCCACGGTGACGTCCGTCACGGCGATGGCTTCGCGCGATGCGGCAACACGCCCGGTGATCCCCTCACCCCAGGCCAGACTGACCTTGCCGACCTGCGAGCGGTCGAGTCCGTTGGTGGCGGCGAGGGTCAGGCGCGTCCGGTCGCGATCGGCCAGGTAGAACGAGCAGACCTGCACGCCCATGGCGGCCGTCGTGCCGTCGACGATGGAGCGCATGAGTTCATCCCAGTCGCGCGCCAGCGTAGCCAGCTGGGCGATCTCATGGAGGAAGGCGAGATCGCTGAGCGTGCGATCGGTCGACGCTGCCGAGTCGGTCATCCGGGGATCGGGCACGGCTGCATCGTACCGTCCGAACCCTAGGCCGCGGCTCCTGCCGGATCCGTGACGGTCGTGGGCAGCCCCTCGAGGAGCGGCTCGGTCCAGGTCCATGCGGCGCCATGGTGCTTGCCCACCGCCCCGTGGCGGGCCGCTTCGACGCGGAGCGGCAGCCCGAAGATCTCGATGAAGCCCACCGCCGACGCGTGGTCGAACGCGTCGCCCTCGTCGTACGTCGCGAGACTCTTGTCGTACAGCGACATCGGCGAGCGTCGGCCGGCGACGATCGCGCTACCGTGGTCGAGACGCATCCGGACGTCGCCGGAGACGACGCGCTGTGACGACGCCACGTACGCCCGCAGGTCTCGCGATAGGGCACTGAACCACAGGCCGTCGTAGATCAGGCGAGCCAGTTCGTCAGCCACGAAGCCATCGAACCGGAGCGTGTCGCGCGAGAGGGTCAGGCCTTCAAGCGCCCGATGCGCGGCGTGCAGGATCGTGGCTGCCGGCGTCTCGTAGATCTCGCGGCTCTTGATGCCGACGAGGCGGTCTTCGACGTGGTCGATCCGGCCGACGCCGTGCGCGCCGCCCAGCGCGTGGAGGCGGTCCACCAGCTCTACGGCTCCCAGCCGCTCATCGTCGAGGGCGACCGGGATGCCGCCCTCGAAAGCGATGACGATGTCAACCGGATCCGGCGCATCGCCCGCCGCGACCGTCCATTCATAGGCGTCCGTTGGCGGCGTGACCCACGGGTCCTCCAGGACACCGGTCTCGCACGAGCGGCCCCACAGGTTGACGTCGATCGAGTACGGGGAGGCCTTGGTGATGGGGATCTCGATGCCGCGCTCGGCGGCATAGTCGATCTCCTGGTCGCGCGTGAGGCCCATGCCGACGCGCATCGGAGCCACGACCTCCAGTCCTGGGTCGAGGGCGTGCACGGCGACATCGAAGCGGACCTGGTCGTTGCCCTTGCCGGTGCAGCCGTGAGCCACCGCGTCCGCGCCCTCGCGCTTGGCGACCTCGACCAGGAGCTGGGCGATGAGGGGGCGGGCGAGGGCGGTCGCGAGTGGGTAGGCGCCCTGGTAGAGCGCGTTGGCCTGCAGGTGCGGCCAGACGAAGTCGGTCACGAAGCGTTCCCGCGCGTCCACGACGTAGGCGCGCGATGCACCGGCCGCTATCGCGCGGGCCTCGACACCTTCGCGCAGCGATCCGCCGCCGACGTCGACCGTCAGCGTCACGACCTCGACACCGAACTCCTCCTTGAGCCAGGCGACGGCGACCGAGGTATCCAGGCCGCCCGAATAGGCGAGCACGACCTTGTTCACGAGACAGGACCTCCGGGGATCAACGCGGATTGCGATCGGTGGCTACCGCCGAAGCGGCGGCAAGGGCGGCGATGGCATGGAACCGAGCCAGCCAGCGCTCGAGGCGCGACTCGTCGGCGAACAGGACCAGGAGCGTATTGTCGCCCGCCAGCGTGCCCTCCTGCTCGCGGAGACTGGATTCGTCGATGGCCTGCCCGATGACGCTGGCCGTGCCCGGGGTCCCGGTCAGGACCAGGATCAGGCCACTTCGCCCCACGCTGACCGGGACGTCACCCAGGATCCGCTGGAGGCGGTCGTCGGATCGGGCGGCCGGGGCGGCCGAGGCGACGTCCTCGGGCGCGACGTAGATGTGGCCGTCGGCGCGCGGGGCCTTCATCAGGCCGAGCTCGGTGATATCGCGCGAGACGGTCGCCTGGGTGACCTCGAAGCCCTGGGCCAGGAGGGCGTCCACGATCTCGCGCTGACTGCCTACGGGTCGCGACGCGATAAGCTGGCGAATAGCGCGTTGGCGGAGACGCTTCAGGTCCTGGCCCGTGCCCGGATGGGTCGCCTTCATCAGATCGCGCCCACACCCGCCTCACGGGAGGCCGTGATCCGGGTCCCGAACGTCGCGTCGGCGAGCGCCCGCTCCAGTGCGTTCGGAGCGGACCCGTCGGCGATGATCGCCTCGGCGCCGGCCCAGCCCAGGGCGCCCAGCGCGGCCCGGACCTTGGGCACCATGCCGCCGACGATGACGCCCGTCTCGATCAGGTGGTCCGCCTCGGCGATCGTCAGGGAGTCCAGCTTGCGGCCGTCCCCATCGCGAACGCCGTCGGTGTCGGTCAGCAGGACCAGCTGGCGCGCACCCAGACCGGCGGCGATCCCCGCCGCGACGTCGTCCGCGTTCACATTGCAGACGATGCCGTCTGCGTCGCGGGCCAACGGAGCCACGACCGGTACCTGACCGCCCACGAGGATCGCGTCGAGGAGATCGCGACGCAGCCCCACGACGCTCGCCACGAGCCCGAGTTGCGGGATCCGCTCGGCGATGAGCAGGCCGCCGTCCACCCCGGACAGCCCGACCGCATCCACGCCCAGGTCGCGCAACCCCGACACGAGCTCGCTGTTCACGACGCCGCGCAGGACCGCAGCGGCGACCTCCAGGGATTGGGCATCCGTCACCCGCAGGCCGCCTTCGAACCGGCTGGGAACGCCGAGCCGCTCCAGCCACTCCGAGATGCGCTTGCCGCCGCCATGCACCAGCACGACCGGCCGACGCCGCGAGACGGCCGCGACCTCGTCGAGCACCTGACTCTGGTCGGCGATGGTCGTCCCACCCAGCTTGATGACCAGGATCTCGCTCACGTCGTGTACTCGCTATTTTCGATCACGTAGGCCTCGGTCAGATCGCAGCCGAAAGCCTCGCCGACGCCGTCGCCGAGCCCCAGGCCCAGGTCGAACACGACCTCCGGGGCGGACATCGCGGCGCGAGCGGCGGCGCGATCGAAGGCGACGGGACCGCCCTGCGCTCCATCGAACACGAGGTGGCCGGCGATGGCGATGCGGAGGCGGTCCGGATCGAGGGTCGCGGGCGTTCCGGCGCGGGCGGCTGCGACGTCGGCCGATAGCCCCGCCGCCTCCAGGACCGCGGCATCGGCGAGCCGGGCGTTGCCCGCCGCTCCGGCGATGCGGCCCCAGTTGGGGTCACGGCCGTGGGCCGCCGCCTTGACCAGGCTGGATGAGATGACCGAACGGGCGACGGCGCGCGCCTCCGCGTCGTCGAGTGCGCCGCGGACCGATGCCGTGATCAAGGTGGCGGCTCCTTCGCCGTCGGCGGCCTGCTGGCGAGCGAGGTCGCGCCCGATGGCTTCGATGGCGCTCCCGAGCAGGGCTGCGGCCGGGGTACCGCCGACCACCGGCGCGTTCTCGGCGATCCCCGACGCCAGGACGAAGACGGTGTCGTTGGTGCTGGTATCGCCGTCCACTGACAGCTGGTCCCAGGTCCGCGCCGCCGCCGGACGGAGCAGCCCCCAGAGCGTGGCTGGATCCACGGCCGCATCGGTCAGGACGATGGCCAGCATCGTGGCCATCCGCGGATGGATCATCCCGACACCCTTGGCGATGCCGCTCAGGGTGACCGCCACGGACGAGCCGTCGGCGCTGGGCAGGCTGATGGAGACCGTCGCCAGCTTCGTCACGGAGTCGGTCGTCCGCAGGGCTTCGGCGGCCGCGGCCCAGCCGTCGTCCGTGGCGGTAACGGCGGGGAGGAGCGCCGCGAGGCCGGCCTCCACCTTGGCGAGCGGCAGCCGTGTCCCGATGATCCCGGTCGAGAGGTGCAGCGTCCGCTCGGTCGCCACCCCAGTCGCGTCCGAAAGCAACCGGGCGACCTCGAGCTGATCCACGTCGCCCGCCCCGCCGGTCGCAGCGTTGGCGCTGCCGCTCGTCGAGATGATCGCCTCAGCCCAACCGAACCCGCCACGCTGGTCCCCGGAGGTGGCGACCAGGTGAGCCTTCGACAGCCGCACCGGCGCTGCCGCGAACGCGTTCGGGGTGAAGACGGCGGCCGCGGCGGCCGGACCAGCGGTCGTGAGGACGACGGCGAGGTCCGGCCGGCCACTGGCCTTGATCCCGACCGCCATCCCGCCGGCTCGAAAGCCTGCGGGAAGGACGGCGCGCCGTTCCACCGCCGGGAGGCCGGCGGAGCGTTCCGGGATGGGATGTTCAGAGATGACCGTCACGTCGGGCTCATGGGGCGAGCGGCAGTTGGAGGAGGCCGGCTGTCTCGGGCAGGCCGTGGACGAGGTTGAACGCCTGGATCGCCTGGCCGGCGGCGCCCTTGACGAGGTTGTCCTCGACACCGATGGCGATGATCCGTCCGGATCGCTCGTCGAGCCGCACGTGGATCCGGACCTCGTTGCTGCCGGTGACGTGCTTGGTCGCCGGCGCGCTCGGGACGACGGTCACGAACGGCTCGTCGGCATAGGCCGCGGCGTAGAGCGCATCCAGCTCGCCCTGACTGATCGGCAGGCTCGGCCGGACGTGGCTGGTCGAGTGGATGCCGCGGGTCATCGGGATCAGGTGTGGGACGAAGTCCACGGCTGCAGCACCAGGGTTGACCGCAGGATCCAGGCCGTTCGCCACCGCGATGAACGCGAGCTCCTGCTCGATCTCGGCGACATGCCGATGGCCACCGAGTCCATAGGCCTTCATGCTCTCGTTGATCTCACCGAACATCAGGTCCGCCTTGGCCTCGCGTCCCGCGCCGGACACGCCGCTCTTGGCGTCAACGACGAGGTCGGCGATCAGCCCGGCGCGAGCAAGCGGCGCAAGCGCGAGGATGGTCGCCGTCGGATAGCAGCCGGGCGCCCCAACGATCGCCACCGGCGCGTCCTCGAGCGCCGCAAGTGCGTCCCGATGCAGCTCCGGGAGGCCATAGACGGCAACGTCGAGCAACTCCGGGTGCGGGTGCTCGAAGCCGTACCAGCGCGGGTAGTCGCCGGCGTCACGGAGTCGAAAGTCGGGCCCCTGGTCGATGATCGCGGTGCCTGCGGCGATGAGCGCCGGGGCCAGTTCCGCCGCCGCCCCGTGCGGAAGTGCCAGGAAGACGGCGTCCACGGGCGGCAGCTCGCGGTGGACGGTCAGGCCCGTCGGGCCGAGATGCGGGTGGATGGCGGCGATCGGGTCGTGGTCACGGTCGCGGCCCTGAAGCCCGACGAGATCCACGTCCGGGTGGCGCGCCAGGAGCCGGATCAGCTCGGCGCCGACGTAGCCGGTCGCCCCGATGATGCCCACGCGGATGCGACGTGGACCACCGGCCGGATCGACCCCGCGTTGCGAGCGGGGGACGAACCCTGACGGACGGTCCGTCGCGGTCGCCACGATCGACTCGAGCCCAGCGCTCACGGGCGCCGCCTGCCTCTCACGGGAGGATGGCTCGAATGGGTCGCCGAAACCGGAGGAGCCGTCGTCATGGTCGGATGACTATACAGCGCAATTGCATAGTCATGCAACCGCACCGTCACTTGTAGCGGATCGGCTCCACGGCGAGGCGGTTCGCGTTCGAGGCACCGCGCGTCCAGATCCGGGTCACGAAGTCCGGCACCCACCAGCGCAGGAAGTACAGGCGGCAGCCCAGGCAGTAGCCGGTCGTCGCCAGCAGCGTCTGTAGGGTCGCCACCGCCATCGCGATGACCCAGCCGAGGATGGTGGCGCCCAGCGCGAAGGCGATCAGGGACAGCGTCAGGACGACACTGCCGAAGAGCTGCGCGAAGCGCGGCGGATACTCATGCTCCGGCTCGGTCGGCCCGAGACGGGCGACCTTCACGATGCGCCGCCAGATCGCGCCATAGATGGACCACCTCAAGCCGAACGCGGCACTCACACCGATCGACAGCAGGACCAGCGCGACCACCCATGGGGTTTCGGTCGCGAAGGCGGCGAACAGCAGGATCGCGGACACGCCGGCGCCGAACCGATGGCCTCGCGGATCGATCATCCGCGCCTTCGGCAGACGGGCGGCGGCGTCGACGGGAACGGCTGACGGCATCGTCGGGGTCCACCTCGTGGCGGCGCCGCAGTGGTCGCGGGCCTGAAGGCGGCACTATACCAGACAATCCCGACCAGACTAGTGGGGATTACCGGCCCGGCCGGTCAGGTCTCCATCAGGCGATGATGTCGGGCCGGGCGTATGGGCCCGTGGCGACGACCTCACTGGAGGCCTCGAACGGTGCGGACCCGGTCGAGTGGATGACGTACCGGTGATGGACAACGGTCGCCCCGGCCGACAGCATCGCGTTCACCGGGCAGTACTTCGTCGCGGACAACTCGATGGCGCGCCGGATCGCCGCTTCCGACAGGTCCCGGCCGGTGACTTCGTGGACGACATCGATCTCGGTGAAGACCTGCGGGTACTCGTCGCGTTGGCTGCCCGTCACGTGGATGTCGTAGGTCTCGATCGCCTGGCGCTTCTTCGATGCGATGGAGATGACGTCCATCGCGGTGCAGGACCCCAGGGCGGACAGGACCGTTTCCACCGGGCTACCCCCACGGCCGGAGGTGCTGTCATCGAAGGAGATGGCGTGGCCGGAACTGGGCGATGCCGTGAACAGCATCCCGCCGCCGTGGTGCAGGTCGACGGCCTTGTGGGAGGGCATCGTCAGACCGCCAGCCCAGCACTGTCGCGACGTTCGGACACGAATTGCTCCTCGTACAATTGGGCGTAGAGTCCGCCCTGAGCGATCAGTTCGGCGTGCGTGCCGCGCTCCACGATCCGGCCCCGGTCGTAGACCAGGATCCGATCGGCGCGCAGGATCGTGGACAGGCGGTGGGCGATGGCGATCGTGGTCCGGCCCTCCATCAGTCGTTCGAAGGCAGCCTGGATGAGTCGCTCCGACACGGTATCCAGGGCGGACGTGGCTTCATCCAGGATGAGGATGCGCGGATCCTTGAGCAGCACCCGGGCGATCGCGATGCGCTGCTTCTCGCCCCCGGACAGCTTGTAGCCGCGTTCGCCGACGATCGTGTCGTAGCCGGCGGGCAGTTCCATGATCCGGTCGTGCATGGCGGCGGCACGTGCCGCTGTCTCCAGCTCCGTCTGGGTCGCGTCGGGGCGGGCATACATCAGGTTGTCGCGGATCGACGAGTGGAACAGGTAGGTCTCCTGGGTGACCACTCCGATGATCTCGCCGAGCGAGGCGAGCTTGATGCGACGGACATCGATATCGTCGATCTCGACCGCGCCATCGACGACGTCGTACAGTCGTGGGACCAGGTAGGTCGTGCTGGTCTTGCCTGATCCGGACGGGCCAACCAACGCGACGAGCTCGCCCGGCTCAGCGGTGAAGTCCACCCCGTCGAGGCCGAAGGCGGGCAGCAGCTGGATGGTGGGCATCGGTTCCGCCGGGGGGTTCGGCGGGAGCATGGTCTCGGCGAGGACGTCAGTCAGCGCAGCGCCTCGAGCGACCGCCTCGTGTGCGCGAGTCGATGGGACCGCCTCGGTCGGGTACTGGAAGTCGACGTCGCGGAAGCGGACCTTGCCGCGCATCGTAGCGTGGTCCAGGGCGATCGCGTCGGGCGCATCGACGATCTCGGGATCCGTGTCGAGGTATTCGAAGATCCGGTCGAACAGTGCCAGCGACCCCTGGATCTCGACCTGTACGTTCAGCAGCTGCCCAAGCGGGAAGAACAGGCGACTCTGGAGAGTGGTGAACGCGACGATCGCGCCGGCCGTCGGAGCGTCCGGGTTGCCGTTGGCCGCCATCGTGCCGGCCAG
The DNA here is from genome assembly GCA_046593725.1 of Candidatus Limnocylindrales bacterium. Lineage (GTDB taxonomy): Bacteria > Chloroflexota > Limnocylindria > Limnocylindrales > CSP1-4 > SPCO01. Next base: position 10,513 of record JBKJQY010000047.1, read on the forward strand.
CCAGTACACGAACGCAGGCAGGATCGAAAAGATCGTGCCGATGATCATGAAGAACCAGCGACCGACCATCGCCTGGCGGATCTGCAGCGCCGCGAGGTTCCTGTTGATCGCCCGGAACTTGGCGATGGCCGCATCCTGCTGTCCGAACGTCTTGGACAGGAGGATGCCTGACACGCTCAGGGTCTCCTCGGTCGTGGCGGTCAGCTCGGCGAGCGACTTCTGGGTCTCCGTCGAGACTTCGCGTCGGACCTTGCCCACGCGGTAGGTCAGGTACAGAAAGAACGGCGTCAATGCCAGCGACAGGATCGCCAGCTGCCAGCTGAGCAGGAACATGGCGATGATCGTGCTGATCGCGACGGCCATGTTGCTCGTGATCGACGCTGCGGTATCCGTGACCACCGCCTGGACACCGCCGATGTCGTTGGCCAGTCGACTCTGGATCTCGCCGGTCCGCGTCTCGGTGAAGAAGCGCAACGGTAGCTTCTGCAGGTGCGTGTACAGGGCGCTGCGCAGGTCCTGCATGACGTTCTGGCCGATCACGTTGTTGAGGTAGCTCTGCCCGACGCCGATCAGCCCGGTGACGATGGGAAGGACGATCATCAGCCCGACATACAGGTTCAGCTTGTCGTACTCGCCACCCACGATGACGTTGTCGATGAGCAGGCCAAGCAGGAGCGGATTGACGAGGCCGATGAGACTCGTCGCGAGGATCGCCCCGAGGACGACCGCGACCTGGATCCGATAGGGCTCGAAGAACGCCACGATCCGGCGGAGCGTCCTGGCACGGCGCTCCTTGGGGATGGGCTCGAAGTCCCGCGACGGGCCGGCAAAGGGGCCTCCGCCTCCGCCACCCTGGCCCGACCGCCCGCGGCCGCGCGCCGCCGTCATCTGGTCCGTCCCATGCACACCACGGGTCGACGCTACCACGGAACCCGTGGCGGAGGGATCACTTCCATCCTTGATGCCTGTCTGCGGCATAAAGGACGGTCTGTGCAGGGTCGGTGCATCGCTTCTTGAGTGGCTGGTGAGGGGCACTCGGTATCGTCCGACGATGCCCTGGAGAGACCTGGACCTTCCGGAGGACGATCCGACCCAACTCGGCCTTGACTCGCTCGGACGGATGATCTGGCGACTGAGGAAACGGGCCGGGTGGACGCAGCGCCGACTCCAGGAGCGAAGTGGCATCCACCAGTCGGTGATCTCTCGCCTGGAGAACGGGAAGCAGCATGCGATCAGCTGGTGGCGGTTCGCCCGTCTGGTCGGCGCGCTCGGCGGGGTCGACCCGCCGCCCGAGCCGACTCCCGGCCCATGGCCAGGTCACCTCCGATCCCGCCACGAGCCTGATGCCGCCGACAAGCATCAAGACGGACTCCAGCCGCCGATCCCGCCACGAGCCTGATGCCGCCGACAAGCATCAAGACGAGCAGAGTCACCGTGCGAGCAGTGACGTCGCACTGACTAGCTAGGCGCGTGCGCGACCGCCACGATCGTGGATCGACGCGACGGTGTCTGACTTGCCAGGACGTCGCCCACGAGGCCCAGGGCAAACGTGGGCAGGTGGCGACCCCAGGCACGGGCGAGGTGACCGACCGTCTGCATGGAGATGTCCGTGAAACCGGCCACCTCGAGGTTGCCACGGATCGTGGCCGGGTCGTTGCAGGCGCCCACGAGCGGATGGGCGTCGGCCTCGCTGGCCTTGACGAGGGGCTGGATGGCGTGGCGCGAACCGGCGGGCAGGCCCAGATAGGCGGCCACGAACGGGTGGCGCCGATTGACGGTCGTCGCCACCAGCGTCCCACCCGGCCGCAGCCAGACCCGCAGGTTCGACAGGGCCGTGACCGGATCGGCGAAGTGCTCGAGCGTGAAGTTGGAGAGCACGACGTCGAACGTCCCGGCGGCGAACGCATGGACCGGCCCGCACAGGTCCACGATGGCGAACTCGTCGAGGTGGGGGAGCGGCAAAGACGGTTCGTGGATGTCCGCGCCCACCATCCGGCCGATCCGCGGGCGGAACTGGCGCAGGGCCGAGACCCGTCCGCAACCGGCATCAAGGACGGTCACGTCGCCGGACGATCGGTTCTCCGCCTCGGCGATGGCCAGGTCCAGCGCGGCGCGAACCAGGATCTGGACCGTAGGTGCGATCCCCAGCCTGGGCAGGAGCGCGTATCGCCCGGTGTCGGCCACCGCTACCAGGCCGTGGCCGTCGCGGCTTCCGTGATTCCTTGAGCCTCGAGCCAGCGCTCGGCGTCGATCGCGGCCTTGCAGCCGTCGGCGGCCGCGGTGACCGCCTGGCGATAGCGGTGGTCGTGGACATCGCCGGCGACGAACACCCCGTCCACCTTGGACGCGGTTTCGTCATGCACGACGAGATAGCCCTTCTCGTCGACATCAAGCCAGTCGCGAAACGCTTCTGTATTCGGCTTGTGCCCGATCGCGATGAACAAGCCATCGATCGGCATCGTGCGCTGGTCACCGGTGAGCGTGTCCCTGAGTCGGAGGCCGTCGACCTTCTGGTCGCCAAGGACCTCGTCCACGCTGGTATTGACGTGGATCTGGATCTTCGGGTGGGTCGCAGCGCGCTCCAGCATGATCTTGGATCCGCGGAATGTGTCGCGCCGGTGGAGCAGGTGGACCTTCCTGGCGAACCGGGTCAGGTAGGTCGCTTCCTCGAGCGCAGTGTCGCCGCCGCCCACGACGGCGATCTCCCGATCCTTGAAGAAGAACCCGTCGCAGGTCGCGCAGGCCGACACGCCGCGTCCACGCAGTCGGGTCTCGCTCTCGATCCCAAGCCACATCGCCGATGCTCCGGTCGCGACGATGACCGATTGAGCCCGGTACTCCGTGCCACGGGCCCAGATCCGGAACGGTCGCGCGGAGAAGTCGACCTGATCGATATCTGCGTCCACCAGGCGGGTCCCGAAGCGCTCGGCCTGGGCGCGCATGGCGGCCATCAGGTCAGGGCCCTGGATCCCGTCAGGGAAGCCCGGAAAGTTCTCGACGTCGCTCGTCAGCATCAACTGCCCGCCCGGCTCTGCGCCGGCGATGACGACGGGCTCCAGGTTGGCACGGGCCGCATAGATCGCCGCGGTCAGTCCGGCCGGGCCGGATCCCACGATGACGACCTTGGCCTCGACACGGTCGGCGCCACTGGTGAACGTCGATGGACCACCGGCGGCGGGAGTGACGTCCTCCACCATCGCGATGCTGAATCCACCGAACGGGTTGTCTGCTGTCATGGTCTCGATCCTACCACAGTCGCGATACTCCTGGGGGGTATGGTCTAGAGGCCCCGGACGGCTGGCAGGATGTCGCGCCCGATGCACTCCAGAAGGTCCGGATCGTGGGCGTTCGGCACCCCCAGGATGATGTGCTGCGCACCGGCGTCGGCGAGGTCGCCGAAGCGATCCACGATGCGCTCGACGCTCTCGCGACCCTTGCCGCTGGGCAGGATCGGGTCGATGTTCTGGAGGGTGGATCGCTCGATCTCGTCAGGGTCGCGCCCCACTGCCTCGCAATGGCGCCGCAGGATCTCGTACTTGCGGGCGATCGCCTCGGGGTTACCGAACACGTTGCACGCATCGGCATACTGGGCGACGAGGCGGAGTGTCTTCTTCTCGCCACCGCCACCCACCATGATCGGGACCCGCGGGCGCGAGATGGACTGTGGCGAGTTGAGCAGACGACCGGCCTGATACTGACGTCCGTTGAAGGCCGCTTCGGTGCCGCGCTCGCCCTCGAACATCTCGTGGCTGATGCGCAGGGTCTCCTCCAGCATCTCGAACCGATCCGCGAGTGGCGGGAACGGGAATCCGAGCGCCCGCGATTCGCTCTCGTTCCAGGCCGCCCCGATGCCGAGCCAGGCACGCCCACCGGAAAGGACGTCGAGGGTGGTCGCCGCCTTGACCCACAGGCCTGGCGCCCGGTAATGCACGCCGCCGACCATCAGTCCCAAACGAGCGCGCAACGTGTGCGCCGCGATGTAGCCCAGGGTCGTCCAGCCCTCGAGCATCGGGTCCTCCTCGGGACCGACGCTCCGGATCTGGAAGAAGTGGTCCATCACCCAGATCGAGTCGAAGCCGATGTCGTCGGCCTGGCGGACGATCCGTGCAACCGTGGGGCCGATGGCCGCCGTGCCGCCCGGATAGTCGAACGCGGTGATCTGCAGCCCGACCTTCATGCGCCGGTTCCCCAGAACGCATCGACGAGCCCGACGCTCCGGAAGTAGTCGGCAGCCGATACCGGATCCCGCCGGACATAGCCGTGGTCCAGTCGGCCCTCGTACCACCGGCTGGCGAACCGCCAGAGCGTGTCGAGGTCCATGACGTAGCCCAGGTCCTCATCCATTCGCTCCAGCCAGGCGTCGATGCACGCTCGAGAACAGAACAGGCGCTGGTTGTCGCACGCGTGGACCACGTCGTCCCAGATCCGGGCGGCCGGAACCAGGAAGTGCGCCAGCCAGTCGCCGGCCGGGGGTGCTGCGCGATCCAGGGCCCAGGCCCCGGGGATCCCACAGTTTCGGCACTGCGTCGCGACCAGCAGGCTGGGCTCCTCCCGCAGGAGATGGACCATGGCGAACGAATCCCAGGCACAACCACCCCACCACAGCGTGTGCCTGCCCATGACGCTGAAGCCGAGCGGGATCGAGGCGAATGGATGGGCCATGACGATCGCGCCGGCCTCATCGAGCACGATGTGGCGCCCACGGGCCAACTCCTCGAACCCGGCGTCGACATCCGCACGCTCGGCGTCGAGGCGATCCGCCGCTGCCGACCGGTCGAGCGCGCGGCCCGTTCGTCGGAACTCGTCGTAGATGGCGAGTCGGAGGTCTTCGAGGTCCATCCGGGCAGGGTAGCCGTTTCCGGTTCAGGCGCTCGGTGCCGGCTGGAGCGCGGGCCGTAACTCGAAGATGAGCCCGGAGTATGCGGCGCGACCGCGGCCTGCGCCCCCGATGAGGGCAGCGACAGCCGCCGCGCGCGCCGGACCCTCGAGGACGGTCGCCTCATACCAACGGCGGGGCCTGCCGTAGACCCCGAAGCGACAGGTGCGTGCCACGGCGAGATTGGCCGGCCACTGACGGCCGGCCTTGGAGCCGACGATGATGGTGCCATCCTCGCGCGCCTTGAATTGACACTGGATGGTCCTGGGTCGTCCCGTCGTACGGCCCGCCACGGTGAGCCGTCCCGCCTTGCCGAGCCGATACAGGACGGCGCCACCGGTGTGGTCCATGAGCCACGGCAGGATGCTCATCGGAACAAGTCCATGGCGCCCGGGATCAGGGCCTCGGCGATCCGCGCCTCGCCGCGCGTGAACGCCGCTCCCCGGACGAGTGCCACGGGGCGGCCGGCGGACTTGCCGAGCGCGAGTTCCGCGGCAGAAGCTAACTCGTCGGCGACCGCCCGCACGGTGGACCGCATGATCCGGCCGTCGGCGTCGGGCGATCCGCGGAGGTCGTCGAGCGGGGCGAGGCCGGCGACGCCGATCGCGACGTCGACGATGCCCCAGCGCCACGGGCGCCCGAACGAATCCGAGACGATGACCGGCACGTCCAGCCCGAATCGCTCGCGTAACCCTGTGCGAATCGCCATCGCCGAGGCATCCGGGTCGACTGGCAGGAGGGTCACGATCGAGCCGGAGGCCGGCCCGACATTGGACGCGTCGATGCCGCCGTTGGCGCACACGAACCCGTGCGCGGTCTCGGTGATGATCACGCCGTTGGCCATCCGGACCACGCGACGAGCCTCGCGCAGGACGACCTCCACCTGGCGCGGGTCGCGGTCCCAGCGCTCCGCGAACGCGACGGCCTCCGGGCGCGGTTCGATCGTCGCCAGGTCCACGATCGCGCCCTCGGCTTTCGAGACGATCTTCTGGGTCACGACGAGGACATCCTCGCCGGTCAGCGGCAAGAGCCCCGGCATCGCCGCGATGGCGTCCCCGATGATCCTCGAGAGGTCGTCGCCCACGACGATCTCGCGGATACCGCTGAGTGCCAGGACGTGCAGGCCGCCGTCAACCGACACGAAGGACCTTCCCCTCGGCAGACTCGATGAACACGAGGTCCTCCGGCGTGTCCAGATCCACCGATAGCGGGCCGTCCACCTCGCGGTAGTTCGCCCGGGCCGCAGCGGCCGCGGCCGCGTGGACGCCCCGGCTGCCGTCGCCGAAGCCCAGGTCGATGATGTCCGGGGGCCGCATCGCCAGGGTGTTCGTACCTGTCCCGTGGCGGTCCGGAGCAAGCGCCACGGCAGACTCGCCATCGTCCAGCAGCGCATCGAGGACCGCGTCGATCGCGGCCGGAGTGATGAACGGCAGGTCGATCGGGACGATGACGATGGCCTCCGCGCCGCCGGCCGTCGCGTCGTCACGTGCCTCACGCAGGCCGTCGTTGAGGCCGGTGGTCCGCTGGCGGAGAGTCCTGGCGCCAAGGTCGGCGGCGAGTCCCAGCACGGTCCGATCCGGGCTGATGACGACGACATCGTCCAGGCGCCTCACCGCGAGGAGTGCGGCCAGCGTCCGCGACAGGAGGCGTTCGACCAGGTCGTGGCGCTCCTCGGCGTCCAGTGAACCACCCAGCCGGGTCTTCGCACCCTCGATGGCCGCGACCGGGACGATGGCCGCGATGCGGATGGTCGTCATCACGTCGCGACCGGGCGACCGGCCGCCGCCAACAGGTCGGCGGCCAACCGGGATCGCCCGGCGGCGTCGGCCATGATCGTGTCCGTGACATGGGTTCGGAGGCCGAGCGCGGTGATCGCCGGCGTGGACTCGGCGTCCACCGAATCGAGCACGAACGTGTCGGTGTGCGGTGCCAGCAGGGTCGCGACGCCGGCCGCGCTCGACTGATGGCCGAGCGACGCGAGCATCCGGTCTGCCGGGCCCTTGAGCGCGCGACCGCCGACGATGCCACTGACCGTCAGCACGTGCGTGCCGGATGCGCGTGCGTCGGCGATCGCCTCTGCCATCCCGGGCAGAGCCAGGATCGGCCCCAGCGAGACGATCGGATTGGACGGTCCGATGACGATCAGGTCGGCGTCGGCGATCGCGTCCAGGACGGCTGACGTCGGTCGCGCGGCCTCGATCCCGTCGAACCGGACCTCGTGGACCTCCGGGTCCTGGTGTCGGTGGACGAAGTATTCCTGGAACTCGAGCCAGCCATCGTCGGTCAGGACCTGGGTGCGGACCGGCTCGTCGCACATCGGCAGGATCCGGGACGGCAGCCTGAGCGCCGCCTGCAGGCCCAGGACCGCGTCCGTCACCGACGCGCCACTCCGGAGCCGTGCCGTCCGGGCGATGTGCGTCGCGAAGTCCCGGTCGCCCAGCCCGAACCAGCCCTCCTCGCCGTACGCCTTCAGGCCGTCCATGACCACCCAGGTCTCACCGTCGATGCCCCAGCCGCGTTCGTGATCGAACCTGTCGCCAAGCATGTAGAAGACCGCGTCATGGTCCGGCATGACCAGCAGCCCGTGGCGCTCCACGTCGTCGCCGGTGTTGACGATGACGGTCAGGTCGCCCTGCGGCAGGACCGCCTGGAACCCATCGGCCAGCTTGGCGCCACCGGTCCCGCCGGCGAGGACGACGACGTGAGTCACCTCGTTCGAGCCTCAGTCGAGGTGGTCGTGAACGGCCTTCACGCGGATCAGGAAGCTGATCCGTTCCTGCGATCCGAATCGCTCGATCTTGCCCGGTACGACTTCGGGCTCTTGGGCGTGGTACCGGCGCGCCATGTCGAAGATGTCTTCGTGGGCGATCGCCTGGTCCGTGATCGCCTCTGCAACGCCGGTCAGCCCCACCCATCGATAGCCGTCCCCGCCGTCGCGGACGGCGACCGACACACGCGGATCGCGCAGGAGGTTGTTCGGCCAGCGCCGGCCGGCGAGGCTGTTGATCCGGATGTCGTCGCCCTCCAGCGTGAACCAGACCGTGGCCTGGCGGGGCGCGCCGTCGTCATCGACGGTGGCAACGGTGGCGTAGTGGGGCTCAGCGAGGAAGGCGCGGATCCGGTCGGGAAGTGTCATGCCCTCGATGGTACGCGAGCCGGGCGCCGGGCGAGCTCCTGGCCCTCGCTCACCTGATCCGGGTCCCGTCGAGGGTCCCGACCTGTCCCGGCGATCGGTACTAGGGAACGTCTCAGGAGACGAGCTGAGAGTGGCGCCGGGCTCTAGACTTCCGGGCGGAAGCATTCGATGAAGGGAGGCGACGGTGACGGACACGGCGGAGATCGGCGTATTCGGCGGTTCAGGGTTCTACTCGCTCCTCGAGGATGTCCGCGAGGTGAAGGTCGACACGCCATACGGCTCCCCTTCCGATTCACTCTTCCTCGCGGAGGTGGCCGGACGGCGGGTCGCGTTCCTGCCGCGCCATGGCCGTCGCCACACGATCCCGCCCCACAAGATCAACTACCGGGCCAACGTGTGGGCGATGCGCTCGCTCGGCGTGAAGGCGGTGATCTCGCCGTGCGCCGCCGGTTCGCTCCAGCTCGCCGTGAAGCCTGGCGACTTCGTCGTGTGCGATCAGTTCGTCGATCGCACCCGGAATCGCATCGACACGTTCTTCGACGGGCCGATCGTGACCCACCTGTCGTCTGCCGAGACCTACGACCCGGTCCTGCGCCAGCTCGCCATCGATACCATTCGCGAGCACGGCATCGACGTCCACGACCGCGGCACCGTCGTGGTCATCGGCGGCCCGCGCTTCTCGACGAAGGCCGAATCCAAGTGGTTCAGCGATGCCGGCTGGGAGGTCATCAACATGACCCAGTACCCCGAGGCGTGGCTGTGCCGCGAGCTTGGCATGGCGGTCATCAACATCAGCCTGATCACCGATTACGACGCGGGCGTTCTCGAAGGGACCGAGGCCGTCAACGCGATGAGTGTCCTGGAGGTCTTCCAGCAGAACGCGAGCCGGATCCAGGCCGTCGTGCTGGACCTCATCGGGCGGTTCCCGGCGGACCTCGACGCGCTTGGCGCACGGGCTGCCCTGGGGCCGACCCGTGGTGACGGGCACGCCATGTCGGGCGACGACATCCGGTTGTTCGAGACGGAGCTGTAGCGCCCGTGGCGGACCCGCTCCCGATCGGCGTCTGCCTGCGCGCGATCCGGGCGGAACCCCTGTGGTGGCTTGAGAGTGCGCGGCGGCTGGATGCGGCCGGCTACCGCGGCCTGTGGTGCTGGGACCACTTCATGGGTCGGGGCGACCCCACGGTCCCGGTCGTCGAAAACTGGACGATGCTCGCGATGGCCGCCGCCCAGACCTCGCAAGCGACCGTCGGTTCGTTCGTGCTGAACGTCATGAACCGCCATCCGGCGCTCGTGGCCCGGATGGCCGCCACGCTCCAGATCGCGAGCGAGGGCAGACTCGTCCTGGGGATCGGCATCGGCGGAGCGCCACGGGAGCACGCGGCGTACGGGATGGCCTTTCCGGATCCGGTCGAACGCGCCGCTCGCCTCGAGGAAGCGGTCGCCGTGATCCGCGCGCTGTGGACGGGTGGGCCGATCACGCGCGAATCCCGCTACTACCCGCTCAAGGACGCCGTCGCCTATCCGATCCCGCTCCCGCCGCCACCCATCGTGATCGGTGGCGAGACGTCGGCCGGAGCGAGGCTGGCCGGCCGGATCGGTGACGGCTGGAGCGCCTTCGACGACAACTTCGAGGCGAACCTGCCGCTCTACCTGGAGTCGCTCGAGGCGTCCGGGCGTGCCCGCGCCGACCAGCGGGTCATCGTCGGGTTCCAGGGCGACTGGCTCGGGGACGAGGCGATCGCCGACAGCCCATGGGTCCAGGCGCCGCAGGAGACATGGGCGCGCTGGGAGGCCGCGGGTGCGGACGAGGTCATCGTGCTCGCGCGGACCACGGCCGACGTGGATGCGCTGGTGGGAGCCGTCGACCGCTGGTGATGGGTGCCCTCACGGTATCCGTGGCACCATCGACACGTGAGTCCTTCCACTGCGCCGGCCCCGACCGTGGCGTCGGCCGCGCCACCCCCGGTCCACACGCATCCCTGCGTGCGCTGCGGGGCACCGGTCCCACTGGACGTGGGACTGTGCGAGCGCTGCAACCCACTCGGACTCAAGGACTCCTCCGCGTCGCAGGTCCACGGCACCGTGGTGATCGCGGTCATCGTGGCGGTCGTGGGCTTGGCCCTCGTGGGTCGTCTGGCGCTCTCGGGTGTCGGCCCGTTCCCGGCGACATTCGTCGGCGCTGCGGCTGACGGCGACGGCCTCGCCATCACCCTCACGGTCACCAACCAGGGCAGCGGCGCCGGGCAGACGACGTGTCGCCTGACGGATCCGCTGGATCGCAACGGCAACGCCGGCGGATTCGTGCTCAGCCCGCGCATCGAACCGGGTGCGACCGTCACGTTCACCAAGCGCGTGATCGAACTCGGGTCCGAGGTGCGGTCGCTTGACGTGGCATGCAACGCCCCGTGACCCTGAGCTCTCTGGACACGGACCTGTCGTTCGCGTTGACACTGGCTGAACGGGCCGGGCAGATCCTGATGGACCACTACGAGCGACTGGAGCGCATCGACTACAAGAGTGCACGAGATGTCGTGACCGAGGCGGATCACGAGTCGGAGGCGCTCATCCTGTCGGTCATCCGCGAGCGGTTTCCGAGCGACGCCATCCTGGCTGAGGAGACGGGCGGGCACGATGCACCCGCCGGCGAGTCGCCCACCTCTGGCCGCGGCCGCGTCTGGATCGTCGACCCGCTCGATGGGACCGTGAATTACGCCAACGGCTTGCCCGTGTTCTGCGTCTCGATCGGGTTGGTCGTGGACGGCGTTCCGAGCGTCGGGGTGATCCACGATCCGACTCGCGCGGAGTCGTTCGCGGCGACGGCCGATGGGCCGGCCACGCTGAACGGCCGCGTCGTCCACGCTTCCGTGAAGGAGCGTCTGTCCGACTTCGTCATCTCGATGGCCCTCAACGGACGGACCTCGATTTCCCGCGCCAGGAACGTCCGCAAGGAGATCCGCATCTCGCGGTCGATGGGCTCGGCCGCACTGGCGCTCGCCTACGTCGCGAACGGACGGTTCGATGCCTTCGTCCAGCAGGGCGGGCTGTCCGTCTGGGACGTCGCGGCAGCCGGCTTGATCGCCGAGCGCGCGAGCGCGACCGTCACGTCCATGGACGGTGCGCCATGGTTCGACGTCGCGAGCCCATCACGTTCGATCGGCATTCTGGCGGCCCCGACCGGGCATCACGGCGGGTTGCTCAAGCTCGCCCGCTACTCGTAGTCGGCCGCGAGCCAGCGGTGGGGTCTGGACCGGAGTCGGTCGAGGCCCCATTCCTCGCAGAACGCCTCCCACTCGACGCGCGGCACGCCATCCCACCTCAGCTCGTTGGCGGATGTCTGGCGGATCGGGACGCCGTCGTCCGTCGTGCGCAGGCGCGCGAGGTCCCGGAACAGGAGCGCCTCGTCCCAGTGGTCGCGGAGGGTCGCCGCGAGCGCCATCGCCCGCGAACCGCCGATCCCCGGCACCTCCCACGCCGACGCCTTGGTCGGGATGTCCTCGTAGTGGCCATAGCGACTGAGGACGGCCGCCGCCGACTTGGCGCCCCAGCCCGGGAGCCCCGGGAATCCGTCGGACGAATCGCCGACCAGGCCAAGCCAGTCCGGGATCGAGGTCGGTGGGACGCCCCACTTCTCGCGAACACCCGCGTCGTCGTAGGTCACGTCGCGGCGGCGATCCCACAGCACGATGCGATCGCCCTGGACGAGCTGCGCCATGTCCTTGTCCGGCGTGCAGATGAGGATCCGCTCCACGGCGGGATCCGGGCCGAAGCGGACCGCCGCGGCCGCGATGGCGTCGTCTGCTTCGAATTCGACCATGGGCCACAGGACCAGGCCGAGCGCCGCGATCGCGGCCTCGGCGATGGGGAACTGAGCCAGCAGCTCGGGCGGCATCCCGGCCGATGACTTGTAGCCGGGGTACAGGTCGTTGCGGAGCGACTCGATGACTCGGTCGGTGGCGCACGCGACGTGCGTCGCCCCCTGTTCTCGTAGGAGGAACAGGAGCTGGTCGCACAGCCCGGAAACACCGGACAGCGGGATCCCATCGCGGCCGAGGACGGGCGGGCGCGGCGCGAAGTGCGCCCGGAACAGCTCGTAGGTGGCGTCGACCAGATGAAGCCGCACGACTCCGACCCTACGACGCGGTCTCGTCGGCCCCTTCGGCCTCGACGAGGTCGCGCAGCCGCTCCAGGTCCGCCTGGAATATCGCGCCCAGGATCGGCGCGCCGGCGAGCGCCCCAAGGTGGGGCAGGACCGGCGGGATGATCGTCTCATCCCAGCGGACGATGGTCGTCGTCCCGTCGGCACCGGCCTCGAGTTCGAAGACGCCGCCGCCCTTGAACGTCCCGTCATGCGTCAATGCGAACCGGGTGGGTGGCTGGAACTCCGTGATCGTGACCGAGTCGGTCACGCTGATCCCGAAGATCCTGACCGTGGCATCACCGGTCGTCCCGACGCCGACAGTCCCGTCACCGTCGAGGCGCACGGACTTCATGTCGTGCATCCAACGGGTCTGCCCCTTGATGTCGGCGAGGACCGCCCAGACGTGCTCGATCGGCGCATCCACCACCACCATCGAACGGATCGGCCCCGGGCCCCCGGTCTTCGATGTCTTGGCGATGAGCCGGTCCACGGCGTAACCGATCCCGGCACCCATCAGCCCGAGGCGGATCAGGCCGCGAATCACCGCATCTCCGAGCGCGAGCTCGTGACGCCGGCGGCGACCATCTCGTCGATGGCCCTGGCGCCGTCGCCCGGCTCCAGGTCTACCGTCGCCATGGCGTCGGCGAGGATGGCGGTATCGAAGCCCAGGCGGACCGCATCGAGGGCCGTGGCCTTGACGCAGTAGTCCGTCGCAAGGCCTACCACCACGACCCGCTCGATCGCGGCATCCCGGAGGAGGCCCTCCAGCTCGGTCGGCGCGGTCGCACCGGTCTCCGGGTCGCGGGTCGTGAAGCCGGAGTACCCGTCCTCGCCGTTGACGCCCTTGCGGACCCGTGCCGCGCCGTCCGGCACGCGCAAATCCGGATGCAGTTGGGCGCCCCAGGTGTCCTCGACGCAATGGACCGGCCAAATGCCACCGTCCTTGGCGAAGTGCGGGGTGGCCGCGGGGTGCCAGTCCAGCGTCGCGACGACGATCGCGCCGTTGTGCACGGCTATGCCGATCTCGCCGTTGATCGTCCGGATGATCGCGTCGCCACCTGCCACCGACAGGCCGCCGGCCGGATCCGCGAAGTCGTTCTGGACATCCACCACGATCAGGGCCGTTCCGGGATGGTATCGCTGCATGCCGCCAGCGTAGCCCAGCGCCGCGTGGGGCGCCGAGTGCGGACGGCCCGAATCGCCGGCCTGTCGCCCGGCGTGCCCGGCTGCCCCGCCGTGCCCGGCGTGCCCGGCGTGCCCGGCTGCCCCGGCTGCCCCGGCTGCCCCGGCGTGCCCGGCGTGCATGACATGACCATTTGGGACATCGGGCTCGCAATCCTGATCGTGCGGTGCACAGGGTGCACGGGATCTTCAAGAACGGGACCGAACTTGGCCGAGCGGTGCACGGGACGCACCAAACGGACAGCGACCGGGGTCTGCTAGTCCCAAATGGTCATGTGGTGTACATCACGCCGACAAGTGACGCGGCCCTCCCGCGTCACGCCCGCGAGACCGCCCGCCGCGACTACAACCCGCCGGACCACGCCGTCCGGCGCCGCGCCTTCCGGCGGCACGCACGCGCGTCACGCCTGCCGCCGGGGCAGCGTGCCTCGTTCCCACACCGCAACCTTCACTTTCGGCGGAGATGGGCTACGCTCATGGTCATGTATTTCGATGAGTTCAAGCATCAGCTCCCTGACATCGACGAGTCCGAGACCGACGACTGGATGACGTCCCTGGACCAGGTCGTGGAGCAGGAAGGCGAGACGCGAGCGCGATTCCTCGTCTATAAACTGCTCAAGCGGGCGCGCCAGTTGCAGATCGGCCTCCCGCCCCTGACCCAGACCCGCTACATCAACACGATCAGCCCGGAGCAGGAGCCGTACTTCCCGGGCGATGAGGCCCTCGAGCAGCGCATTCGCCGGATCATCCGCTGGAACGCGGTCGCGATGGTCCTTCGCGCCAACAACCAGTTCTCCGGGATAGGCGGCCATCTCGCCACGTACGCGTCCGCCGCCACGCTCTACGAGGTGGGTTTCAACCACTTCTTCCGCGGCAAGGACGGCGAGGGATCCGGCGACCAGATCTTCTATCAGGGACACGCCGCGCCGGGCATCTACGCCCGGGCGTTCCTCGAGGGCCGCCTGACGGAGGACCAGCTGGATCACTTTCGGCGCGAAACGGTGGCAGGCCATGACGGGCTGAGCTCCTACCCGCATCCACGCTTGATGCCGGACTTCTGGGAGTTCCCGACGGTGTCAATGGGTCTGGGCCCGATCAGCGCGATCTACCAGGCACGCTACAACCGCTATCTCCAGAACCGCGGACTGCTGGACACCTCGGGATCGCGCGTCTGGGCCTTTCTCGGCGACGGCGAGACAGATGAGCCCGAGTCGCTCGGCGCACTCCATGTAGCCGCCCGAGAGGGCCTGGACAACCTGACATTCGTCGTCAACTGCAACCTGCAGCGCCTGGACGGCCCGGTCCGTGGCAACGGCAAGATCATCCAGGAGCTCGAGTCGGCGTTCCGTGGCGCCGGCTGGAACGTCATCAAGGTCATCTGGGCGCGTGAGTGGGACGACCTGCTCGCCCGCGACGTGGACGGAGTCCTGGTCCAGCAGATGAACGAGACACTGGACGGTGAATTCCAGAAGTTCTCGGTCGCCGGTGGGGCTTACGTTCGGGAGCACTTCTTCGGGCCGGACCAGCGGCTGCGCAAGCTGGTCGACCACCTCTCAGACGACGACCTCGCCAAGCTGCGTCGCGGCGGCCATGACTATCGCAAGGTCTATGCCGCCTACAAGGCCGCCACCGAGCACAAGGGTGCTCCGACGGTCATCCTGGCCAAGACGGTCAAGGGCTGGACACTTGGCCCGGGTGTCGAGGCGCGCAACATCACGCACCAGGCCAAGAAGCTCAGCGAAGCCGAGCTCAAGGTCTTCCGCGACCGTCTCCACCTGCCCATCCCGGACGCGACCCTCAAGAACGCGCCGTACTACCACCCGGGTCCCAAGTCCGAGGAGGTCGAGTATCTGCTGGAACGCCGGCGCGCGCTCGATGGGCCGATCCCGCGACGCCGCGTAAAGGCCGCCCCGCTGCCTGCCCCGGCCGCGGCCGTTGACGCGGAGTTCGCCGCCGGCAGCCAGACGCCGGTGTCGACGACGATGGTCTTCGCCCGGATCCTGCGCAACCTCATCCGCGACCCGGAGATCGGCGCGCGGATCGTGCCGATCATCCCGGACGAGGCGCGCACCTTCGGGATGGACCCGCTGTTCAAGGAAGTCGGGATCTATGCGGCCCTGGGCCAGCGCTACGACCCGGTGGACTCGGATCTCATCCTGTCCTACCGCGAGGCGACCGACGGCCAGGTCCTCGAAGAGGGCATCACGGAGGCGGGCTCGATGGCCAGCTTCCAGGCGGCCGGCACGTCCTATGCCAGCCACGGCCTGCCGGCCATCCCGTTCTACATCTTCTACTCGATGTTCGGGTTCCAGCGAACCGGTGACCAGATGTGGGCGTTCGGGGACGCTCGCGGTCGCGGCTTCCTCATGGGCGCCACGGCTGGGCGGACGACGCTGACCGGCGAGGGTCTCCAGCACGATGACGGCCACAGCCACATCCTGGCGTCGACGATCCCGAACCTGCGAGCCTACGACCCGGCGTTCGCCTACGAGCTGGCGGCGGTCGTCCGCGACGGCATCGAGCGGATGTACGGCGCGAAGCCCGAGGACGTCTTCTACTACGTCACGATCTACAACGAGAACCACGTTCAGCCCGCGCGGCCCGAGAGCCTGACCGACGAGGCGCTGCTGCGCGGCATCTACCGATTCGCGCCGGCTCCGACGGTCGGCAAGGGCGCCCACCCGGCTCGGCTGGTGGGGTCCGGCTCGATCCTGCAGCAGGTATTGGCCGCGCGCGACCTGCTCGCCGAGCGGTTCGGGGTGGCCGCCGAGGTTTATAGCGCGCCGTCTTTCCCGCTCCTTCGGCGAGATGCCCTTGAGGCCGAGCGCTGGAACCGGCTCCATCCGGATGCCAAGACCCAGCGCGTCCCGTATGTGAGCACCATCCTGGGCCCCGATGGCGGACCGATCGTCGCGGCCACGGACTGGATGAAGGCGCTGCCGGACATGGTCGCGCGCTGGTTGCCCTCGGACTACGTGGCGCTCGGCACGGATGGCTTCGGGCGCAGCGATACCCGAGAGAACCTTCGGGCCATGTTCGAGATCGATCCGCCGCACATCGCGGCGGCCACGATGGTCTCGCTCGCGCGCGCCGGCACGATCCCTGCCTCGCGGGCCGCCAAGGCCATCAAGGAACTGGGCATCGACCCGGACAAGACAGACCCGCTGGCTCTCTGACGACCGAAGACGGTCAGACGCGCATCACGATGGATCACGAGAGTCTCCTGCTTGGCTTGGTGCTCAACACCCCGAACCCTTTAGCGGGACTCTCATCTGTCAACAACGTGTGTGGGGACTACAGCTAGGGTGCGCTGACCAGCCGGAGGAGCTGTCCGCCGCCGAGGTCCGTGAGCAGGACCGATCCATCATCGTCGAGCGCGATCGCGCTGATCGACCGACCGCTCTCGAACAGCACGTCGGGTTCCGTCAGCGCCGTTGTGGAGGCGTCGATGGACCAGATCGTGCCCGAGCAGAAGTCGCTGAACAGGTACCGATCCTGGACCGCCGGGACGGTCGCGCTCCGGGTGACGACGCCCCCCGTCACCGAGCAGCCAAGGTCATGGCCGTACTGCGACACTGGCAGTGTCAGGCCCGCCTGGTCGCACCTCCCGCCCGAGAAGCAGTGTGCGCCCTCCATGGTGTTCCAGCCCAGGTTCAAGCCGCCCATCGTGGGAGCGATGGCGTCGATCTCCTCCCACGAGCCCTGTCCCACGTCGCCGATCCAGAGGATCCCGGTCGAGTCGTCGACACGCATGCGCCAGGGATTGCGTAGGCCGCTCAACCAGATCTCGGGGAGGGCCTTCGCGCCGTCGGCGTAGGGGTTGTCGACCGGGATCCCGTACGGCCTTTCCAGGTCGGCGTCCAGCCCGAGGACATCGAGGCGCAGGATCTTGCCGAGTAGCGTATCGAGTCGCTGCCCGTTGCCTTGCGGGTCGCCGCCGTCGCCGCCGTCGCCCATGCCCACGAGGAGCATCCCGTCCGTCCCGAAGGCAAGCGACCCGCCGTTGTGATTCGCGAAGGGCTGCTTGATCGTCAGCAGGATCAGCTCTGAATTCGGGTCCGCGACGGCCGGATCGGTCGGATCCACCCGGATTGAGGCGATCACCGTGTCACCCTGGTCGTTGGTGTAGTCCACGAAGAACCGCGGGTCCGCGGGATAGTCCGGATGAAACGCCAGGCCAAGAAGCCCACGCTCGCCGCCTGACGTGATGATCCGCGAGATGTCCAAAAAGGGCGTCTCCTGACGGCTGCCAGCTTTGACGATCGCGATCGTCCCGCCCTGTTCGACGATGAAGATGCGGCCGCTGCCGTCACCGGCGATGGCGATGTCCACGGGCAAGTCGAGCCGGTCCGCGACGACCTCCAGGGTGACCTTGCCGCCTGTCGATGCGATCGACGGGCCGGGCGTGGAGGTGGCGAGCGGGGTGGGCGTCGCGGTCGGGCTGGCAATGGGGACCGGCGCAGGCGGCACGGTGGGTGACGTCCGACCCGCGCTGCACGCGATGGCGACCAGGGCGATCGCGACAACGACGACCAGCGCGGTCCGGGACGAGCGACGCGGTGACATGCCCCGATGCTATCCCGGAATCTGGTCCGAAGCCGCGGACGCCGAGAGGCCGCCGACGCCGATGGGACACCGGCTGCTACCCTGCGCGTCGAGGAGGCCGTCCACGCGATGCTCGATCGACTCATCTCGGGCGCCGGAGCCCTGACCGACGCCGCCGATCGCCTGGTGCGGGTCTTCGAGCGTGGGAGTGGTGGAGGGGTGCTCGGGCACCGCCCCGGGTCCGTCGTCGTGGCGGGCATCTGCGCGGTCCTGGCCGTCATCCTGGTCATCGCCGGCATCGAGTCGACCGACAACCCCACGGCCCTGACGATGACGCCGGTGCAGGTCGCCGATGCGACGGACCTGGGAAGCCGGACCTACACCACGATCTCCGGCTCCCTTGCTTCCATCTACGTCGAGACCTACACCGACGAAAACGGCAACGGTTCGCAGGATCCCGGCGAGGATGGCGTGTCGTGGTTCTACTACCTCGTGGACCCGCAGACCAGGTCAGGCGTGACCGTCCGCAGCGAGACGCCACCCGCCGAGCTGTTCGTGTTCGAGACGGGCGGGGCCATCCGTACCGATCCGGAATACGTCGCCCTCGACATCCCGGAGTTTCTCGAGGAGTCGGCCTCGCAGCATTTCACCCTCGACGCGACGCGCTATGTCGATGGGACGACACCGGTGGCCGCGACCGTACCGCTCGTGGATCTGGCAAACGGGATCCCGTCGTCGACATCGCCGTCCCGGTTCTCCGAATCCCGCGCAGTCACATACCTACCGTTCTGCTCAGCGGACGCGAATGGCGACGGTGAATGCGGGGACGATGAGGTGGATCTATGGGATGTGGCCATCTTCGACCCCACGAGCGGCATCGGGATCACCGTGATGGTCGACGAGGATCCTGAATTCACGAAGGCGAGCTTCACGGGGATGCTGCGCCGCGATGAGCGCGCCGTCAGCGATGCGAAGACTACCGAGGATCTCGACCTCAGCCACACCCGGCTCGATATCACGGACACCTATCTCCTCGACGCCGGGAGCGCGCCCGCCAGCGCCCCGCTTGCGTTCGGCCTCGCCGCGGCCCTCGGCTTGCTGGCCGGGATCATCCTCATCGGTCTGGCCGGGGGCTACCTGGTCTATCGAAAGACGACCGGTTCGCTGCCGCAGCCGGCCACGACGCTCGGCGTCGGCGAAAGGATCCCGCTTAGGGTGACCGGGGTGCTGCGCACGGCGACGGGCCTCGTCCACGTCCGAGAGACGCCGGCGGATCTGCTTCGCTTCCAGACATCCCCGGCCGCGAGCCGGCCCGAACCCGCGCCCACCGGCGACGCGTCGACCGGCGACCCGCCGGTCGACGTCGTCACGTCCACGCTGATCCTGGAGCGACAGGGTCGCCCGGAGGGCGTCGCCGTCGGCCTTGGTGAGCTGACCCGCCTGTCGCGTGGCGTGGTCATGCCGTTCCGCGGTCGTCGAGCTGCGGCGCGGGCCACCGCGGGGACCGGCCCACTCCTGTTGTCGTTCGGATCGGCGGGTGACCGGGACCGCGCAGTCGCGGAGATGCTCGATGAGACCGGGCTGACACCGGGCGAAAACGGCATCGCCCGTGCCTGAGGAGACGGCGATGGATGCGTGGGAGTTCGGTGAGATCGACGCGCGACGACAGGCCGCCGGTCGACCGTACGAGGAGTTCCTCACCGTTCCGGACTTGTCGGCAGGTCTGTAGGTGCGCGAGGCGGGCGCCGACGATCCACAGTCGCCGCACGCCGAGGACGAGCTGTACTGCGTCCTCGCAGGTCGCGCCCGGATCACGCTCGGTGGCGCGACGCGGGAGCTCGTCCCTGGTTCGATGGTCTTCGTCGCCGCGACCGTCCCGCACCATCCACGGGGTGACGGAACGACTCGAGCTCCTTGTCGTGTTCGGTCCGGCTGAAGGCTCGCGTGGCTGACCGTCAGCGCCGCCGCGTGACCGCGTCGACCAGGGCCAGCGCCAGTTCCGGTCCTCGTCCGACGTCGTCGTGGCGGAAGAAGACGTAGACGTCATCGCCCGCGCTGAGGAATGGTTCCAGGCGGTCGGCCCAGGCGTCAAGCTCCTCGACCGTGTAATCGTGACGTCGCAGGCGCAGATAGAGGAATGAGCCGGTCCGACGGATCGTGGGTGGCGTCTCGTCCTCCGGCTGCTCGGTG
Source organism: Candidatus Limnocylindrales bacterium (assembly GCA_046593725.1). Lineage (GTDB taxonomy): Bacteria > Chloroflexota > Limnocylindria > Limnocylindrales > CSP1-4 > SPCO01. The sequence continues at coordinate 30,583 of JBKJQY010000047.1, forward strand.
GTGCACAGGGCCACGCCAGCCTGGGCCAGGGACGCGAACGTTTCGTCCACATGCCAGCTCGCGTCAGGGAACTCGACCGTGAGCGGCAGGTCGTGCGGCCAGACGTCCAGCGCGGCGCGGAGCAGCGGGTCGTCACGCCGTTGCGCGTCGGGGACCCGCAACAGGACCGTCCCCAGCCGCTCCTCGAAGCGCCGGAATGGATCTGTGAGCCATGGGATGCTCTCGGCTGGGTTTGCCGTGATGGTCCGAAAGGAGGCGCCGCGTTGCGCCTTCACCGTGAACCGGAATGTCGCTGGTGTCGCGGCCAGCCACGCGTCGACCTTGTCCGGCTTCGGCCGCTGGTAGTAGGTGTTGTTCAGCTCGACCGCCGACAGGGCATCGGCGTAGTGCCGCAGGAATCCGTCGGCCCGAAGGCCGACCGGGTAGAACCGCGGCGACCAGCCCGGGTAGGCGAAGCCGCTGGTGCCGACATGGAGGCGGCCGACGTTCGGGCCGTCAGCGTTGATCGGTCGCGCCGGCATCGTCCGGACAGCACGGCCCGTGGCCCGGCCCTGCGCTAACGGAGATGGCTCGCATCGCCGCCTCGAGCGCGACGATGTCGGTGTCGTCGAGCGGCTCAAGGAAGTGTTCGGTGATCCCGCGCAGGTGTGTCCGCGACGCCGACTGCAGGCGGGTCAGTCCGTCATCGGTCAGGACCGCCTCGGCCCCTCGTGCGTCCGCGAGACAGGCGCTCCGCTCGACGAGCCCGTCGGCGACGAGCCGGTCGATCAGGCGCGTGACACCGCTCTTGCTGAGGATGACCCGGTCCGACAATTGGCGCATGCGGATCCGCCGCCCGGGCGACTGGGCGATGGAGACGAGGGCTTCATACTCCGCCAGCGACAGGTCATGTTCAGCGCGCAGCTCCTCGTCCAGGCGGCGCGACACGCGGGCGTGCGCCTCGAGAAAGGCGCGCCATGGAGCGAGGCGCGGGTCGTCTGACGTCAGTCGTCGCTGGACCGACTCGGTCGCGGTCATGGCCGGGATGCTACACCTTGTGCGGGCGAGAAGAGACCCACTCGGCCAGCCATCGTACCCTCAAGGTCGTTGCAGTGTCAACGAGACTTCCTACGGCGCGATGATGTGGCGAACGCTCCCATCGGTGGCCGTCACGTACAGCTCGCGGTTGTCGCCCTCACCGAAGGAGGTTATGTTCAGGGCCGTGTCGAGGAACAGCGATCTGACGGCCGGCGTCCGCGAGGTTGCCGAGATGGACCAGATCCGCCCGGTGCAGAAGTCGCCGAAGAGGTATCGACCCTTGAGCGACGCCGCGGACGACCCGCGGTAGACATACCCACCGATGACGCTGCAATCCCCGGCGGAGTGGCTATAGACGACCACCGGCTTGATCTTGCCGGAGGTGTTGCAACCACGCGACGGGCTGTAGCAGGCGTTGCCCTCCATGACCTTCCAGCCGTAGTCGACGCCGCGGCCTCGTCCGGATGCGGACGTGGAGCGGTCGATCTCCTCGTAGCGGTTCTGCCCGACATCGCCGATCCAGAGGTCGGCGGTGACGCGATCGAACGACCAGCGCCAAGGATTACGCAGCCCGCGCGAGTAGATCTCGTCGCGCCCGGCTCGGCCCACGTAGGGATTGCTGCTCGGGATGCGGTACCGGCGCGAGCCGACGGATCCGTTGATGTCGATCCTGAGCATCTTGCCGAGCAAGGAATCGATGTTGCGCGCTCGGTTCCCTGGGTCGCCGGCACCGCCGCCATCGCCCATTCCGATGAACAGGTAGCCGCCCGGGCCGAACGCGATGTGTCCGCCGTTGTGGTTCGAATACGGCTGGTCGATCGTCAGGATCCGCCGGCCCGTGGACGAGTCAGCGACGTTCGGATCGCCGCTCGAGACCCGGTACTCGTTGATGGCGGTATCGCCGGACTTGTTGATGAAGTTCACATAGAACTTCCCATTGGTGGCATACGACGGATGGAACGCAAGCCCCAGCAGGCCCTGCTCGCCACCCGACAGCACGGCGGCCGAGAGGTTCAGGAACGGGGTGGGGAGGAGCGTGCCGCCGTCGATCACGCGGATCCTGCCGGTCTGCTCCACCACGAAGAGGCGTCCCGATCCATCGCGTGGACTGGTGACGAGCACGGGACTGGACAGGCCGGATGCGACCAGAGCGAGGGCGGGCCCTGCGACCTGGGGAGGGCTGGCATCCCACGGCGGGGCTGGTCGAGGGGATGCCGTCACGGAACCGGCGACGGCGACGACCAGGGCAGCGGCGAACGCGATGGAGGACAGTCGGGAGCGGGCGGATCGATCGTTCATGCGGCCCATGGTCCACCGATGCGGTCAGGCTGGCAAGCCGCCCTTCATTCGGGACGTCAGCGCCAACTGTTCGGGTCGAAGAGGAAGAACGTGGTCTGGGCCCACGCCTCGCGAGCTTGTGCGAGACCCTCGCTGAGGCGGACATCGAGCGGCCGTGGCTCGGTCAGGACGGCCTCCACGCGGTAGGGGCCGGTGTCCACGATCGTCATTGCGTGACCGGCGACCCGGCCCGACGCCCTCCCCACGAAGCGAGGATGGACCTTCGCGATGCGTCCGATCGCTGCATATCCGGCCATGGCCGTAGCGTACGACGTGGGTCGTCCGATGGCTATCCTCTGGACATGATCGATAGCGAGCGCCACTTCGGTGCGCAGAGCATGACGAGTCGGCTCCGGGAGGTCCTCGTGAAGGCGCCCGGGCCGGCATTCGGGGCCGCCTTCGACGACCCGGCCCACGGCTTCCTCCATCCGGTGGACCTCGACCTGGCCCGTCGCGAGCACACGGCCTTCGTCGAGGTGCTCGCCTCACTCGGGCCCACGGTTCACAGGCTCGAGACGGAGCTGGCCAGCCCGGATCTCGTCTACACGTTCGATCCGCTGCTGGTCACCGATCTCGGAGCCATCGGGCTCCGTCCAGGCAAGCCGAACCGGGCCGCCGAACCGAGCGCCCTTGAGGCCTGGACCCTGTCCCGTGGCATCCCGATGGTCGGCCGGATCACGACGCCCGGCACGATCGAGGGTGGCGATACCTTCTGGCTCCGGCCGGACCTGCTCTGCATCGGGCGGACGTTGCGCACGAACGCCGAGGGCGCGCGCCAGCTCGCGGCTTTCGTCGGCGGTGATGTCAGGGTCTTCGACGTCCCGTACTGGCGCGGTCCAGGCGAGCTCATCCACCTGTTGTCGGTCATCTCACCGGTCGCGGACGATCTTGCGGTGGTTTACCTGCCGCTGTTGCCGGTGGGTCTGTGGTCGTTGCTGCAGGACCTCGGGGTCCGGCTGCTCCCGGTACTGGACGCGGAGTTCGCCACCCTCGGCTGCAACGTCCTGGCGGTCCGTCCCGGCGTCGTCATCATCGCCGAGGGCAACCCGGTCATCGCCGCGTCGCTGGCGGCGGCCGGCTGCGAGGTCCACACGTATCCGGCGACCGAGATCGGGATCAACGGCTCCGGTGGGCCGACCTGCATGACACGCCCGATCCTGCGCGACTGATCAGCCGGTAGCGCCGCGAATCTCCCGGCGCCGGTGGTAGACGAGCCACGCGGGGCCGATCACCAGCGCGGCTCCCAGCAACCCGAGGGTCGTGTACCCCGCTGCCGCCACGACGACCCCCGAAGCGAGGCTGGCGCCTGCTGCAGAACTCCAGATGAGCGCGTCGGTGAGTCCCTGCAGTCTGGTCCGTTCCGGGAGCGACAGTCCGGTCGTGAGGAGCGCGGATCCGGCGACATACCCCAGGCTCCAACCGAACCCGAGCAGGAAGAGGGCAAGCAGCAGGAGGGTGCCGCCTTCCGGGGGCGCCACGGCCGACAGGATCGCCGACGCAGCCACGATCGTCAGTCCGGCGAAGATGATGGGCTGGCTCCCGTAGCGATCCGTCATCCGGCCCGATAGGGGCGAGAGGGCGAACATCCCGAACACGTGGGCGCTGATGACGACGCCGATCGCGGCCAGACCGTGGCCGTGCATGCTCATGTGCAGCGGAGTCATCGTCATGACGAGGACCATGACCACCTGGCCGGCAACCAGGGCGACCATCGCGACCGGGACGTGCGGCCTGCGCATGAGCCAGCCGAGGGAAGTCGCGCCCGGCTCCAGCTCCGCACCGGAGGTGTCCGTGCTGTCGGCGAGATCGTACGGATCCGGGCGCAGCATCACGAATGTCAGCAACGCCGCAGGCAGTACGAACAGTATCGGGATGAGATATGCGCCGGAGAGTGCCGGCAGACCGACGGACACGGCCAGCGTGCCGGCAGGGGCCACGAGGTTCGGGCCAAGGATCGCGCCGACGGTGGCGCCCCAGACGACGATGCCCAGAGCGGTCGCTCGGCGACTTGGTTCGTACAGGTCGGCGGCCGCGTAGCGCGACAGCTGGTTGGCGCTGTTGCCGAAGCCGATCAGGACCGTGCCGGCGAGGAACACCGGGAACGAGCGCGCGATCACGCCGCTCGCGGCGACCATGGCTCCGAGGACGGAGATCAGGTAGCCCAGGGTCAGGCCGTCACGCCGCCCTCGTCTGGCCATGAACCGGGACAGAAGCGTCGATCCGGCCGCAGCACCGAGGACGACGGCCGCCGCCGGCACGCCGCTCCAGGTGTTCGTTCCTGTGAGATCAGCGGCGACGACCGTGGCCACCGTCACCGCGGCGATGTGACCGGTACTGCCCAGGGCGACGCTCGCGAGGAGTGTCCGGACGGTCCGGGTGCGCAGCCGGTCCAGCGTGCGTGGATCGACGGTCGCGGGGGTCATGGCGCCGTGCGCCGCCGTCTCGCATCCTGGTCCTCGGCGACCTCCACGAAGCGGCACAGGGCATCCACCATCCGCATCTGTTCCGGTGTTCGGCAGCCCGCTTCGAGCAGCGTGGGCGACGCCACCAGGAGGGCGAGGCAGCGGGCCCGCGAGATCGCGACGTCCAGTCGGTTCCGCGAGTACAGGAAGGTCATGTCACGGGGTGAATCCTCACGGCTCGAACTGGCCATCGAGTAGATCGCCACGACCCCCTCACGACCCTGGAACTTGTCGACCGTCCCCACGTTCCCGCGACGACCAAGGCGTGCCTCGAGGGCGGCCTGGATCTCGGCGACATGGGCGTTGTAGGGAGCGACGACGATGATGTCGTCCACCGTGATAGCGCGAGTGCGCCCGTCCGTGTCGCACCAGGTCATCCCGATGAGCGTGGCGACCGCGTCGGCGACGACCGCCGCCTCCTCGTGCGACCGCGGTCCGTTGCCGGCGTGTGGCACAGGGATCCAGCGGACACCCGTCCCGGACAGGACCGGGTCATCACCAAGCACGGTGCGCCGCGCCGTATCCGGGTGCGTCTGCAGCCGGCCCTCGTAGAACGCCGGGGAGATGAACGCGTTCACGTCGGGATGCAGTCGGCGGGAGGTGGCGAGGAACAGGCCCCGGTCCACAGCGACCGTGGTCGCGCCGCCGACGAGGTGCTCCAGCGACGATGCTTCGGCGCCGCCTGGATGGACGCCCTGCGTCACCATCGGCAGCTGATTCTGGTCGCCGATCAGCACGATGGACCGCGCACACGTCCCCAGCGCCACCGCATTGGCGAGCGACATCTGGCTCGCTTCGTCGACGAAGAGGACGTCCACGGCGTGATCGAACTCCTCGCGCGCCAGCAGCCACTGGGTCCCGGCCACGACGTCCGCGGTGCCGCCCGCGACGGCCAGGGCGACGGCGCCGTTGTCGTCCAGCCTGGTTACGCCGGGGAGGTGTCCGACGTGCTCGTCGTCCACTCCAGCCTTCTGGATGGCCCGCACCCGGATACCCGCCTCGTCGGCCGCGACCGTGACCGCTTCGAGGAGGTTGCTGATCGTCTTGTGCGATTGGGCGGTGATCGCGGCGGTCTTCCCGGCCGCCACGAGATCGACGATCATCCGCGCAGCGGCGTACGTCTTGCCGGTTCCGGGCGGGCCCTGGATCGGGAGGACGCCACCGTCGAGCTCGAGTGCCAGCCGTCGCGCGGCCGCAAGGACGTCCTCGCCGGGCGCCACCAGCTTCAGCGGCCCGTCGACTGCGCGTCGCGGGGGCAGCCGGAGCAACATGTCGCGGATCGCGCGGTATGGCCCGGCGCCGTCGATGCCGTCCGCGATGACCGCATCGGCAACGCGTAGCAGAGCCTGGCGCTGTGGGAAGCTGTCGATGGGACGGACGCCGATGAGTGCGACAGGATGTGGCCAAGCTGCGTTCTTCGACCGTTTGAGTTCGATCGTCCCGCGGGCGTCGTCGATCGCGACGATGGTGCCGGCGCTGTTGCCGGAGTCGCGGTCGATCGGTTGATCCCCTGGATCGAACCCATGATCCTGGGGCTCGAACCTGTACCGCCGATGAAGCATCCGACCCTCGCCCGGCCACTCCGACTCGAACGTCAGGTCAGCGAGCGCGTCGCGCTCGCTCACGAGTGCCTCGACCGTCAGGTCGTTCTTGAGTTCGAACCAGCGCCACCACCGCGGCTTGTCCTCGCGGCGATGCCAGTCGAGCAGCGCCGCGAGGAGGCGACGCGCCTCCGCCTCCTCGCCGTGGTCGTCCGCAGCCAGATCTGCGGTCAGGGCGCGAACCCGATCCTCGACCGCCTGCAGCGACTCGGTCGTGGCGGCAGACGCGCCCTTGACCTCGGCGATGGGTCTCGTCCAGTCGAGCCCCGGCCAGCGCTCGACCGCTTCAGTGCGGCGCTCCTCCAGCCAGGTCCGCAGCATCCAGGTCGAGACGCAGTCGTCGCGGTTGTAGTCGGCGATCCCCGTGAGGATGGCTGGATCGCCCTCCTTGAGCCACATCTCGAAGGCGACCACGCTGAACCCGGCCTCGGTCACTGGTCCCTGGCGCGTGGGCATGTAGGACTTCTCGATCTGCTTGAGCGAGTACGACTCGACCGAAACGCGGAGACCCTGTCGGACCACATTGAGAAGATCCACCAGAACGTCGCCACGAAGGAGTCGGTCGACCTCCTCCACGCACGTGCCATGGCGCTGCATGAGGCGCTTGATCGCCCCCGCTTCGTAGCCGCCGTAGTGATAGACATGCATGTCCGGATGCGCGTCGAGCCGGACCGTGACCAGCTTGATGAACGCCTCGAAGGCGGCCTTCTCCTCGTCCTGCGAGGTCGCCCAGATCGCCTGGTAGTCGTGCCGGCCGTCAGCGTCGTCGACCAGCCCAAGCAGATACTCGAGACCCACCTCGGTGGCCCACGGGTCCGCCTCGATGTCGAAGAAGAGGTCCCATCGCGAGGGTTCGGGGAGGGAGGCGAGGCCACGGCCCGGGTCGGCGGTGTCGGGTTCGATCAGCTCGACGACCCGCTCGCCTGTGGCTCGCTCGTGCAGCTGCAGGCGGGCCTGGTCGTTGAGTCGGGCGAGCTGCGCGGACCCGATCCCCTCGACCGTCTGCAGCGGCGCAAGGTCGGCCAGCTTCGTCAGCGTGGGGATGTCCGCGTCCGTCAGGCGCTCCGTGTCGACGCGACGGATCCCGGCGACGATCGACAGGTGATCGTCCGCGCGCCGACGGTCCATGCACATGGGATACCAGCTGCAGACCCGGCAGTGCTCGACCGGGTTCGGGTAGGTGCCGACCTGGCCGCTCGCCGGCCCGATGGCGATCCGGGCATCGAAGCGGGCCCGCACATACCGGAAATAGGCGGAGAAGTCGTCGGTTCGGTGGGCATGGTGGACGCGGTCGCCGGTGATGACCTCCAGCCACTCCGGAGCGATGCCCTGCAGCCCCTCGAGCAGGGCGGCATAGACGCACATCTGGAGGATCGCCCCGCCCTTCACCGACCGAGCGAGCTTGGTGTCGGCGATGTCGTAACTCCACGACCCGAGGCCCGGACTCGGACGGTCCGGTCGCTTGAAGAGGAAGTCCGCATGACCGCGCCAGCGACCGTCGAAGAAGGTTGCCTGGAATACGACATCGGCGCCGTCGCGCATGGCGGCCACGGTCTGTGCCTGGGCAGCTCGAAGCTGGTCAGGGGTGCGCAGACCGTCCTTGGGGATCTCGACGATCCGCCGGCCCTCGGCGCGCAGGGCGTCGAGATAGGCCGCCTCGTGCAGATCGCCCTTCTCCTGGATCAGCGCGATGGTGGGGTCGTCGCGTCGGATCGGCTTCTGCCACAGGCCCTCGACGCGCCCCAGTTCGAGCGTCGCGAGGTGGTCGCAGGCGAGATAGCCGACGAGGTCCGTGGCGCTGACGATGAGGGTCCCGTCGGAGGCGAGTTGCACTGGCGAACGGTAGCAGCGCGGGATGTCAGCTCGCCTGTCACCGACGCGCTACGATCGGCGCATGAGCCCCACTCGGCGCGATGGCGAAGGCGGCCGGCGGGTCGGGCCCGACTGGGAGAGCCTCATCGAGCGCCAGATCCGCGAGGCCGCCGAAGCTGGCGCCTTCGACGATCTGCCGTACCAGGGTGAGCGCCTCCCGCTCGAGGACGACAGTGCGGCGGGGGACTGGGCGATGGCCCATCGGATGCTCAAGAACGCGGGTGTCGCGCCGCCCTGGATCGAATCCGACAAGGAGGCGCGACGGCTCATCGACGAGCTCGACCGCTTGATGGTGCGTGCGGCGATCGCGGCGGAGGGCTCCCGGCCGCGCCTTCGTTCGGAACTGGATCGCGTCGTGGTGGAGGCGAACCGGGCGATCGTGCGGGTCAACAGCGAGGCTCCGACGTCGGCCCAGCATCGTCGCCTCCTGGATCTCGATCGGGAGCGGACACGTCTCGAAGCCGCGTTCCCGCCGACCTGACACGGCCGGGAATCGCGACGACGGCCCGGGAGGACGGGCCGTCGTCGCGAGGAGGGGAGGAGGATCGGCCGGCGCGTCGCCGGCCGATGGATGAGGAGCTAGCGGCGGGAGCGGACCGTCACCAGGCGGAGGCCGCCCAGGAACGAGAGGGCCCCGATGGCCGCGAGCAGCAGGATCGGAGTGCCGGAGGCCGGGACGGTCTCCGCAGCGCCGACGGTGTCGGTGGCCGGAGCGGCCATCCCATCCACGCCTACGACCGCGGTCAGGGTTTCACCCGTGAGCGAGCCGATGGCGAACACCGTGTACGACGTGCCGGCGGCGAGGTCGAGCGGTCCTGGATCGAGCGGGCAGACCGTGTTGTCAGCGTTGGCGCAGACGATCAGGTCGTAGGTGCCAGGATCAAGCGTGAGGTAGTCCGTGGCGTTCGGGTAGGCGATGTTCTCGACCACCTTGGCGGACTTGTCCTGGGTCAGGACATCCACGGCGGGCGTGTCGGCGGAGAAATGGGCCACGCGCACCTGGACCTTGCCGGCCTTAGGCGACGGATCGTCGACGAGGACCTTGGCCTCGATCGTGGCGAGGGCGTTGGTCGCGGCGATGGTGTAATGCTTGCCGGCCGCGATCGCAAGTGCAGGAACATCGATCGGGCAGATCGTCGCGTCGGCGGTCGCGCAGACCTTGATGGCATACGTTCCCCCGGGGACCGCGAGGTATTCGGACAGATCGCCGAACGACAGGCCAGAGAGGGGAGCGACCTTGTCGCCATTGACGTAGACATCCACCTGGGGCGCATCGGGGGAGGCGTGCAGGACGCGGACCATCGCGTCGGAGGCGGCCGTGGTCGGGCCGGCGATGGCCAGAGCCAGAGCGCCGACGGCGGTCAGGCCGACGAGTCGGGCAAATCGACGATGCATGGGATGGGCTCTCCTTCGTCTGGAGGTCCGTCGCCGGACCCCGGGGTGTTGTTCGGGTTCACCCACTCTTCGCGAGAGCCAGCCGGGCGGATTGCCTGCGGTCGTGGTCGGGTTCGTGCGTCAGCTGACGCGGCGGACGAAGCCACAGATCGGGCAATGGGCCGAATCACCCTCCGCGTCGATCACGAGGAAGCTCGTGCAGCCGTTGGTGCTGCAGTACGGGCGATAGCCGGCCGAGGTGGCGGCGGCGCGCCGGCGAAGGCGGCGCATTGATGAGCCACGTCCGGCGATGGACGCGGTGGCGGTACGGGACAACATTGGTGTTCTTGCTGTTCTTTCTGGTGCGCGCCCTGGCGGTTCAGGCCATCGGCTGCGCGGCCGGTGTGTGTCCGCGCCTTCGAGTCGTGCTGAGACTCGAGTCGCGATCTTCGATGCGTTCGGGCGGCGCGTCGGGAGCCTTCTCAGAGGTCTCTGACCGGTGCCGTCTCTTGCGAACGTCTCGCCATGATGCACCCGAACAGGCGTCCCGTCAAACGTCCAACGGTCCTGTCGCGAGCGTGGCGCGAGGCCCGATCTCAGCGGGGCCGGGTCGTTGCCGTCACGCGGCCGGGTTCTCCCATGTTCCATCCCGGGTGGCGCTAGCCGAGACCCGGCTCCCCGATACGCCTGTATGCCACCCCGGCATGACATCAAGGAGGGGGTGGGGACGTGCGACACCGCCGGACGCGCTGACGTCCCGTCGATGATCGCCTAGCGCCACCCGCGGTGGCGTATGGGAGAAGAAAGGCCGGTCCCAGGCGCGATGATGCCCACAGGCGCCAGTGGCCCCATGGCCCTTGTCAGCGCGATTCCACTCGCTACGATGGTGACCGAACGGATGCTGGTCGCCCAAGACCGGGCCCGGTTCTCACGGAGGCGCCGCCCGACATGAGTGCAGCCACCCCATCACCGGCATCTGGACTTGTCTACGCAGATGTCCCGAATCGAGCGGTCGCGTACATCATCGATGCGATCATCGTGTTCGTCATCCTGGTCGTCGTCGCGATCCCGGTCGCGATCGTCCTTCCAGGCACAGGCTTCGTCACGTCCCTGGCCATCGGCGTCGTGGGCCTGGCGGTCGGCGCCGGCTACTTCATCTACACGTGGACGAAGATGCGGGCTACCGTCGGGATGCGAGCGCTCAGCATGGAAGTCGGGAATGCCGTTGACGGTGTGACCATGACCACGGATCAAGGTGTTCGCCGCTTCCTCGCCATCAGCGCGCCGTCGATCGTCGCCCAGGCATTCCAGCCGCTCGGCATCATCGGGACTCTCCTGAGCCTGGCGGCGTTCGCCTGGTTCATCTTCCTCATCTACACGACGGCCAAGAGCCCTACCAAGCAAGGTTGGCACGACGTGTTCGCGAACACGATGGTCGTGAAAGCGGCGAAGTCGGTCGGTTGACCCGCTACGGCGCGGGATAGCCGGTGATCCGGCGGATCTCACGGTACAGGGGCTTCAGCCGGTCGTACATCGGTCGGTAAACGCCCCGATAGAGTTCATCGTAGATCGCGTGGTTGGCGGGGTCCGGATCGCGGACCTCGCCAACGCGCACCATCGCGGCCACTGCAGCGGGCACGTCCGGATGCCAGCCCAGGCCGACCGCCGCATCCATCGCAGCCCCCAGTCCCGATGTCTCGTGCGTGTGCGCAAGCGCCACCTGCAACCCGAAGACATCCGCCGTCAACTGGACAGCCGCGGCGCTCTGGGAGCCGCCGCCGGCGAGACGCACTGACGTAAGCGGCACCCCGGTCCGTGCGGCCGTCCGCTCCGCCCCCTCGCGCAGGGCATAGGCAAGCCCCTCAAGGATCGCGCGATACAGGTGCGCCCGGGTGTGTACGTCCCCGAACCCGATGATCGCACCCTTCGCGTCCGGCCCCGGGATCTTGATCCCGGGCGACCAGTACGGCTGCAGGGTCAAGCCCATGGAGCCGGCCGGCACCGACCGGACGAGATCGTCGAAGAGCGCCTCGGGCGCCACGCCGCGGGCGGTCGCCTCGGCGACCTCACGCTGTCCGAACTCGCGTTTGAACCACTCGACCATCCAATAGCCCCGATAGACCTGCACCTCTAGCGAATACCAGCCGGGGATGGCCGCTGGGTAGGGCGGCACGAATGGGATCGCCTCGCGATACCGTTCGAGGGTCGTGTTGACGGTCGCGGTCGTGCCATACGAGACCCCGGCGACGTCCGCCGTGATCGCGCCAGAGCCGAGCACCTCACATGCCTTGTCAGCGGCCGCCGCGATGACTGGCAGCCCGACCGGCAGACCGAGGGCCGCCGCGGCCGCCTCTGTCAGTTCGCCGAGCCGCTCGGTCGGTCCGACCAGGTCGGGGAGCCAGGCCCGCTCGACCGGGGCGAGTCGCCATTTCCAGTCGCCATCGTCCGCCCAGCGCTGCCGCTTGAAGTCGAATGGGAGGTAGCCGACCTGGGCCGCGCTCGAATCGATGAACCGTCCGGTCAGCCGGTGGGTCAGGAAGCCGGACAGCAGCAGGTAATGGCGGATGGCGCCCCAGGTCTCGGGCTCGTTGGCCCGGATCCAGTTCGCCTCGCAATCGGCGGCGAACGCGGCGACGGTATCGCGCACGCCCACCGCCCGGAAGGCCAGCCCCATCAGGCCTCCGATGGGCGGCACGTCGGGCGTCCGCCGCTGGTCCAGCCACACGATCGCCGGCCGGAGCGGCATCCCGGCCTCGTCGGTGACGACCACGGTCCCGCGCTGGGTGGTCAGGGTCAGGCCGACAACGGCATCGCGCCGGACGGCTGGATCGGCGAGGACGCGTCGGCATGCCTCGCCGATCGACCGCCAATACAGTTCGGGGTCCTGTTCCGCCCAGCCGGGCTTCGGCGCGACGTACGGCTCGATCGTGATCTTGGCCATCGCAACCAGCACGCCGGTCGCATCGAAGGCGAGCGCTCGCACGCTCTGAGTCCCGACATCGATGGCCAGGACGAGGTCGCCGGTCACGGCCGAGCCTCTGACAACAGGACACCCGGCGACATGAGGCCGTCCGGGTCCACACGGGCGACCATCGCGTCAAGGATGGTCATGCCGATGACTCCCTTCTCGGCAGCGAGGTACGGGCCATGGTCGATCCCGACCCCGTGCTGGTGGGTGATGGTGGCGCCGTGCGACACGATGACCTCGCTCGCGGCACGCTTGAGCCGCGACCAGCGGTCAAGCGTCTCGTCCGGGTCGGTCGCCAGGCGGAAGACGAACGTCGTATACAGGCTGGATCCGCTCGTGTACACGTGCGAGAGGTGGCTGAAGGCGTGGACGCGTTCGCCGATCTCGTCCAGTCCGTGTCGCAGCGTGCGCCCCAACGTGGCGGCCAGGCTCGGTAGCGTCGACCAGTCTGTCGCGGTCTCAAGCGTGTCCACCGCGTAGCCGGCAGCCCACAGGGCGTCACGGAGATCCGGCGCGCGGAACCGATCCTTCCGCCAGGCTTTCCCGACACCCGGCGCACCGACGCCGCGCAAGTCCCGAACTGCCCGTGCGACCTCGCTGGCGGCGGCCTCCACGATCGCCGTTCGCCCGGACAGGCCGACCAGGACGAGGCAGCGCTCCAGGTCCGCTCCCACGCCGCGCAGGCCCAGATAGCGTCGCAGGATGGTGGATCCACGGCCGTCGCCGACGAGCGCGAACGTCGTCGCGGTCTCGAGCGGCGTCGCGACCCGGACCATGGACAACGGCAGTCGTCGTTGCGCGAGCGTACGCGCCAGGGCCAGAGCCGACTCCCAATCGCGCATGACGAAGGCGTTGGTTCGGACGGCCTGGGGGAGCGGGGTCGTCCGAACGACGACGTCGGTGAGGATCCCGAGGCGGCCTTCCGACCCAAGCACGGCCTGGCGGATGTCGGGCCCGGCCGCGGACGCAGGATGGGGCGGCAGGTCCAGCGGGCCGATCGGGGTCTCCACGTGGCCGCCGGCGAACAGCGCCTCGATGCGACCGTAGCCGGCGGACTCCTGGCCGGCCGACCGGGTCACGACCCAGCCACCGACCGTCGAGCGCTCGAACGATTGCGGGTAGTGACCCAGCGTCCGGCCGGAGGCCGCCAGGGCTGCCTCCAGGGCAGGCCCGGTCGTCCCGGCACCGAACGTCGCCAGGCCGCTGGTCTCGTCCAGGGCGTGCAGCCCAGCGGTCTCCGCCATGTCCACCGCGATGACCGGTCGGTCGCTCAGTCGGGTCGTGACGCCGCCGACCACGCTCGTCCCGCCACCGTACGGGATGACGAAGGCCCCCACGGCTCCGGCTCGATCCATGACGATTCGGACCGCCGCGGCGTCGGTGGGTCGTGCCACCGCATCCGGCACTGCGCCCAGGCGCCCGGATCGCATGGCCACCCAGTCCGGGAGACTCTGCCCACGAGCGTGCAGGACACGCGCCTGGCGGTCGGTCGCCCACACGGCCTCATCCGCGAGACGCGACGACGGGACCGCGGCGAGCACGTCCTCCAATGCCGCATCCGGGATCGAGTTCCCGGGCCCGACGAGCGCGGTCAGGAGGTCGAGCGCGCGTTCGGGCACGTGAGCCTCGACGCCTTCCTCACTCCAGCCGTTCCAGCGCCGCATTCGGTGCCTCCTGCGTGGCTGTATCGTGCCCCACCCGGCGCCCGGCCGGGACCTCGTCAGAACGGTGGCCAGGGAATCGCCGGCCAGGTCTCGGACGGCAGCGGGAAGCGGCCGGACGCCAGCAGGCCATCCACTCGTCGTGCCGTCGCATCCACCTCAGTCGGGGCGAGGAGTTCCAGGAGCGCTGCGCGGAGGTCGGCGTCCAGGGCCCCGCGGATGCGCGCGAGCCCATCGAGTTCATCCGCCTCGAACGGCGTGTCGCGCCAGCCCCACAGAACGGTACGCAGCTTGGGGACGTCCGAAAAGCACACGCCATGGTCCACGCCGTGGATGACCCGGCCGCCATCCACCGGCAGGATGTGCCCACCCTTGCGGTCCGTGTTGTTGATCACGGCATCGAACGTCGCCATGCGACGAAGCCGCCGATCGTCGCCGAGGACGAGCTTGACGACATCCACCGTCGGGTCAGCATCCACCACGACCTGCACCATGCCTTCGCCGAACGGTCCCTCGCGCAGCACCGTCGGCGGGACGATGCCCCACCCGACAGCCTCCGACACGAGATAGGCAGCGACCTCCCGCTGGGCCAGGGTGCCATCGGGGAAGTCAGCGAGCGGGCGTTCGCCCAGCGTCGGTTTGTAGATCGCCTGGACGGTGGCGGGCACACCGTCGGGCAGGGAGCCGACCGAGGTCACGGTCACGAGCATGGCGTTGTTGGACGACTCGACCAGACGCCCCACGATCTCGAGCTCGCCGTCGCGCAGCATCGAAAGGACGGCGGCCTGGTCCGATTCGTCGGGCGTCGGCGCCCCGGCCGTCACGGCGATCCGACTAGTTGACGTAGTGGCCGTTGCGTCGCGGGCAGATGTGGCCCTGTGGATCGAGCGGCTGGCCGCACAACGGGCAGGGCGGTCGACCGGATGCTATGACCCGGGTGGCCCGCGCCACGAACGAGCGAGCGTCTGCGGCGCTGATGCGGACCCGCAGCAGATCCGGGCCGTCCTCGTCCTCATCGTCGTCATCGTCGGGGTCGATCGCCTCGCCGTCCTCGTCCTGGGCGCGCGCCTCGACCAGGATCCGACCGGCGCTGCCGTCCCAGCCCAGCGTCAGCGAACCAGCCCGGAACGCCTCGTTGAGTGGTTCGTCCAGGGGTCCGGTGTCGCCGGCGCCGGGCGTCGGATCCGGAGACGTCGCGAGGACCTCCGGGACGCCCCGGCGTTCCAGCTCCGCGAGCAGTTCGCCCAGGCGATCGGCGAGCACCGCGACCTGGACCTTCTCCAGCAGGATGCTCACGACACGAGGTCCATCGCGGGCCTGCAGGAAGAAGGCTCGCCGTCCAGGCTCACCGATGGTGCCCGCCACGAAGCGGTCGGGCGGGTCGAACAGAAAGCGTCGTCGGGGCATGACCTGACTCTATACCGATTCGCGTCCGGGCCGGGTGACGGTCCTCAGGCGCCGCGGACGTGGGCTGAGTCCCAGCCCCTCGCACCGTCGGGAGCGGGCGGCGTCCGCCCCTCCGCCTGGGTCTCGCCGTTGCCATCCGTGGCCCGGACCGTGATCGTGTGATCGCCCGGCGTCACGTCCCACTCGACGACCCACTGGACCCAGGTCGCGTCCGAGATGGGCGTGCTGAGGCGTGCTTCCTGCCAGACGTCGTCGATTCCGACCTCCACCTTGGTCACGCCTCGATCCGGGGCCCAGGCGATGCCGGCGATCGGGATGCGACCCGAGACCGTGGCACCGGTCCTGGGGGTGTCGATCCGGGACTGGGTCAGGATCGGGCCGGTCTTGGACCAGCCGAGCGGCACCCAGTACCCGTTGAAGGCCTCCCAGGTCGTCACTTCGAGGTCGGTGAGCCACTTGGTCGCGGACACATAGCCATACAGGCCGGGCACGATGAGGCGGGCCGGATAGCCATGGATCGGGGGCAACGCCTCGTCGTTCATCTTGACCGCGATCATGGGTTCGCGGCTCTCGTCCATGACCCACCCCATGGGCATCCCGGCCGTCCAGCCATCCACGGACCGTCCCACGAGCTGGGTGGCGCCGGCCTGCACCCCGGCCATGGCGAGGACGTCGCGGAGCCGGACCCCGGTCCACTTGGCGTTGCCCACAAGCTTGCCGCCGACCTCATTGCTGACGCACGAGATGGTCACGTACTGCTCGAACATGGGCAGGTTGATCAATTCGTCCCAGCTCAGCGTGGTCTCCCGATCCACCATGCCGTGGATCCGTAACGACCAGGTGGTCGTGTCGACGTAGGGCGTGAGCAGAGCCGTATCGATGCGATAGAACCGCTCGTTGGGCATGACGATCGGGGTCAGGTCTGCGATCTGGCCCGCGAGGTCCGTGCCCGTCGCGAGCGCCGCCGTCGTCTCTGAGGCAGGTGGGATCGCGGCACCGGCCGCCGTAGGGGCGAAGCGCTGGCGTTCCAGGAGCTGGCGTCCGCCGACGCCGGCCACGACCGCCACGGCGCCCACCGTGCCGGCCCGCAGGAGGAACGATCGGCGCGACCAGTCGGGCATCACCGCCAGCGCCGACCCTGACGTTCGCGGGCCAAGGAACCATCCGAGGATCCACAGGGCGACGCCGACGGCGATCGCCGCCGAGGCCGCCACGATCGCGGGGTTGGACAGCGGATCGTCCAGTGCAGCCAGGAAACCCAGGGCACCGAAGGCCGCGAACCCGGCGCCGCCGCCGACGAACCGTCGACGCGCGACGACCCCGAGGCCGGCCCCCACAAGGGCTCCGACGACGACCACGAAGAGCTCCAGGGCGAGCTTGTCGTTCGTTCCGAACAGGCCGACGACGAGATCCTTTGCCCCCGGCGGCTGGCGATCGATGACGACCTGCCCGACCGCCGCGACGAGGGACGTCGCGCCCGGCAGGATCCCGGCGATCAGCTCGGACACGCCAAGCGCCACAAGGCCGGACGCGGCGCCCGCCGCAGCGGCCCGAAGGTCCGGGTGGACGGCGGCTGCGGCGGGGGTATCGGCGGTGATCGCGGTCGTCATGGAAGCATCGTGCATCGTCGACATGACATTCGCGTGTCGGCCCGGTCCGGATCTCCGGTGTCCGATACGCTTCCGAGCATGGATGATGCGTGGGGACACCTTGGCCTTCGGACGCTCGAGGCCGCCGCGCGAGAACGCCTGCCGGGACCCACCTTCGACTACATCGCGGGTGGTGCCTGGGATGAGGTCACGATCGCGGCCAACGAAGGGGCGTTCCGGATTCGACGGCTCCTGCCGCGCGTCCTGGTGGATGTGAGCGATGTCCGGACCGAGACGACGATCCTAGGTTCTACGGTCGCCGCGCCGTTCGGGTTCGCCCCGACAGCCCTGCACGGCATCATCCACCCCGACGGCGAGATCGCGAGCGCTCGCGCGATGACCGGCCTCGGGCTACCGATCGCGCTGTCCACGCTGTCCAATCGGTCGCTCGAGGCGATCGCCGAGGCCACCCCGGATGCCGTCCGCTGGTTCCAGCTGTACGTCAACACGGATCGCGCGATCGCGCGCTCCCATGTGGAGCGGGCCGAGACGGCCGGCTACCGGGCGATCGTGGTCACCGTGGACGTCCCCGGCGACGGCTATCGGCCGCGCGACCTGCGCAGCGGCTTCGAAGCGGCCAGCGACTTCGCCAACTTCGAGGGCGGCGTCGACTACCACAAGCCGATGGGTGACTTGCTCGCCGGCCTGATCGACGGGTCGCTCACGTGGCGCGACATCGATACGATCCAAAATTGGACGTCGTTGCCGGTCGTCATCAAGGGCATCCTTACGCCCGCGGACGCCCGCCTAGCCGTCGAGCACGGGGCGGCCGGGATCTGGGTCTCGAATCACGGCGGTCGCCAGCTCGACCGGGCGATCGCGTCACTCGATGCCCTGGAGCCGATCGTCGACGCTGTCGCCGGCCGGGCGGAGGTGTACCTGGACGGCGGGGTACGTGACGGCGTCGATGTCGTCACGGCGCTCGCGACCGGGGCACGGGCGGTGTTCCTTGGCCGACCGTTCCTGTACGCCCTGGCGATCGGGGGCCAGGCCGGCGTCGCGGCGGCCGCGTCCGGCCTCAAGCTGGAAGTCGCCAAGGCGATGACGCTGTTGGGGACGCCACGCGTCGCGGACATCGGTCGAGACCATCTCGTGGACGTCGGGCGAGGCACAGCGACCGACTGAGCCGGTCAGCCGCGGAAGCGCGCCGTGGCCCTGCCGTCCCGCCGGTCGACCCGGATCGGCACCCCGTACGCCTCGGACAAGACCTCGTCCGTGAGCACGTCGTCCAGTGGCCCGCTCGCGACGACGGTTCCGTGTTGGAGCACGAGCCCGTGCTCGAAGCCCGCCGGGATCTCCTCCACGTGGTGGGTGACGAGCACGATCGCGGCCGGGTCGGGACGTCCGGCCAGCGTGGCGAGGTCGCGCAGCAGTGTCTCGCGCGCACCCAGGTCCAGACTGGTCGTTGGTTCATCCAGCAACAGGAGCTCCGGATCCGGCATGAGGGCCCGGGCGATCGACGTCCGCCGACGTTCGCCGGCCGACAACGTCCCGAACGCGTGATCGATGACCTCGCCCAGGCCAAAACGGATCGCGAGGTCGCGGGCACGTTCGCGGTCGTCGTCCGTGTAGTCGTGCCACCACGGCTCGGTCGCGGCGTGCCTCGCGGTCATGATCAGGAGCGGTGGGGTCAGATCGTCGCGGAACGAGGCCTCGACGGCGCTGCCGGCCAGTCCGATCCGGCGCCGGTGCTCGCGAGCATCGATGCGGCCGTACCGCTGGCTCAGGATCTCGACTCGTCCCGTCGTCGGCCATAGCGCCATGTCCACGACGGACAACAGTGTCGACTTGCCCGAGCCGTTGGCACCGAGCACGATCCAGCGCTCACCGCGCCTCACGACCCAATCGAGTGGCCCCAGGATGGTCCGCCCGCTGCGCCGGACGCTGACGTCCGCCAGTTCGATGATCACGCCGGGGATGCTAGTGGAACCTCGAGCCTGGGGATCGGCCGGATCAGGGAGCCACGGGCGTCGGCGAGGGCGTCGGTGTCGGCGTCGGCGTGGGCGTCGGTGTCGGCGTCGGCTCAGGCGTGGGTGTCGGCGTCGGCTCGGGCGTTGGTGTGTCGGATGGCGTCTCCGATGGGGTCTCGGACGGCAGCGGCGACGGCGTGGGGCAGGGGAGTGCCACGACCTCGCCCGAGGCGGACGGCGATGGGATCTCGAACGACGGGATCAGGCCGCTGGGATCCGGCGTCGGAACGACGAAACAGGTGGGTGACGGGCTGGGCTGGCCGCAGACGGCCCCCTTCACGGCCAAAACGCCCCAGGACGAGCCGTGCGGCTTGAACCGGCCGTTGTAGAAGTAGCTGGTTCGCGTCCTGTCCGGCCCGCCTGCGGTGCCGGGTCCCTTCTCGGCGCGGCGGATCCAGTCCTTGTCGGCATCCAGCCAGCTCTGGTGGCCGCGCTCGATGCCGGCCACGGCCAGTACGTCCATCCCGCAGGTGTCCGGCGCCAGTCGATCGCGCGGCTCGGTCCCGACGATGAACCACTCATCCACTGCGTCCCCACCGGCCGATGCCAGCAGCCCGGTCCATGGGTCGATGGCGACCTTGGCCAGGCCGTCGGCCGGACGCTTGAAGTTCGTCTCGGGCCACTTGGCGGTGGCCTCGTTCATGAAGCCCTGCCAGACGTACGTCGTGACATCGATGGAGAACAGCGGGTGGGCCGCGGTCGAGACCAGGCTGTTGTCGCTGTTGCCGTTCCAGGCCCCGACGACCAGGGCATAGGCGCCAGCTGTGCGGCCGGCTGACGTTGGCGGGGCGATGTAGCCGTACGCGTTGAGGTCCTTCGCGTCGTTGTTCGTGCCGGTCTTGAGCGTCGCGGGTCGGCGACCGTCGGGTCCGGTGATGACGAACTTGCCCCAGAACGGGTTGACGCTCTTGATCGTGTTGCCGTTGAGGATGTCCGTGACGATGAACGCAGCCTGTGGGCTCACGACCTGGAGGCCCTCGGGCGGCTGATACGGATCCACCACGTCCTTGCCGGCCGGGTCCGTGATGGTCAGGATCGTCGTGTGGCCCAGCGCCTTGCCGCCGTTGGCGAGCGTCCCGTAGGAGGAAACCAGGTCCACCGGCCGGACCTCCTGGACGCCGAGCGCCAGTGACAGGCCGGCACTCGTGGTGTCGGTCTGGAAGTCCATCCCGAAGTCCTTGGCGCGCGAGAAGACGTGGTCGACGCCATTGACGGCCCCCACCTTCACGGACGGGATGTTGAGCGAGAACTGCAAGGCGCTGCGAGCCAGGACCGGGCCGCGCTCCAGGCGATCCGCATTGCTCGGGGAATAGCCACCGCCGAAATCCGTGGCCGAGTCCATGATCATCGTGCCGGCCGTGATCGTCCGGTCATCGATGCCGATCGCATAGTTGAACGGCTTGAAGGCCGAACCCGGCTGGCGATAGCCCTTGCCCGCGACGTCGTACTGGGGCTGGAACTCGGGACGACTCGTCTTTGCGTAGTAGTCGGCGCTCCCGACATAGGCCACGATCTCGCCGGTCTGGTAGTCCTCGGCGACGAGCGCGCCGTTGCGCAGGTTCTTGTCGCGCAAGTTGGCCATCCACGGCTCGTACGTGAGCCCGAGTCGTTTCGCCGCGGCCTTGGGATCCTTTGAATGCGGGACGATCGCGGCCGCCTTGACCCACTTCTCGGCGACCTTCTGGAGCCTGACATCCAGCGTGGTCGTGACGCGCAGGCCGCCCTGGGCCAGCGTGTCGCAGGTAGGCGCACCCTCACCGCAGAGCTTGACGGTGAGTTCATCCAGGACCGCCCAGACGAAGTGGGGGGCGATCCAGCGCGGCGCCCTCTGGTTGGCCAGGAGGACCTCGTCGGTGATCGCGGCGGTGAGCTGGGCGGAGGTGTAGGTGTCGCCGGACCTCGGCGTCCGGCCCTCGGCGAGGAGGCCCAGGATCGTGTTCCGACGTTCGACGACCTTCGTACCCGTCGGGACGATCAACTCGGACTTGGGGCAGTCCGTGCCGTCCGCGACGACCGTCGTGCACCGTTCGATGGCGTTGCGGACCAGGTCGTAGTTGGACGGCGACTTCGGCAGCCCCGCGATGATCGCCGCCTGGGCCGGCGTCAGCTCAGCCAGCGGGATCCCGAAGTACGACTCGACCGCCGACTTCACGCCGTAGCTCTGGTTGCCGTAGTAGTTCTGGTTGAGGTAGGCGGTGATGATCTCCTTCTTGCCTTCCTCGCCGGGGAACGCCTGGGTCACCCGGATGGACTGGATGATCTCCTTGAGCTTGCGCTCGGCGGTCCGGGTCGGGTCCTGGACGAGATCAGGTTCCAGCAGGCGGTTGCGCACCAGTTGTTGGGTGATGGTGGACGCGCCGCGGCTGTTGCCGCGCAGGGAGTCGACCGACGCCGCGATGATGGCGACGGGATCGAAGCCGGCGTTCTCCCAGAACGTCTTGTCCTCGACAGCGGTCGTGGCGTCCAGGAGGATCGGCGGGATCTGGTCGAAGGTGACGACCTCGCGCCGGTTCTCGCCGAACCGGGCCAACTCGATCTTGCCGGTGCGGTCATAGACGATCGACTGCTCGGGCAGTGGGATCTGGGTCAGCGTCCGGGGGTCTGCCAGGCCGTCGGTCAGTGACACGAATCCAGCGACCGAGGCGACCGCGGCGATGACGCCGAGACCGGCGAGGAAGAAGAAACCGATGAGCGCCAACCAGCCGACGGTGGTGGGGCTGGTGCGTGCGACAGGCCGACCGGAGCGGCCGGACGGATAGGTTCGAGAGGCGGACGACAACTCGGGCGGACTCCTGAAGTGGTATGGCGACCACGCAAGGATGCCGCAATTACCGGTTCCGTGACGCGCGAGGCCTGACGAGTGTGATGGCGTCG
>JBKJQY010000068.1:0-23810 GCA_046593725.1 Candidatus Limnocylindrales bacterium
GCATGACTCCTGGGTGTCGGGGGATCACCGAGGGCACCCAGGGGTCGCCACCAGTCGCATCGGGAACTCCAGACCCGCCCCCACCGTCTCCGGGCTGACGCCGCCACACCGCGGCCCGCTCGAATCCGAGATGAAGGGGTCCCAGCCATGTCGCAACCGATCCGGACCGCCGGCGCGCTCGCCCTGGGCGCGCTCGTCGTCGCCGTAGCCGCCCTTGCCGTCCGTCCGGGTGCCGCCGTCGGCGCCCCCCCAGTAGTCGGCGACCCGCCGCTGCACACCATCACGGTCTCGGCGACCGGCGCGGTCACCCTCATCCCGGACGTCGCGCGCGTCAGCGTCGGCGTGACCGTGACCAAGCCCACCGTCAAGGCCGCCCGGAACGCCGCCGGCGCAGCGATGAACGCGATCATCGACAGCCTGAAGGCGCTCGGCATCGACGAGAAGGACATCAAGACCACCGGCATCGATCTGAACCCGCAGTACGACAACAGCGGACGGAAGATCGTCGGCTACCAGATGAGCGAGCGGCTACAGATCACCGTGCGCGACCTCGACAAGGCCGGCGATGTCGTCGACACCGCCACGGCCAAGGGCGCCACGAACGTCGATGGCATGTGGTTCGAGGTGTCGGACCCGGCCAAGGCGATGGATCAGGCTCGGGCCGCGGCGATCACTCAGGCCCGGACCAGCGCGGCGGCGATGGCGGCTGCGGCGGGCGTGTCGCTGGGCGATGTCGTCTCGATCTCGGAGTCGTCCGCCTCCTATCCGACGCCCTACCCGATGGCCGGTGCGGCCCGCGACTCGGCGACGCAGGTCCAGCCCGGGACACAGGACGTCCAGGCGACCGTCACGGTCATCTTCGCGATCGGCTGATCGCCTCGAGGACGCGTGCCGGCGTTGCCGGCACGCGCTCCAGCCTGACGCCGATCGCGTCGCGGATCGCGCCGAGGATCGCCGGCGCCGTGGGGATGAGGGCCGGTTCGCCGACACCCTTGGCCCCGAACGGACCGGCCGGCTCGGTGTCCTCGATGAGCAGGCACTCGATCGGCGGGACGTCGCCGATGGTCGGGATCAGGTAGTCGTGCAGGTTGTCGGTCCGACCCGCGACGTACTCCTCCATGAGGGCCATGCCAAGGCCCTGTGCGATACCACCATGGATCTGGCCCTCGACCAGCATCGGGTTGATCGCGCGACCGACGTCGTGGGCCGCGACGATCCGCCGAACCACGACCGTGCCCAGCTCCAGGTCCACGTCGACGACGGCCACCTGCGCCCCGAAGCCGTACGTCTCATACGGGATCCCCTGCCCGTGCTCGTCAAGCGGCGTGGTCCGCGGATCGTACGAGCCGGTGCCCAGCAGCACGCAGCCGGCCTCATCCTCGGGGAGCAGCGCGAGGTCCGGGCCGGAGACCTCCATCAGGCGCAGCAGGTCCCTGGCGGCGAGCTTCGTGGCGTTGCCCGACACGAACGTCTGACGTGACGCGGACGTCTTGCCTGAATCGGGCGTCCGGTCGGTGTCGCCGGTGACCATGGCGATGGAGCCCAACGGCACATCCAGGGCGTCCGCCGCGATCTGGGTCATGACCGTGTTCGATCCCTGGCCGATGTCCTGGGCGCCGCTGAACAGCACGTATGTGCCGTCTCGACGCAGGCCGATCCTGACCGTCGATGGGTTCGGGAGTGACGTGTTCCCGATGCCGTACCACATGGCCCCGATCCCGACACCTCGTCGAACGTGGCTCGCATCCGTCGAGGGCGTCTCGTTGACCGCGCGAGCGTCCGCGATCGCCGCATCCCACGCCGGCTGCAGCGCATCCAGGCAGGCACCCAGGCCGGCGCTGGCGACAAGCACCTGGCCGGTCGCGGTCGTCGACCCGGCCCGTAGCGCGTTGCGCCGGCGGATGACAAGCCGATCCAACCCGAGCTGCCCGGCGAGGTCGTCCAGCAGGGCCTCCTGGGCGATGGCCGCCTGCGGGACGCCGAATCCGCGAAATGCCCCGCCGATCGGGCCGTTCGTGTAGATCGCCCGGGTCGTGGCGCGGACCGCGGGCACGACGTAGGGCCCGCTGGCATGGACCGGGACGCGGTTCGCGACAGTCGGGCCCCACGAGGCGTACGCGCCGGTATCGAAGTCGCCGTGGAAGTCGATCGCTGTCAGCGACCCTTCAGCGTCCGCACCGAGGGACGCGACGATGCGGGCGGGATGGCGCTTGGTGGTCGCGCACATCGATTCGGGTCGGGTGAAGACGCACCGGACCGGACGATCGAGGATCCACGCCGCCATCGCGACCAGCGGTTGGAGCGACAGGTCCAGCTTGCCGCCGAATCCACCACCGCAGGCGCTGGGGATGACCTGGACCGACTCCTTGGGCAACCCCAGGATCAGCGCGAGTTCGTCGCGGTCCAGGTACGGCGTCTGGGTCGATGCGAAGACCGCGATGCGGTCGCCTGTCCGCTTGGCGTAGCCGGCCTCCGGCTCGATGTAGGCATGCTCGACGTGGGTCGTCTCGAACGTCCCGGAGGCGACGACCGCCGACGCTGCCAGCGCGGCGGTCACGTTGCCGCGCACGACCCGGCCCGCGGCCAGGATGTTGCCGGGCGACCCATCGTGCGACTGGAGCGCATCGGGCGTGGCTGCCGCGGCGGGATCGAGTTGCGCCGGCAGGACCTCCCAGGCGATCGGCAGGTCCGAGTCCACGATCCGGGCGACAGTTTCGGCATCGCCGACAAGTGCCACGACCGCTTCGCCGCGGTAGCGCACGTAGCCGTCGGCGAGGACCTGCTGATCCTTGCCGGTCTCGTAGATGCCGTAACGGTTGTCGCCGGGGACATCGACCGCGCTGAAGACGCGGACCAGGCCGGGGTTGGCGGCGTGGAGCCCCGCGAGATCGCCCAGGGTGAACCTGGCATGCGCATGCGACGAGCGCACGACGCGCATCGTCAGAGCCTCGGATGGGAACTCGTCGGCGCCGAAGACGGTCGCGCCGGTCACCTGGGCGACCCCGTCGACGCGCGCCAGGCGGGCCCCCACCGCGGACCCGGCTGCGGGCATGGCCGGCGCGGCGGGCGCCAGCGACCCACCGGCGATGCGCACGGCGTCCACGATCGACCGATAGCCCGTGCAGCGGCAGAGGACGCCCCCGAGCCCGTCCAGGATCTCGCGCTCGGACGCCCCGTTGACGGCGTCCAGCAGCGCGGCCGACGCCATCAGCATCCCGGGCGTGCAGATGCCGCACTGGGCGGCGCCGCAGGCGAGGAAGGCTGCCTGTAGTGGCGCCAGCAGATCGCCGTCCGCCAGGCCTTCGACCGTCTCGACGTCCCGACCCGCCAACTGGCCGAGCGGCACCAGGCAGGCGCAGACCGCGTCGCCATCGAGGCGGACTGTGCAGGCGCCGCAGTCGCCGGCGTCGCAGCCGACCTTCGTGCCGGTCAGGCCCAGGTCATCGCGCAGGACCTCGGTCAGGCGGCGCATCGGGTCGCCCAGCACCGACACGGCGTCGCCGTTGACCCGGAACGCGACGGCGGCCGCGTCCGTCATGACGCCAGCTCCGCGACCGCTCGTCGCACGAGTACGGGTGCCGCCTGGCGGCGATAGTCGGCCGTGGCGCGGACATCGTCGATGGGGCGCAGGGAGGCCAGGTCGCCGGGCTTGATCAGGCCGGCGGCGTCAGGCCCGGGCGCACGGCCAACAAGCCGCTCCTCGGCTTCCGGCAGTCGTTGCGGGACCTCGGAGCAGGCGCCCACCACGATCCGGGCCGACGCGATCCGCCCATCGGCATCGAGTTCCGCGACGGCCGCGACCATCGCGATCGAGATGACGAGGTAGGCACGAGAGCCCAGCTTGAGGAAGACGGAACGGAAATCACCCGCCGGGATCGGGACCAGTAGCGCCGTGACCAGCTCGTCCGGGCGTCGGACGGTCCGCCGATTGCCGATCACGAAATCGCCGACCGGCACCTCCCGGTGACCGGACGCCGAGGCCAGTTCCACGCGGGCGTCCAGGGCCATCAGGTTCGGCAGGCCGTCTGCCGCCGGCGACGCATTGCAGACGTTGCCGCAGATCGTGCCGCGGTTCTGGATCTGGACTCCGCCGACCGCCCGGGCCGCTGTCTTCAAGCCGTCGAATCGGGCGGGCAGGTCCGCCCTGAGGAGGTCGGTCCACGTGGCCAGCGCCGGGATCCGACACGTGCCGTCCGCGACGGTGATCGCCCGCAGGTCCGGCAACCCGCTGACGTCCACGATGTCGTCGTCCACGAAGCGGCCTACCCGGGCTGGGTAGATATCCGTCCCGCCCGCCAGGAGCGTCCGCGGTCCGGCCTCGAGCGCGGCAAGCGCGCCGTCCAGAGTGTCGGGGCGCAGGTAGCTGCCCATGGACGCCCGGTCAGTCCCGGACGAGCGGCAGCACGTCCGACGCGAGCCGCTCCAGCGTCTCGATGCTCCAGTCCAGCGGGTTGAGGATCACGTGTTCGACGCCACCGAGCGCCTCGATCTTGCCCCGGATGCGTTCCGCCAACGGCGCGGCCTCACCGAGCAGGTAGAACTCCTGCCAATAGGCGAGGTCCATGCCGGAGTAGACCTTGAACTTCGCGGCGGCCATTTCGGGAGCTTCGCCAGGCGCCAGGACGTGGATGAAGTTGGAGTAGACCTTGGTCATCTCGTTCGGCTCGCGCCCGAACACCGCCATCTCCTCCTGGATGATCGCCCAGTCGGCGGCCACCATCTCGGCCGTCGCCGAGGAGTGCGGGACCCACGTGGACGCATACTTGGCGATCCGGCGCAGGACCGGGCGGACCGTGTCCACCTGCTGGCCGTAGATCTTCTCGGACGGCTGGGTCCCGCCGCCGATCCAGATCGGCGGGTGGGGACGCTGCACCGGCTTGGGCTCCAGGGACAGGTCCGTGAACTGGTAGAACTGGCCTTCGTAGGTCACGTGGTCGCCGGCCCACAGCGCCGTGACCGCCTCGAGCATCTCGTTCATCCGCCGGCCGCGTTCCTTGAACGGGATGCGCAGCGTCGCGAACTCGCCCTCGTGCCAGCCGACCCCGACCCCCAGGATCGACCGGCCGCCGGACAGCACGTCCAGAGTCGCCCATTCCTTGGCGAACGCGACCGGGTCGCGGAAGGGCAGGACGAGGACCAGCGTGCCCAGCTTGATCGTCCGCGTGACGCCGGACAGCGCCGACAGCAACGACACTGGCTCCAACCAGGTCGTGCTGTAGGCCGGCGGCGCGACGAGCAGGTGGTCGATGAGCATCGCGCTCTCGAACCCGAGGTCCTCGGCGCGGCGCAGGTAGGCGCCCATCTCGGCCAGGCTGGCGGTGTCCTCGCCGAGCGCGAAGCTCGGCAGGCGCAGACCGAACTTCACGTCAGTGTCCTCCCCCGGCTATCGACGGCCCCTTGATCACCTCGGCGGCGCGTGCGGCCGGCGCGGTGTTGCGGCTTCGCCCGATGACCGGCACGCCGTCGATCAGGATCATCGAGATCCCGAACAGGTCGCCGTTCGCCAGCGCCCCAAGCGCAGTCGTCGCCACCGAACCGACCGGCGCATCCACGATGCACAGGTCGGCCGCGCGCCCCGGGGCGAGGACGCCGGTATCCAGGCGGTGGACACGCGCGGTGTTGCCGGTGGCGAGGCAGATCACGGTTTCCGCGGCCACGCCGCCCAGCGAGGCGAGATGGGCGATCAGCCGCAGGATGCCGAGCGCGACGACCCCGGTCCCTGAGGGTGCGTCGTTGCCGAGGATGACCCTGGGCAGGGCGCCGGCCTCCGCGGCCAGGCCCAGGGCCACCAGCGCGGTCCGGCCATTGCCGCAGTGGACCAACTCCAGGGCGATCCCCGGGTCCGCGGCGACCAGTCGCGCGATGTCCACCTCGGAGAGCGACGTCGTCCCGCCGTTGATGTGGCCGGCGATGTCAGGCATGGCTTCCAGGACCGCGTCTGCGGCGACCGCGCTGGATCCCGCGAGCGATGGTCCGCCGGTGTGGAACGTGGAGATCATCCCGTGCGCCCTGCCCCAGGCGACCATCGGGGCGGCGTCGGCACCGGTCTTGACCGAGCCGAGACCGATCTCGCCGATGAGTCCGACACCCGCCGACGCCATCTCGGCGAAGTCGGACTCGACCATGCCGAGTTCCAGGATCGGTGCCCCGGCGCGGACCTTGACCCCGGCCGGTCGGAGGTTTGCGTAGCTGTGGTTGACGGCGATCGCGAGGGCCTTGAGACCCACGATGTCCTTCGGCCGGCCCGGCAGATGGACCTCACCGGCGGAGATCATCGTGGTGACGCCGCCATGGAGGGACGACTCGATGAAGTCGAACGTCCGCTGGCGGGGCGTGTAGTCGCCGAAGACCGGGTGCGCGTGCGAGTCGATGAGCCCCGGGATGACGGTGGTCCCGTGCGCGTCGATGACGGTGTCCGCGCCTTCGGTCGGGAGCCCACGACCCACCGCCTCGATCCGCCCATCGACGATGGCCATCGAGTCAGCGTCCAGGAGCGGCTGGTCCAGATCTCCCGAGATGACCTGGCCGATGCCGGTGATCAGCGTGCGCACGCGATGGACCTCAGTGCAGGCCGTCTTCGCCGACCGCGTCCGCGGCCAGCAGGCCGCCGACGCGCGCGAACGGCCGGCCGCCGTTGGTGACCGCAAGGGCGAGCAGCAGCTCGTCGGCACCTGGCGCATCGGGGACGCGGATCTCGACGGCGTCGAAATGGGAGCGGACCAGCATCGCCTTGATGTGGTGGACCGGGATGTCAAGCGTGGCGCCCATCGCGGCCCGCTTCTTGACTGACGGGAGGATCGAGACGCCACCGACACGACCGCGGGTGGGCGCTCCGAACTTGGGATGCAGGACCGCCGCCACGTGCTCCAGCTCGCCGTGTTCGCCGACGATGCCGCCCTTGCCGTACGCCTCGACCGGGTCGCCGAGAGCCTCCTGGCAGCGTCGCATCAGTTCATCCCCGAGGATCTCGCCCAGGTCGATCAGCTCGGACAGGTCCTCCGACCAGCGGCCGGCATACGGATTCGTGACGATCGCGGCGACCGCGACGCGGCGCAGGGGACGCTCCAGATCACGGCCGCCATCGGACAGGATGTCCTCGCGGAAGGTGACCCATTTGCGGATCGGGATCGCCACGTCTCTCTCCTCCGGCGCGGGCTCGTCAGCGTGGGAGTCAGTATGGCGCGGCGGACAGGTCGGGCGAGGGCGGGTCTGGCGGCAGTCGGGCCCTCGCCGGGGCGAGCGCTCCTGACAGATGCACTCTCGGGATGAACGCCTCGTGGACGGATCCCGAGACGACAGGAATCGTCAGATCCGGCGCGCGACCACGCTCATCTGTCACGGAAGCGCATCTGTGAGGAACGCGCTTTTTTTGGGGGGGGGTGAGACCGCCTCCGCCAACCAAGCGGTCAGTCTCCCGTCGTTCGGGTGCTCGCCGCCGACGATGTCAACCCGGCTGACCATCCCGGGATGAACACTCGTCGTGGCTTCCCCGAACCGACGGGATCGTCGGAACGGAGGCATGGCGCACGCCCGTTCGTCCAGTACGTGTCAGCTGGACGACGGCCGGGCGCGTGCCGCTACGCTCACCCGTATGCGATCGATGTCCCTGACCCGCACCTGGACGGCCTTGACCGCCGGACCAGACTACCCCGCGGCCGACGCGGACCGTCGCCACATCTCGATCGCCGGCCTGCACCTGCCGGTTCGGGCGACCGTTGCGATCGCGGTCGTCGTGTTCGTCGTCCTGTTCGATTACTCGCGGACGTTCCTGCCGGATCTCATCGACGCGGGACGTACGCCGGAGGCCATGCGGGCGACGGCCCTGGAGCGGGTCATTCTGTTCGGGCTAGTGCCGCTGTCGGTCGTCGTCTTCGGCTTTCGCGACCGACCCGGCCGCTACGGCCTGACCTTGGGCGACTGGCGCTGGGGATTCGGCCTGACCTTGGCAGGCTGTCTCGCGATGACCCCGATCGTCCTCTGGTACGCAACGCAGCCAGCCGCGCACGACTACTACGCCCCCAGTTCGGGTGCGCTCGGGGACGTGGCCTTCACGAACATGCTCGACCTCGCGGCGACCGAGTTCCTCTTCCGGGGATTCCTGATGCTCACGCTCGTCCGGGCGATCGGGGTGGTCGGGGTGGTCGTGGCGACGATGCCGTTCGTGTTCGTCCACCTGGGCAAGCCCGAACTCGAGCTGTTCTCCACCCTGGCGGGTGGGCTCGTCTACGGCTGGCTTGGCTGGCGGACCCGCTCCATCGTCTGGGGATCCATCGGCCACACGTACATCCTGACCCTCGTCACGATGCTGGCGTCCGGCGCGACCTGATCAGTGCGGGGTGGCGTCGGCGCCCCAGCGGGCGACTTCCGCGTCGAGGTCAAGCGGCTGGACGACGCCGTGCTGTTCGTAGTCGCCCCATGCGTCGCGGGGCACGCGCCACATGATCTCGAACTCGTTGCCGTCCGGGTCGGCTCCGTACAGGGACTTCGAGACGCCGTGATCGCTGGCGCCACCGAGGGCGCCGTTCTCGGACAGGATCCGGCTGGCGTCCGCGAGGTCGTCGATGGTCGGGACCTCCCAGGCGAGGTGGTACAGGCCCACCGAACCACGCGGCGCGCGGGGCGCCTCCGGTCCGACGGAAAAGAGGCCCAGGTCGTGGTGGTTGTCGCCGCCGGCCGACCTCATGAACACGGCCTGCCCGCCGAGCTCCTTCGCGACGACCTCGAAACCGAAGACGCGAGCGTAGAAGTCGGCCGAGACGGTCGCGTCGCGGACGAACAGCACGGCGTGGTTCAGTCGTGCGACCGGGATGACAGCCATGGCTCAGTTCTCCGGGTTCGTGTGGGGCAGCATCCATAAAGCCTGCCACGTTCCGCCAGAGGCAGTTCGAACAGGTCATGCCGATCGTCGGCCAGGACAGTCCCCGTCGCTGCAGCGACGGGGTATTTACCCAGCCGCCACCCGCATGCCGACTCCATCCCGCAACCCAACGCGCGGGCGTCGCCGCGGTATCCTTCGCGCGACCCGTCAACGACCCAGTCCAAGTCAGGTGGTGCCCATGAAGGTCGGTGTCGCCAAGGAGACCGCGCCCGGAGAACGGCGTGTCGCCCTGGTACCCGAAGCGCTCGGCAAGCTCAAGGCTGCCGGGCTCGAGATCCTCATCGAACGCGGCGCAGGCGCCGGTTCATCCATCCCCGATGCCGCCTACGAGGCTGCCGGCGCGACGATCGTCTCGACTGATTCGCTCTACGCGGAGTCGGAGGTCGTCCTGCGCGTGGCCAAGCCGTCGGATGCCGAGGTCGGGCACCTCCGATCCGGCCAGACCGTCATCGGTTTCCTGGCCCCACTCATCGATCCCGGGCTGGCCAGGTCGCTGGCGACCGCCGGCGTGACCGCCATCAGCCTGGATGCCATCCCGCGGACGCTGTCGCGTGCCCAGACGATGGATGCGCTCTCGTCGCAGGCCAACGTCGGCGGATACAAGGCCGTGCTGATCGCGGCGAACGCCTATGGGCGCTACTTCCCGCTCCTGACGACCGCAGCCGGGACGGCCAAGCCCGCCAACGTCCTGATCCTTGGCATCGGGGTGGCCGGGCTGCAGGCCATCGGCACCGCCAGGCGACTGGGAGCCGTGGTCCGAGCCTACGACGTGCGACCCGAGACACGTGAACAGGCTGAGTCGCTCGGCGCACAGTTCGTCAAGCTCAAGACGATGATCGATGCGACCGGTGCCGGCGGGTACGCCCGCGAGCTGACGCCGGAGGAGCGCTCCGCCCAGCAGGCCGAGCTCAACGAGGTCATCGGCGGCATGGACGTGGTCATCACCACGGCCCAGGTCCCGGGCCGCAAGCCACCGGTGCTCGTGACGGTCGAGGCCGTGGGGCTCATGGCGTCCGGCTCCGTGATCGTCGACATGGCTGCATCGGCGCTGGGCGGGAACTGCGAACTCAGCCAGGCGGGCCAGACCATCGTGAGTTCCAACGGCGTAACCATCATCGCCCCGGACAACCTGCCGGCATCGATGCCGGCTGGGGCCTCCGCCTTCTACGCCCGCAATATCTCCAACCTGCTGCTGGGAATGATCAAGGACGGCGCCCTGGACCTGGACTTCGAGGACGAGGTGATCAAGGCCACCGTCGTCACCCGGGATGGCGCGGTCCTCTCCGAGGCGGTCAGGAATCTGCTCGAACCGGCCGCACCGGCCGCTGGAGGTCCCGCGTGAGCGAAGAACTGTTGAGCTCGCTGGCGATCTTCGCGCTGGCCATCCTCGTCGGCTTCGAGGTCATCAGCAAAGTGCCCGCCACCCTGCATACCCCGCTGATGTCGGGCGCCAACTCCATCCATGGCATCGTCCTGGTGGGCGCCATGTTCATCGCGGCCGAGGCGGACGAGCCGTTCGGTTACCTCCTCGCCTTCATCGCGATGGCGTTCGGGGCGATGAACGTGGTCGGTGGGTATGTCGTCACCGACCGGATGCTGCAGATGTTCCGCAAGAAGCCGACGGCCGCCAAGGCCGGGTCCGAGGGCGCCTCTGGCGCTCCCGGGGCCTAGTCGAGGAGCGCGTCGATGTCAGAACAGTGGATCTACACCCTCGTCTACCTCGCCTGGCTGGCGGGGGCCGCCTGCTTCGTGCTGGGCCTCCATCGCATGAACTCGCCCGCCACCGGACGGAGCGGCAACCAGCTGAGCGCCGCGGGCATGACGGTTGCCGTCGTGGCCACGCTCATCTATCTGGTGACACGACCTGAGGGCCTGAGCGCCGCGGCCTGGGCGATCATCATCGTCGGCTTCGCCATCGGCGGCGGCACGGGCCTGTACACCGCTCGATCCGTGAAGATGACCGCGATGCCGCAGCTGGTCTCGCTGTTCAACGCCGTGGGTGGCGGCGCGGCGGCGCTGGTCGCGATCGCCGACTTCGTGGCGTTGAATGCAACGGGTGGCGCGCCACTGGATACGACCGTGTTCGTGGTCCTCGGCGCGCTGATCGGCTCGGTCACGTTCACCGGATCGCTGATCGCCGGCGGCAAGCTCCAGGGCCTTATCCCGGGCAAGCCGATCTACGTCCCGGGCGGCCAGATCGTGACGATCCTGTTGGCCCTTGTCGCGGTGGCCGGCACCGCCGCCCTGATCCTGGGAGCCGCCGGAGCGATCGCCCTCGGTAGCTCTACGACGCTGGCCCTCCTGGCGGTAGTCGTGCTCGCCGGACTGATCTTCGGCCTCACGATGGTCCTGCCGATCGGCGGCGCAGACATGCCGGTCGTCATCAGTCTGCTCAACTCGTTCACGGGCACCGCCGCGGCGATGTCCGGCTTCGTCATCGGCAACCCGGTCCTCATCATCGCGGGCGCGCTAGTGGGTGCCTCGGGCGCGATCCTGACCAAGCTCATGGCCGACGCGATGAACCGCTCGATCCTGAACATCATGATCGGCGGCTTCGGCGGCGGTGACGATACGGTGGGCGTGGTGACCGCCAGCGGTGGCACCGTTCGCGAGATCGGGGCGGACGACGTCGCGATCCAGCTGGCCTATGCCAGCTCCGTGATCATCGTGCCCGGCTACGGCCTGGCCGTCGCCCAGGCCCAGCACGCCGTCCGCGAGCTGGCCGAGCTCCTGGAGGCACGCGGCGTCGACGTGAAGTACGCGATCCATCCCGTGGCCGGCCGAATGCCCGGGCACATGAACGTCCTCCTCGCGGAGGCGAACGTACCCTATCCCCAACTCAAGGAGATGGAGGAGATCAACCCGGAATTCGACCGCTGTGACGTGGCCCTGGTCATCGGCGCAAACGACGTAACGAACCCGGCCGCTCGCCGACCCGGTTCGCCGGTCTCGGGGATGCCGATCCTGGACGTCGACCACGCCAGGTCCATCGTCGTGATCAAGCGATCGATGGGCCGCGGCTACGCCGGTATCGACAACGAGCTCTACGCAGACCCGAAGACCGGCATGCTCTTCGCAGACGCGAAGGACGGCCTGGCGGCCCTGACGGCGGCGGTCAAGGCGCTGTAGGTCAGAGGTCGCGGCGCTTGCGGCGGGGCCGGGGCGGCGGGGCCGGGGCGGCGGCCAAATGCCGCTCAGGAGAGCCTGCCTCACGAGATCCCGGAGGCGTCAGGCGCCTCCAGCCCGCGCGCCCTAGCTGCTCAGAGCCCGACATTTCAGCCGAACAGGCCCTGGGAGGACCCCGGCGCTGGCTCTAGGCGGGCATTCCGGGCGGCGACGCGGCCCGAGCGACCCGAGCGCTGGCTGTGAGCAGGCACACGAGCGAAAGGACGTACCTATCGCCCGTATCCTCGGGCTCTGAGCGGGCATCCCGGCCCATGCAGTCAGCCTGCGAACCCCGCAGGCGCTCGGGACGATCGAGGCCGACAGCGGCGCGCAGTGCAGGTCACTCACCTTGAGTGGCGCCGGCGTTCCGAGTGACTGGGCGACCACGATGGCATCGTCGCCTGGCTCCAGCGTGAAGTCCGCCGCGGGGTTCCGAACGCGCGCCCGAATCGGTTGATCGACAGCAGCGTCGCTTCGTGATGGCGAGGGCGGCCGCGATCCCCACCGGATCCAGGATGCCGGCCATCGGTTGCCCGAGGTGCTGGAAGAGCGAGAGCTGCAGGACTACGTCGGGGAGGTGCAGGGCCGCTCCCAGCAGGTCGGCCAGGAACGTCGCGCTCACGAACAGGGTCAGGCCGGGTCGACCAGCGCGATCCGGATACGCTTGTTGATGCGCCCCTTGGACTCGTAGCCGGTGACCCGGATGCCACCGACCTCGCGGGTATTGGCGACGTGAGTGCCGCCGTCCGCCTGGAGGTCCAGCCCCACGATCTCGATCGTGCGGATCTCGTCGATCCCCGGCGGCAGCAGGTTGACCTTCGTCCGGATGAGATCCGGGATGCGCGCGCCGTATCGCGTGGCAAGACCGCCACGCGGACGTCGCGTTGCGCCGCCAACTCGGCGTTCACGGTGGCCTCGATAGTGTCGACAAGATCGCCCGACATCCGCTCGAACTCGAAGTCCATCCGGCCTGCGCCCGGCTTCATGTTCCCGCCGGTGACCTGCGCGCCGAAGTCGCGCCAGACGACGCCACACAGCGCGTGCAGGGCCGTGTGCGTGCGCATGAGCGCCAGGCGCCTGGCCCACTCGATGTCGACCTCCAGGACATCGCCCACGTCGGGCGGTCCGTCCGGCGACGGCTCGAGTTCGTGGGCGATCTCGGCGCCGACCTTGCGTGCCGCACGGACGGTCCACGTCCGACCGTCAGCCGCGCGAAGCAGGACGCCGCGATCCGAAGGCTGGCCACCGCCACCCGGATAGAACGGAGTCCGGTCCAGGATGACCTGGACGATCTCGCCGACCTCCACCGTGGCGACACGGGCGGACGCGTGTGCGGCGTAGGCGTCCGTGTAGCAGAGTTGCTCGCCGCTCGGCGTCACTTCGCGGTCATCGACCCTTCCATGCCTGCGTGGATCGTGCACACGAACAGGTACGAACCAGCGGCGAGTGATGGGACGTCGTAGGTCTTGATCGCCACCCCGTTGAAGGTGTCGCCGGTGAAGACGATCTCGCCATTCTTGTCGCCCTTGTGGATGACGATGTTGTGCGGCGTGCCGGCGTCCTTGTTGTCGAAGTCGATCTTGAACGCGGCGCCTGCCGGCACGTCCACCGATGTCTGCTCGAACTTGACCAACAAGGCACTGATCTGGACGTTGGCCGAGCCCGCACTCGCCTCGGCGGACGCCGAGGCACTCGGGGGCGGGGTCCTGGACGGAGCCGGAGCGTAGGTCCAGCTCGCGGCCTCTGTGGCGCACGCCACGACAACCGGGATGATCAGCATGGCAAGCAAGGCGATCTTGGCGAAACGCACGGGCGGTGAGTCCCTTTCATGGCGGTCGCACTGGACCGGACGCGAGACCCGGAATCTACCGCGCCAGGCCGCGAAGCGTGCAGCGGGCAGGACTTCCGGAGGGAGCCATCGGTACCATCGGGCCGGTTGTTGGGCCCAGGGGTCGGACCTACTGTGACTGTCCACCTCCCGAACTGTCGGGGGTGTCCTACCCGATCCACTGCCAGGGGGCACACGTCGATGACCAAGGATCTCTTCACCCGCACCCGCCGCATCGCTCTCACCGTCGGCCCGCTCGTCGCGATCGCGCTGAGCCTGGCTGCCGGATGGAAGTGGTAGTCGACCAGCACTAGTCACGCCCCTTTGCCCGGTCCGCTGGGCGAAGTCCTCAGCGAACCCGATCGAGACCCGGAGACCTCCCTCCGGGTCTCGCGGTGTGTCCGGGGCAGACAGCGCTCAGGCGCGCTCGGTCAGCCCAAGGCGGATCGCGACCGCCGCCGCCTCCACTCGACCGGACACCGCCAGCTTGGACAGGATGTTCCCGACGTGGACGCCCACGGTCTTCTGGCTGATGAACAGGCGCTCCCCGATCTCGCGATTGGTACGACCCTGGGCCACCAGCAGCAGGACTTCCTGCTCGCGGGCGCTCAGGCCGAACGTGTCAGGTCGGCGGGTGACGACGACCGGCTCGCCGGCGATGGCACGGACCAGGTCGGACCGGCTTCCCGCGGTAGCCGATGGGTCGGCCGGGGCGGCCAGGACCGGGACACCGGCCCCGCCGGTCGCGCGCTCCTCGAGGGCGCCGTCCACCTCGTCCGGCAGGGTGATCCGGGCTCGTCCGGCTAGTTCTCGCAACTCACGGAGGAGCGGTCGGGCCTGCAGGCTGATCCCGAGGCGTGCCGCTTCGAGCATCGGCGTCCGGGCATCGGCCCGACCTGGTCGACCGGTCGCCGACGCCAGCGACGCCTCAGCCTGGCGCCAGCGTGCTAGCGCGACGTCATACGGCGCGGAGAGCTCGGCCCAGGAGACTGCGACACGATCCCAGATCGCCGGATCGTCATCGCCCTCGAGACGTCGCTGGAAGGCGCGGGCCGTGGCCAGGTAGGCCTCCGCGATCCGGCGCGAGCCGGCCGTCGGCGGCGCGCCACTGGCGCGCACGAGCGCAGCCACGGTCCGGACGACTTCGGCGGTCCGGCCGCGGGCTGTCGCCAATGGCGCCAGCCGGCGCTGGGTGTGCGCCTCGGCCCCGATCGCGGCGTCGACCCGCGCGACCATCGCCGCCATCCGGGCGGCCAGGACCCACTCCTCGGTCTCACAGACGGCCGCCCAACCACGCTCCACCGAGCGTGCGGCATCGGCGACGTCGCCACGCCACAGCGCGAATGACGCCGTGGCCAGGTAGTACGTCCCAGCCAGTTGTGGCTCGCGGACGGCATCGAATTCCAGCGTGGTCCGACCCAGGTAGCGGGCGGCACGCTCGCCGGCCTCCGTTTCGATCTCGATCATCGCCAGTTGCACGGCCGCCGTCAGGAAGATGACGCCGGTCGGGAGCCAGTCGAGCGCCCGGGCGGCCAGTTCGCGGGCCTCCGTCCAGCGACCCAGCAGATAGAGCGACTCCGACACGTTGCCGCGCAGGAAATTGCCGTAGACAGCCTCGAGACCCGCGTGGCGGGCATCCTCGATCCCGCGATAGGCGACTTCGACGGCCTCGGTCCGTCGACCGACCAGGTCCAGCACCGTGGTGAGGTTGGCCGTGATGCGGAAGAGCGCCTCTGGATCGCCCAGGACCCGCGCGACCCGCTCGGCCCCTCGCAGGAGTTCGATGGCGCCCTCTGGATCGCTCCCCCACGCCATGGCGACGCCCAGGGTGGTCGTGGCGTGGATGTCCTGGCTGTGGGCGACGGGAACGCAGGCGCGCGCGACCCGGATCGCCTCCTTGGCAAGGCGCTGCGCGTCGGTGAAGGCCCCGTCGAGCATCTTGAGCTGGGCGAGGCCGGCGACGACGGTGGCCCGCTCCGGACTGGTCTCGCGCGGGATCAGCTCGACCGCTCGACGAGCGGCCAGCATGGCCCCGTCCGGATCGCCGGCGGCTCGGCGGATGTGGGCCAACCGCTCGTGCAGCAGACCCAGACGGATCCGGTCGCGCCGGCCATCGAGACCCCCGATCGCCGCTTCCAGGTAGGCCATCGCGCGGGATGGACGACCGACGGCGAAGGCGGCCTCTGCGGCCCGGACCTGCAGGTCCGGGTTGGCCGACGCTCGATCCGCCCGTCGCCTGGCCGCCGTCGAGCCGGTCGGCCCTTCCGGGATCGCGAGCGCGGCCTCCAAAGCGGCGAGCTCGTCGGCCGGCGCATGTCTGGCGGCCGCGACGGCTGCGGCCTCGATCGACGCGGCCCGCGCCATGAGGGGATCATGAGCCCCGGACCAGAGATGGGCGAGGACCGACGGCGGACCTGCCAGCGCCGTCGCGAGGGCGACGCGGTGACGCGTCCGGGCGATCGGCAGGAGGTCGCGCTCCACGGCCCGACCGATCGCCTCGTGCCGGAAGGCGATGACGCCATCGCGCTCGAGGACAAAGCCGTGTTCCATGGCCTCTGCCAGGCCGGCCCGGACGTCCGCATCCAGGACGCCGTCACCGTGGCGCGGCCCGCTTGAGGAGCGCGGCGCCGGACGGTCCGTCTCGGCCTCGAAAGCTTCCGAGACGTCGGCGAGCTGCTGGGCCTCCAGCGGCAGACCGGCCGGGGCCATCAGCCGCAGGACCCGTCGGCACTCTGGGGAGCGAGCGGCGAGCCGGGCGATGACCAGCTCGTCCAGCGATCCGCTGAGTGAGGCGTTGGGCAACTCGCGCCGTGCGGCCAGAAGCTCTTCCGCCAACAGCGGCAGGCCGCCGGATCGTTCGATCACGAGGAGCAGCAGGCTGGCCGACGCGCGTTCGCCCTCGATGCCCTCGATCAGGGCGGCCAGGTCGTCGCGGTCGAGCGGTGCCAGCGTCAGGCGGTCCGGGTGGCGTGGCGCCGCCGCGATCGCCGCGAGGTCGCCGGTCCACGGGTCGTCGCGCGGCACGATGTCCGGCTGGTCCGAGGCCACGATCGCGAGGCGCTGTTCGCGCGCGATGCGGGACAGGAACCGGACCAGCGCGCGGGTCGCGGCGTCCGATCGATGCAGGTCCTCGAGGACGAGGGCGACCGGCCGTCGCTCACCCAGCCGGCCGAGCATGCCGAGGATCGCCTCCAGGGTCCTGGCCTGACGTCGCTCCGGGGCGCTGGCGATCTCGGGCTGCCGCGCGCCGAGGCGTGGGGCCAGGTCCGGCATGAGCCGAACGACATCCGGGATGGCCGGCCCGAGCACGGTCGCGAGGTCCGCATCCGACAGTGCGTGCAGAGCAGGGCGGATGGCCCGGACCACCGGCCCGTACGGATCGTCCACGCCACATGGCCAGGCGCCGGCACGCAGGATCGTCCAGGGTTCAGTGAGCTCGGAGACGCGCGCCATGCCCTCGTCGAGGAAGCGGCTCACGCCCACGCCGGCCGTCCCGCCGAGGATCATCGTCCGGGCACGACCACTCGCAACATCGTCCAGCACGGCCGCGAGTCGCGCGAAGGCGACCTCACGCCCCACGAACCGCGCGCTCGTATAGCTGGCGGGCATGGCGGCATTCTAGGGGCTACGCTGGGCCGTGTGACCGCCGGACCCAGACTTCCCCACCCGGCCAATGCCTTGAACGACCTGACCGGCGAGGCCTGGTTGTATTTCACGAAGTCGGTCCTGACCACGGCCTACCCGTCGGAGATGGGGCACGCCGCCCGCAAGGCTCATGGAGCGAACAAGCCGCCGCGACTGATGGCGCGTCTCATCGAGTTCTTCAGCAAGACCGGCGAGCTGGTCCTCGATCCCTTCGCGGGCGTGGGAGGGACGTTGCTCGGGGCGTCCATCGCACGAGGGCCACGGCGGGCGCTGGGGATCGAACTGGACCAGCGCTGGGCGGACGTCTACGAGACGCTGGTGCCGGCGCTGCTGGCCGAACGCAACGGCGAGGGGCCGACGCTCGCCGATCTCGGCACAGCGGACCCGGGCGAGCCGCGACGATTCGATCCGTCCGGGGCGCAACTCCTGGTGGGCGACGCGCTGGCCGTCCTGCCCACGCTGGAGGCCGACTCGGTGGATCTGGTCGCGACGGACCCGCCGTACAACGTCCAGTTGCCGCTGACGATGGCCGGAGGTGTCCTGGCCGAGACACATGCCAACCGGCGGACCGACTACGCCATGATCGGTGATCTCGAGGCGGATCTCGCCAATGCGCCGGACTACGCCGCCTTCCTGGACCGGATGGAGGTCGTCTTCGGGGAGCTCCACCGAGTCCTGCGCGATCGACGCTATGCCGTCGTCATCGTGCGCGACGCGTACCAGGATGGCCGCTACGTATTCACCGGTTCAGACCTGGCGGCGCGCGCCGCCGGGGTGGGTTTCATCCCGAAAGGCGATCTGATCTGGTACCAGGCAGGCAGCCGGCTCCGGCCGTACGGCTATCCGCGGGTCTTCGTCCCGAACATCGTCCACCAGCACATCCTGGTGTTCCGGAAGGAGTCGCCCAAGACTCAGTCCTTGCGGTCGCGGGAGGCGAGGTAAGCGCTGTACGCGCCCTGGACGTCCTCGTCCACCTCGCCCATCGTCCAGGTGTCGGCCACGACCGGCATGGTCGCGGTCGCCCCGTTCGGCGACGTCGTCTCGTCTCCCTCGACGATCTCGCCCAGGGTCATCTTGTGGATCCAGCCCTGGCCGCCGTTCGGGCACAGCACCAACCAGTAGGTTCCCTGTCGCTCGAGGAGCTGCACCTCGTCGCCCTGGTCCAGGAAGCCGATCTCGGTGCCACGCAGTTCGTCGGGCACATCCAGCAAGGCGACCACGTTGTAGCGGATGAGGCGTCGCTCTCGGCCATCCAGCGCGCCGACCAGTCCACGATCGAAGGACAGGCGGGCCGGGGGGGTCACGTCGCGGATGGGGTCCGCCCTGCGCGCTACCAGCAGGGACGGCCGGCGCCAGCGCGGCAGGGCGGCCTCCGCCTCATTCGGGCCGGCGATGGCGGCGGCCACGGCTCCGCGTGATTCCATCGGCCGTCCCGCGCCGGCATTGTGGTGTGGGCCGGGCCGATCCGACGTCAGGCCGGCCAGGGCAAGGTTGACACCGAGTGCTGCCTCGGCTGCCAGAACCTCATCAGGCGCCGGCGGTTCTCCATCGCGACGCCGGCGACCGAAGACACCAAACGCCATCGCAGCCGTGACCGCGGCGGTCGTGGCGACGAGGGCCGGGGCCAGCGGGATCGGCGGGAAGGCCGGGCCGTGCACCCCGAGGGTCGCCAGGGCGTTGCTCAACGGTCCCCAGCTCGTCCCACCACCGGGGCTGGAGCCGGAGCCGTCGGCGACGGTGCCCGGGTCCGTGCTGCCAGCCGGATCGCCGGGTCCGTTCGTCCCACCGATCACCGCCGTGACGGGATCGCTCGACATCGGCGAAGGGGACGGAGCGTCGGACGGCGACTCCCCCGGTGGAGGGTCGAACGTGGCTGGGATGTCCGACACGGTCGGCGCCGTGGTCGGCGTCGGACTCGGCGTCGGCGCGCTGGTCGGCTCAGGCGTGGGTGAAGGAGTGGGAGCTGGATTCGGTTTCGGCGTCGGCCGGGGCGTGGAGTTCGGCGTTGGAGCTGGAGTCGGTTTCGGCGTCGGCGGGACGGTCACGGTCACCGGGACTCCATCCAGCGACGCGTCGAACCGATCTCGACTGCGCGACTCGAAGACGACGTCGAACGTGCCGGCGGAGAGCGCACCGGACCACGTGAACCGGACACCACGGTGCCAGTCATCGGTGGCGGCGGGTGCCATCTCGTAGGTATCGGCGCCGATACGGACGCGGACGTAATCGGCGGGCGAGTCGTTCAGGCTCTTGTAGGTGACAGACATCGAGAACGCCGTGGATGTCGTTCCGGACCCAGGCGTCTGGGACGGGTCGGTCAGGCGCGTCGGTCCCTGACCCGCGAGTGCGGGCAACGCCAACATCAGGACGATCAGCAGCGCGGCCGCGATGGATCCGATCGCGCGGATGGCGCCAAGCGTTTCTCCTCGCCTTCCGATACCCACGTACAGCATGCCTCCACGCCGGGCAGGGATGCCCGGTCTCGTTCGGAGGATGGGCCGCGAGCGTCAGGGCGGGCAATGGTACGGGGGTCCCGGTAGCCCCAGCCGTCCGGCGACCGAGGGTGGTGCGGTGCGGTGCGGCGTGGTCGTCGGGTCCGCGCCGACGTCAGTGACGCGATCGGACCCTGGATTGGTAGGGGAGCCAGGACTCGAACCTGGAACCAGCGGGATATAAGC
Organism: Candidatus Limnocylindrales bacterium; assembly: GCA_046593725.1. GTDB lineage: Bacteria > Chloroflexota > Limnocylindria > Limnocylindrales > CSP1-4 > SPCO01. The sequence continues at coordinate 20,195 of JBKJQY010000068.1, forward strand.
CCGCCGCTCTGACCGATTGAGCTACTCCCCCATGCGAGCGATGCTACACCCGCCTCTCGAAGGGAACGCAGACGGTCAGTCGGAGCCTATGAGTCGGCCGGCGATCGCCCGCAGGCTGAGCGAGCGGGGCTGCAGGCGGTTGGCGCCGGTCGAGGAACCGGACGCATCCCACGCGGCGCTGAGCGAGCCGTCAGCCGCATACGCCCGGGCGGAGATGGTCGACGTGATCTCGCGCTCATCGTCCGACTGTTGCGCGACGATCGGCAGATCGTCTGGGTCGAAGGGTCGCGGCGTGACTGCGACGGGCGCCGCGGGACGCGAATATGCGGAAGCCCCGTAGAGCTTCGGCAGCGCGATGTGCTGCTCATCGATGGACACGCACAGACCTCGAGCAGGATGCGGAGCGACCGGATTCCCGGCCTGCACCGACAGATGATAGCTACGGGAGAGTACCGCGGAAGGGTACGGATGGGCTAGTCGATCCGGCGTCCGGACACCTGGAAGTGGTGCGCCGGCGCCACGGCCGCCGGTCCGATGCCGATTCCTGCCTCGCGTCAGCCGAAGACGGGACGGACGATCTGGACGGTCACGACCATGACCAGGTAGGCGATCGGGACCGCCGCGAAGAACCCTAGCGCCGCGCTCCAACCGCTGCGCCGTACCTCCGTGGAGGCGCCCTGTGGCTGCGGCACGATGAGGTAGGTGGCGACACTCCCGATGACCAGGACGAGCAGGATGTACGCGGTCAGCGCCAACAGCCGGAGGTCGCCACCGGGCATCGCGATCCCTCGCGACAGGGCGATGTCATAAGTGAGGTAAGCGACCGCGAGGACGACGGCCACGATCAGGCTGGCCAGGACCGCCCGGACGACGGGGCGCGGTGCGTGGCGGAATTGCCGCCAGCGAACCTCGGCCCACCCGCGTTGCCGGATCGGCCGAGCCGGATCACCGACGGACGGGCGGGTCACGACTGGCCGAGCATGGCGAGGGTCCGTCGAGGCGGGAGCGTCTCCGGCGTGTGCGCCGCCAGGAGTCCCACCGCCTCGCTGAATCGCTCCACCTCGTCCGGGGAGGTGAAGAAGCCGAGGCTGATCCGGATCGCGTCCAGCGACTCGACGGTCCGTGCGATCGCGAACACGCGGGCCCCCAGTTCCTCCAGTGCGGCCGTCGCGGGCCAGCCGGCGATCCGGAAGGTGACGAGCGTGCCCATCCGGTGGCGAGGAGTGATGACCGTGACCCCCGGGATCGCAGCCAGGCGGTCCGCGGCGGCCGCCGCCATCGCCGAACCATGCCCGAAGACGAAATCCAGCCCGACGAACATGGACATCCAGCCGATGGAGCGCGCCATCCCCACGACGGATGGCCGGTGGAACATGGACCACTCGAAGCGGCGCGCGTCCGTCCACCAGTCCTCGGTCAGGCGGCCGTCCACTGTCTGGAAGCTGGCGGAGCCGGCCAGCGCCGGGGTCAGTCGCTCCAGCGCCCGGGGGCCGACCAGCAACGCTCCCATCCCTTCCGGCCCCAGCAGCCATTTCTGGCTCGGCATCGCGTACAGATCCGCGCCAAGGTCGTCGAACCGGAACGGGATTGCCCCGGCCGCCTGGGCGCCGTCGACCGCGACCAGCGCCCCGCGCGCATGGGCGATCTCGGCGATCCGGGCCACAGGGAGCACCGCGCCGGTCGTCCACAGGACGTGCGAGATGGACACGAGCCGAGTCCCCGGGACGATGGCGGCATCGAAGGCCGCGATCGTCCGCTCGTCGTCGCCGTCGTCGCCGGCATCGAGGATGTCGAGGATTGCCGACCCACGAGCGCGGAGCGCGTACAACGGTCCGATGCCGCCGGGGTGCTCATGGCGCGTCGTCACGACCCGGTCGCCCGGCCGCCAGCCGATGGCCAGGGTCGCCGCGTTCATGCCGTCAGTCGTGGAGTGGGTCAGGGCCACCGATGAGACGTCCGTGCCGGAGATCGCGGCGACGCCCGCGCGGGCTTCGTCCATCCACTGGACGAGCTGCTGGAACGAGGAGACGTGCCCTCGGCCCGTGTCGCGTTCCCAGGCCGCGATCTCGGCCATCGCCGCGGCGGTCTCGGCCGGCAGCGGCCCGGCGGAGCCGGTGTTCAGGTAGAGGCCGGCGGCCAGGGCCGGGATGGCCCCACGGACGTACGCGAGCTTGTCCGGATCGGGCTGGAAGGCGCTCACCACGGCCGTATCATACGGGCGATGGATGGCTGGACCCGACCCGAGCACCTGGCCACGACCGAGTGGCTCGCCGACGCCGTCGATCGGGCCGGAGTCCGGATCGTCGATGCGCGCTGGCGCCCGGATGGCAGCGGCCACGACGTCTACGCCGCCGGGCACATCCCGGGTGCCGTCCACCTCGACTGGCGGACGGATCTCATCGATCCCAAAGGCTCCGATGCCCTGCTGCTGACCGGGGCGGATCGCATGGCGGAGGTGATGGCGCGGCTTGGGATCGGCGATGGCACGGACGTCGTCATCTACGACGACAGTCAGGGACTGTTCGCCTCGCGAGCCTGGTGGAGCCTGCGCACGTACGGGCTGCAGACCGTGCGCGTGCTCAACGGCGGCTTTCCAGCCTGGCTCGATGAGGGACGGTCGACCTCCACGGTGACGGGCGGGCAGCTGCCGGCGACGTTCACCGTGGGCGACCCATCGCGGCTGCGCCTGACGACCACGGACATCCGCGCGCTCCTTGGTTCACCGGAGGTGACCCTGCTGGACGCTCGGGCGCCCGCCGAATTCCTGGGATTCGAGGGGAACACGAAGCGGCTCGGCCACATCCCTGGCGCCGTCAACGTACCCGTCGGAGCGACCAGCCTGCCGGGAAGCCAGCGACTGCGCGACGCCGGCGCGCTGCGCGACCTGCTCCACTCCGCGAACGTCAGCCGCGGGCGACGGATGATCTGCTACGACGGGTCGGGCGTCGCGGCGGCGAAGTTGGCACTGGTCCTCACGTTGCTCGGCCACGAGGAGGTCGCCGTTTACGACGGCGGCTGGGCCGAATGGGGCGACCGCCTGGACCTCCCGGTGGATCGCTAGTCGGACGTTCGCTCGTCGCCCTGGGGCGATCCGGTCCCGCGACGGTCCGCGGTCATCAGCAGTTCGGCCCCGTGCTGCAGCCCCTCGTACAGTGCCGTGACGGTCTCGACCGTATCGATCTCATCGACTGACTTGTCCGGGCGCAGGTTGGCGATCCGCGGGAACCGCAGCGAGAAGCCCGACTTGTGGCGGTTCGAGCGGACGATCACGTCGAACGCGATCTCGACGACGACCGTGGGCTCCACTTCCCGATAGCGCCCGTAGCGGACGATCGTGTGCGCCTCGAACCAGCGAGTCATGTCGGCGATCTCGGCGTCGGTCAGGCCGCTGTACGCCTTGCCGATCGTGACCAGCGCACCGGTCGTCGTGTCACGCACCGCGAACGTGTAGTCCGACAGGACACCGTGACGCTTGCCGTGGCCTACCTCCACGCCAACCACGACGCAATCGATGGTGGCCAGCGCCTTCTTCATCTTCAGCCAGCCGAGACCGCGCCGACCCGGGGAGTAGCCACTCGTCGGGTCCTTGACCATCAGGCCCTCGTTGCGGCGGGCC
>JBKJQY010000120.1:0-12816 GCA_046593725.1 Candidatus Limnocylindrales bacterium
GACCTGACCGTGACCCGCCTCGCCGACGCGCGCTACCAGATCGTGACGGGGACAGCGGTCGGCAATCACGACGCCGCATGGTTGCGCCAGCATCTGCCCGACGACGAGTCCGTGACCTTGCGCGACATCACCGGAGCGTTCGTGTGTTTTGGGTTGTGGGGGCCCAGGGCGCGCGACATCCTGTCGTCCGTCACGCGAGATGACCTCTCGAACGACGCCTTCCCGTTCCTCACCGCGCGCGAGATCACCGTGGGTTCCGTGCCGGTGACCGCGCTCCGGGTGACGTATGTGGGAGAGCTCGGCTGGGAGCTGTACGCACCCAGTGAGTTCGGGCGCGCGCTCTGGTCGACGGTCTGGGAGGCGGGTCGGCCGCACGGATTGGTCGCCGCTGGCTACCGCGCCATCGATTCGATGCGGCTGGAAAAGGGCTACCGGGTCTGGTCAAGCGACATCACGCCGGACGAGACGCCGTATGACGCCGGTCTCGGATTCGCCGTGGCGCTTGACAAGGAGCCCGAGTTCATCGGTCGGGACGCGCTGGTGGCTGCGAAGGCGGCCGGGACACGCAAGCGGCTGCGCTGCCTCGTCCTGGACGATTCGCGCTCGGTCTGCCTCGGCAACGAGCCGGTGCGGGTGGGTGGCGACATCGTCGGTCGCGTCACGTCCGGTGGCTACGGATTCGCCGTGGAGCGGTCCATCGCCTTTGCCTACCTGCCTCCGGATCGGGCCGCGATGGGAACGCGCGGCGAGGTGGAGGTCTTTGGCGAATGGTGTGGCTTCGAGGTGATGAAGGAGCCGCTCTACGACCCGACCGGCGCCCGGGTGCGGGCATGAGCGCCGTGGATCCCAGGGCGGATCCGGAACTGGACGACTGGCTCGCCTTCGCGCTGGCCTGTTGCGACGAAGCGGACGGGATGGCGATGGCCCACTTCCGGCGCGACCTCGTCATCGAGGCCAAGCCGGACCAGACCTTCGTGACCCAGGTGGATCAGGCCATCGAGCGGGTCATCGGCGAGCGGATCCTGGCGGCCTACCCGGATCACGGGCTCGTGGGCGAGGCATACGGGACGGCGGACGGGCAGGGGGATGTGCGCTGGTACATCGTCCCGATCGCTGGGACCCATGACTACAGGCGCGGCGTGCCCCTGTTCGGGACCCTGCTGGCGGCCGAACGCTACGGTGAGATGGTCGTCGCGGTCATCAGCGCACCGGCCATCGGCACGCGCTGGTATGCCCGGCGCGGTGGCGGTGCCTGGGCAGTGGACGCGCTCGGGCCGACGTCCGGAACGCCGCGACGGATCGGCGTCTCGCGCGTGGCGGAGCTGGCGGACGCCCAGGTCGTGTTCGCATCGCCACTCGAGATCCAACGCAGCGGGGAGGCACCCGGTTTCGAGGCCCTCGTCCGCTCGGTCTGGCGCGATCGGGGTTTCGGCGACTTCTGGGGCTATGCCCTTGTCGCCGAGGGCGCAGCGGAGGCCATGATCGAGGTGGGCCCACACAGCTGGAACCTGGCGGCGCCGTCACTCATCGTGGAGGAGGCGGGTGGGCGCTTCACGGATGTGCACGGCAACCGGAGCATCCACAACGGCCATGCGCTGGCCAGCAACGCCCTGGTCCACGACCGCGTGCTGGAGCGGCTCGAACGTACGTAGGGAGGTTCTCGTGCAGGGATCGATGCCGGCAGCGGTCGCCGAAGCCCCACTTCGGGGGGACCTGATCGCGGGGGAAGGCGCCGGCTCGAGCGGCGCGCTGAACGATCCGCGTGCGCTCCAGATCCTGAGTACGGAGCATTGGAGTCTGCTTGCCTCGCGCTCATTGGCGTACAACGAAGCGTTCAGTCGGGCGGGCATGTTCCTGTCGTTCCTGTCGGCCTCGTTGATCGTCATCGGCTTCCTGATCGGCGTGCAGGGGTTGTCGCCCAGTGTCCTCCCGATCGCGGTCGTCCTGTTGCTGGCGGACCTGTTCATCGGGGCGGCGACCGTCGGTCGACTGCTGGAGGCGAGCAGCGAGGAGCTGCAATGCGTGCGCGGTATGAACCGTATCCGACATGCCTATCGGGAGATGGTGCCCGGTCTGGAACCGTACTTCGTGAGCGGTTTCCACGATGACCGAAGCGGCGTCCTTCAGACCTATGGCTTCGATGCTCGGCCTGGCCTGCTTTCGAACATCCTCCACGGCCTGACGACGACACTCGGCATGGTGGCGACCATCGACGCCATGATCCTGGGCGCTCTCGGCGCGTTAGTGGTCATCTCGAGCGGCGCAGGCGTAGAGATCGCTCTGCTGACCGGGGTCGTCGGGTTCGCGGTCGGGTTCGCGACCTTTGCGTTCGTGGGCACCCGCCACGCATTTGTCAGTCAGGGCCGGGCGGAAGCGCGATTCCCGTCACCGGCCGCTGCCGGTCCGACCGACTGATCCGCCGTCGGCGTCGCCCAAGCCGCTCGCGCGGAGGGGGATCCGACGGCCCGGACGTCCGGCTCCGTCTGATACGAGACGAGGGGCCGATGCCTTCGTGTGGACAGGACGTTGCGCGCTACGCTCCCAAGGAGCATGCCCTTCAGACCGGTCCGCGCACGGCCATCGTGGTCCAGACCGGGTCGGCTACACACACACCTTCCGGGCCATGGCCACCTGGCCCCAGGCTTCCCCGCGCCCGCGCTGGTAGTCAAAGCCCGCGGGCGGTGACGATAGGTCGCCCGCCCCCGCCGCATCGGTCAGGCCCCGGCCGCGGCCAGGCTCTCGTCGAGGATCGCCAGCGCCCCCTCGACCTCTGCGGCCGTCGTCACGAGCGGCGGGATGATCCGGACGACGTTCGCGTACGTGCCTGCGGTCAGGACGATGAGGCGGCGAGACAAGGCTTCGGCCTGGATCCGCTTCGTCAGGTCGGGCTCGGGCGTACGCCCGTCACCGACACCCGGCTTCACGAGTTCGATGGCGACCATCAGGCCGAGACCGCGCACGTCGCCGATCGACGGGTACTTGCCGGCCAGCCGACGCAGGCCCGCGAGGAACTGGTCCCCTCGCTCCCGGGCGTTCGCGACAAGTCCTTCGTCCTCGATCACGTCCAGGGTCGCGTTGGCGGCCGCGCACGACACGACGTTGCCACCGTACGTGCCGCCGTGACTGCCGGGCTTCCAGTGGGCCATGAGGTCCTGGCGAGCCAGGATGCCTGACAGCGGCAACCCGGACGCAATGCCCTTGGCCATGACCAGGATGTCCGGCTCGACGTCCCAGTGCTGCACCGCGAACATCTCCCCGGTCCGCCCGAATCCGGTCTGGACTTCGTCCGCGATGAGCAGGATGCCGTGTTCCCGGGTGATCTCGCGCAGGCGAGGCAGGAAGCCGGGCGGCGGGACGACATAGCCGCCCTCGCCAAGCACCGGTTCGATGATGAGCGCGGCGACCCGGTCCGGGTAGATGAACTGGTGGAAGGTAAGGTCGAGTTCGGCCTCCCAGTCGCAGGTGCACGCGTCCGGCGAGTGGGCGCCGCCGGAGGCTCGATAGCAGTACGGATAGGCCGTGTGATAGACGGAGCCGGGCAGCGGCTCGAAGGCGGCACGATAGACGTCCTTGGCGGTCGTGAGGGCCATCGTCTGGGCGGTCCGCCCGTGGTAGCCGTAGCGGAAGGCCATGATCGCCGACCGGCCCGTGGCGACCCGCGCGAGCTTGACCGCGGCCTCCACCGCTTCGGCACCGGAGTTGGACAGGAAGGCCTGCCAGGGGCCGCCAGGGAGCAACGTCTGCAGCCGCTCGTGCAACCGCAGGCCGGGCTCGTGATACATGATGTTCTGCTGGCCGTGCAGCAGCTTGGTGGCCTGCTCGGCGATGGCGGCAGCCACGCGCGGGTGGGCATGGCCGGTGTTCGCGACGCCGATGCCGGCCGAGTAGTCCAGGTAGCGGTCGCCATCGCGGGTGATCAGCCACGAGCCCTCGCCACGATCGATGTCGAGGTTCGTGACGCGGCCCCAGACAGGCGGAACGACGGCATGGTCGGGCAGGGGAGTGGCCACGGCATCCGGCTTGGTCGTGATCATCGGGTCCTCCTGTTCGGGGTCACCCAGCGATCCGGGTCAGGGTGTCGTGAGGATATGGGGCGGCCATCGTGGTCGTCAATCGCGACCGGCGGCGTGGAACGAGGTCCCGCGGTACGATATCGGCGCTCACGACGTCAATAACCAAGCGCGTGCCACGGAAGGACCCGATCGCCGATGATGATGATCACCGAGAGCGCCGTCATCGATGCGATGCGGACCGTCCAGGAGCCCGAACTCGGGAAGGACCTCGTCACCCTGGATATGGTCAAGAACGTCGTGATCGACGGGTCCGCGATCGCGATGACCATCGAACTGACGACGCCCGCCTGCCCACTCAAGGACGAGATCGAGCGCACGACGCGCGCGGCGCTTGGCGGCATCGGGGCGACGGGCGTTGAGATCACCTGGGGCGCGATGGTTCGCCGGGCGGCCCCGCGACAGGCGGAGCAACTGGTCCCGGGCGTCAAGAACATCATCGCCGTGGCCTCGGGCAAGGGCGGTGTCGGCAAGAGCACGGTCAGCGTCAACCTGGCGGTCGCGCTGGCCCAGTCGGGCGCTTCCGTCGGGCTGCTGGACGGGGACATCACCGGCCCGAACATCCCGATGATGCTCGGCCTCGAGGGCCAACCCAAGGCCAGCGTCAACAACAAGATCCTGCCGCTCGAGCGGTACGGGGTGAAGGCGATCTCCATCCAGTTCTTCGTGCCCGAGGGTCAGCCGATCGTCTGGCGCGGACCGTTGGTCGGTGGCGCCATCCAGCAGTTCCTGCGCGACGTGGAGTGGGGCGACCTCGACTACCTCGTCATCGACCTGCCGCCCGGCACGTCCGACGCGCAGCTCACCCTGGCACAGGCCGTGCCGATCTCCGGTGCAGTGCTCGTGACCACGCCCCAGGAGGTCTCCCTGGCCGACGTCGGCAAGGCCCTGGCGATGTTCAAGCGGATGAGCGTCCCGGTCATCGGGCTCGTGGAGAACATGACCGCCTTCGCCTGCCCGCACTGCAGCGAGATGACCGAGATCTTCGGCCGCGGCGGTGGCGAGCGGTTCGCCTCGGAGCACGGAATCGAATACCTCGGTGGCATCCCGCTCGATATCACCGTCCGTCAGGGCGGCGATGTCGGCGTGCCGGCTGTCGCCCAGCGTGAGCCCGGTCCGGCCGCCAGGGCCCTGACCGGCGTGGCCCAGAAGGTCGCGGCTCGGATGAGCGTTCGAGCGGCCCAGGCCGCAGCACAGCCGGTGTTGACCGTCTCCTGATCAGAGGACCGGGTCAGCGGCCCTGGCGATCCTCGGCGATCGCGGCGGCGGCCGGCTTGATCGTCACGGTCAGGCCAGCCAGGGCGGGCTTGATCCACGGCCCCACTGCGGCGCACATGGCGGCGATCTCGGCATGGCGGGCCGGCTGATAGTGCACCAGCAGCGCCGAGCCGACCTCGGCGCGGACCGCGAGATCGATCGCCTCTTCCGGGGTCAGGTGGCCGCGTCGCGGATCGTCGTGTGAACTGAGGCGGAGCGCGGCTTCGATCAGCAGGAGATCCGCGCCACGGACTGCGTCGACGATCGCATCCGTCGGTCCTGTATCACCTGTGTACGCGAGACGGGCGCCGTCGGGTGCCTCCACGATCACCCCGAACGCCGGGACATAATGCTGAGCCTCGACAGGGCGGACCGTCAGCGGACCGACATGGAGTACGTCGCCCGGCGCGTATTCGGTCACGTCGAACGCTGCGTCGAAGAAACCGGGTCGCTCGCTGACGGCGTTCGCCAACTGATCCAGGCGCGCCTTGCCACCGGGCGGAAGGTGGACCGGGAGTGGGTTGGGCGTCGCTTCGCCCCAGGCGAAGAGATAGCGCAGTCCCACGACGTCCAGGTAGTGATCGGCATGCATGTGCCCGATGACCAGGGCCTTCAGGTCATGTGGGTCGAGGACTCGCTCGAGGCGGCGGATCGTGCCCTGGCCGGCGTCCAGCATCAGCGAGGTCGAGCCCCATTCGACGAGGAAACCGGCTGCCGGGGAGGCCGGGTGCGGGGCAGCGGTGCTGCAGCCGAGGACGGTCAGACGGAGCATCTCGGCGGGGTCGGCGCTCATCGTGTGCATCCTAGGGGTTCGCGCGGTCGCTCGGTGGCCCCAGTGCCGCGAGCAGCACGGCCGCCGCGGCGAGGGCAGCGCGGGTCCGCCCGTTGGCGCCACCCAGGAAGACGGCCCGCCGTTCGAAGACCTCCCGCTCCGGCGTGACCACCGCTACGACCGTGCTCGCATCATCGCCGTTGTCCGCGACGTGGACCGCCAGCCCGACCTGGGACTCGCCGTCGGCCCGCGCTGACCGTGCCCTTTCCAGCATCGTGCGCTCGTCGGGCGCCGTGGCGATGTCAAGCGTGCGGACGGTCAGCCTCCTGATCCACGACACGTCGCCGAACAGGGCGCCGACCTGGCCCCCCGTGGCGACCTCGTCGATGGAGACGGTCCAACCCAGATCGACCAGCCGAGCGCCGACGGCCCCGGCCCAGGTCGTATCGCCCGTTGCCCAGATGTACTCGCCGAGCCGTTCTCGGACGATCGCGGCGGCGGATCCGACCAGTTCGGCGGCCGTCGCCGCGTCGGTCGCCATCGCCGAGACCCGAACATCCACCGCCTCGACGCGGGCGTAGGTCGCCACGATCGGGTTGGTGGCGCGCAACAGCGGCTCGCCGAGGAGATCGGCCACCTGCGATTCACCGATGCCGGTCAGCCGATAGGTGATCGCCGCCACATCCGCTCCAACGCCGATCGCCTGCAGGCGGGGGACGGCCTGGTCGTGCCACATCGCGCGCATCTCGCGAGGCGGGCCCGGCAGCGCGACAGCGACCCGTCCATCCGGTCGCTCGACGAACCAGCCGGGCGCCGTCCCGTTCGGGTTGGCCATGGCTGTAGCGGACGGGATCAGCCAGGCTTGCTTCAGGTTGATCTCCGGGAACGGCATCGCCCGGCGAGCCCAGAGACGGCGCAGCCAGCGCTCGAGCCCCGGATCGACGACTACAGCCTCACCTGATGCCGCCGCGATGGCTTCCCGGGTCAGGTCGTCCGGCGTCGGCCCGAGGCCGCCCGTGGACACGACCAGGTCGGCCCTTGTCAGGCCCAGCCGGAACGCGTCCGTCACGGCAGCCAGGTCGTCCGGAAGGGCCGTCAGGCGGCGCACGGATACGCCGAGGGCCGCCAGGGATCGCGCCAGTTCCCCGGCGTTGGTGTCGCGTGTGTCACCGACCGTCAACTCCGTCCCGATGCTCAGGATCTCGGCGGTCAGGAGGTGTCGGGGCGACGAGTCCGGCGGCATCCATCGAGCCTAACGGGTGCGTCGTGCCGGCGGGAGGCGCTGCTATCATCGGGGCCGCGACATCTGGGTCGCCTACGCTCGGAGTCATCGCCCTGGACCCTCAGCAGCCGGAATCCGCCGAACCGACGCCCGAGTCCCCGGCTGCCCCGAAGCCGGCGGCGGCTCCGGAGCCGGCGGCCGAACCGACGCCCGGGCCCAAGGCCGCGCCGTCGGGACCCAAGACCAAAGCCAGGAAGCCGAAGCCGCCCGGACTGGGTGAACAACTCGGCAAGACTGGCCGGGCTGCGGCCGCGCTGGCGAAGGCCCATGTAGACCTTGCCAAGGCGGAAGCCTCGGAGATCGGCCGCGAGGGCGGCCGGCTGGCCGGTCTCGTCGCCGCGGCGGTGGGCCTCGTGCTCATCGCCGTCATCCTCGCGATCATCGGCACGTCACTCTTCCTCGGGGAGTGGCTGCTGGGCTCGCTTGGCTGGGGCGTCCTGCACGGGGTCCTGCTGTTCGTCACCCTCGCGGTCGCGCTCGTGCTGTGGGGACTCCGCGTGGAGCCCGTCCGCATCGCGCGGGCGTTGGCCGTCGGCGTGGTCGTTGCTGTCCTGACGAGCGTCATCCTGGGCCTCGGTCTGGCCAACCAGTCCTACGCGCGGATCGGCGAGTCGATCGGCCTCGCCGTCGACCCGGCCTCGCGGCCGTTGATCCTCGGGATGGCCCTTGGCGCGATCGTCGGGCTGATCCTCGTGATCATCATCGCTGCGCGCGCGACCGCTCCGAACTGGTTCGTTGCGATCGCCGGCGGCATCGTACTGGGCGTCGTCGTCGGCGTCTTCACCAGCATCAGCTTCGGCTTCCAGATCGGAACCGGCATCGGGATCACCGGCGGGTACCTGACCTGGGTCGGCCTGATGGGCCTGGACGTGTCCCGGACCGGCATCGACGTTGACGGCCTCAAGGCTCGCTTCATCCCGACCATGACCATCGAGACCAGCAAGGAGACCCTCGAGTGGCTGAAGGAACGCAAGCCGCGCGCGAACGGGTCCTAGTCGCCAGGGCCCAGCTTGGCGACGAGCTGAGTCTCCTGGAGGCTTCGGCCCGTTCGGCGGTGGATATCCCGGCCAAGGTCAAGGCCAGCCCGGCCAAGGCCGCGGCGGTCGTCGGCACGGCAGGATTCCTCGTGCTGGGCGGCCCGAACCGCATCTTCGGCGGCGTCAAGCGCGCCTTTCGTGGCCCTGCCAAACCGATGCCGAAGCGCCTGCTCCCCGAAGAGATCGAGAAGACGCTGCGGCACCTGGGCACCGACGGCGATGCGGTCCGCGGCGCCCTGGAACGCGACTTCGCCGACTATGCGAAGAAGGCAGCCAAGAACCGAAACAACCTGCGCACCATGCTCGCGATGTCGGTCGCGCGTCCGCTGCTGTTCGGTGGGTCGAAGGTCGCGGCCCGTCGGCTGTTCTCGAGCGGTGATGCGGGGGGCTTCAACGACCGGCTGGCGCAGGTCCGGGACCGCCTTGACCAGGCAGTCGGGCAGCGGTCCGCCGGATCGACGGACAGGACCGGCTCATCCACCGACGACACCGGTGACGCCTCAGGCGCCTGAGTCCGCGGGCGCCTGAGGCCTCGGGCGCTAGACTCAGCGTCTGGGCGAGTGGCGGAATGGCAGACGCGCCGGCCTTAGGAGCCGGTGCCGCGTGAGCGGCGTGGAGGTTCGACCCCTCTCTCGCCTACCAGCGATCTTGAAGCGACGTTGACCCTCCGTCATCGATTCAGAGCCGAGGGCGCGGGACCCAGCCTTGAGCGCCGCTCTCGCGCCTCGATGGTGACTGCTTGTCATCAGATCGGGCCGGGCGGCCTCGGATCTGCGGCAGACAGGCCCTTCAGATCGGATTCGGTGACATAGAGTCATCACCGCAGGCTGCAGCGATCGCACCACGGACCGTCGCCGCCCGCCACCCGGTCGTGAGCGGGCACCCGCCCTATACTTCGCGGGCGATGCAGATCACCACCACCCCCGCTCCCAACAGTACTGTCGTGCTCGAGATCGAGCTCCCGCCGGACCGTCTGGACAAGCAGCTGACCGAGTCGGTCCGCCACCTGTCCCGCCGGACACGCGTCCCGGGCTTCCGCCCCGGCAAGGCGCCGCGGCCCGTCCTGGAACGAGCGCTCGGCCCCGGCGCCATCCTGGATGACGCCGTCGAACACCTGACCGAAGTCGCCTATCGCGATGCGCTCATGCAGGCGGACATCGTCCCGCTGGCCAACGCGGACGTGGAGATCGTCCAGGCCGAGGAAGGCAAGCCGTTCATCTTCAAGGCGACCGTCCAGGTCCGCCCCGAGGTCACGCTCGGCGACTATCGGAACTTCAACTTCGGGCCCGAGATCGAGCCGACAGACGATGCGCGGGTCGACAAGGTCATCGAGGAACTGCGCGACCAGAACGCCACGCTCACCGCCGTCGAGGATCGAGCGGCCAAGGAAGGCGACTACGCGGTCATCGGCTTCGAGGGGACGCGCGACGGGGTCGCCTTCGATGGCGGCAGCACGGATCGCATGCCGCTCATCCTTGGCCAGGACCGACTCATCCCGGGGTTCGAGGCCAACCTGATCGGCCTCAAGGTGGGCGACTCCACGGCATTCGACGTGACGTTCCCCGAGGACTACGGCGAACCCACCCTGGCAGCCCAGGTCGCGCACTTCGCGGTGGACCTGAAGGAACTGCGCGAGAAGGTCCAGCCGGACCTCGACGACGAGTTCGCCCGGCAGATGGGCGCCTTCTCAGATGTCGCCGCCCTGCGGGAAGATATCAGCGCCCGCCTCGCGGCCAACGCACTGGATCGCGCCCGCCACACCTTTGCAGATCGGATCATCGAATATGCCGTGGCCAATGCGTCGGTGGAGCTGCCCGAGGTCCTGATCGACCAGGAAGTCGAGGTCATGCACGACGAATTCCGCGGCACGCTCGCTCGCCAGGGCATCGAGGAGAACGCCTACCTGGCCGCGGTCGAAAAGGCCGAGGCGGACCTCCACACGGAATTCCGGCCCGGCGCCGAGAAGCGGGTCAAGACGCTACTCGTCCTGTCCAAGGTGGCAGAGGAGGAGGGCGTCGAGGTCCCTGAGATCGATATCCAGGCCGAGATCGCCCGGGGGCGGGAGCGCTACGAGGCGGATCCCAAACTCGTGGCCTACTTCGAGTCCGATCGCGGCCGCAGCTTCATCCGGAGCAGCCTCCGGCGCAGCCGTGTCGTGGAGGGCCTCATCGACCAGTGGCTGATCGCCCATCCCGATCACCCGCCGCTCCCCCATATCGAAGATGGTCCTGGCTCGGCCGTGGACAACGGTCAGGCTGAGGCCAACGCCGCTATCGGGGCGACTGACCCCGGATCCATCATCGCCGGCGAACCGGCCCGGGCCGGCTGAGCCCAGATCCAAGCGAACGAGGGAGTCCACATGCTCGTCCCCATGGTCATCGAGTCCTCCAGTCGGGGGGAACGTGCCTATGACATCTACTCGCGCCTCCTTCGAGAGCGGATCATCTTCCTGGGCGACCAGATCGAGGATCACCTCGCCAACCTCGTGATCGCGCAGCTCCTGTTCCTCGAATCCGAAGATCCAGAGAAGGACATCAGCCTGTACATCAACTCGCCCGGCGGCGTGGTGACGTCCGGCCTCGCCATCTACGACACGATGCAGTACCTGCGCGCCCCGGTCAGCACGATCTGCATCGGCATGGCGGCGTCCATGGCGGCGGTCCTCCTGGCGGCCGGCGCGAAGGGCAAGCGCTACGCGCTGCCGAACAGCCGGATCATGATCCACCAGGGCTCGGGTGGCTTCCGCGGCGCCGCCCAGGACGCGGTCATCCAGATGCGTGAGTGGGAACACCTCGTCGACGTCAATCACCAGATCCTGGCTCGCCACACCGGCCAGCCGCTGGACAAGATCGTCAAGGACACGGACCGCGACAACTTCATGTCGCCCGACGCCGCCAAGGACTATGGCATCATCGACGCGGTCTACTCTGTACCAGGGGACTCCCTTATCGCCCAGGCGCATGATGCCGGTCTGACCGGCGGCGAAGGTTCCGGGACCGTGACGCCGGCCGAGGTCGAGGCCGCGGCGGGTGATCCATCCCAGCCCGGACCCAAGAAGTCCAAGGACAAGTAGCGGGGTCGGGAACGCGTGACGACGACGAGCGGCGCCAAGGGGCCCAAGGTCCCATATCGGTGCTCCTTCTGCGGCAAGAGCCAGGAACAGGTCCGCAAGCTGATCGCAGGCCAGGGGGTCTACATCTGCGATGAGTGCATCAACCTGTGCCAGGAGATCATCGAAGAGGAGATGCTCGAGACACCGCGGCCCAAGGTCGCGGCGTCCAAGCTGCCGAACCCGCACCAGATCAAGGACGCGCTCGACGCGTACGTCATCAGCCAGGAACGGGCGAAGAAGGTCCTGGCGGTCGCCGTCTACAACCACTACAAGCGGGTCAACGCGGGCAACGCCGTGGACGAGGTGGAGCTCCAGAAGTCCAACGTGATGCTGGTGGGGCCGACGGGGAGTGGCAAGACGCTCCTGGCCCAGACCCTCGCCCGTGTCCTGGACGTCCCGTTCTGTATCGCCGACGCGACGTCGCTGACTGAAGCCGGTTACGTCGGCGAGGATGTCGAGAACATCCTGTTGCGGTTGATCCAGGCCGCCGACTTCGATGTCGCCCGGGCCCAGCGCGGGATCATCTACATCGATGAGATCGACAAGATCGCGCGCAAAGCGGACAACCCGTCGATCACCCGAGACGTGTCCGGCGAGGGCGTCCAGCAGGCGCTGCTCAAGATCCTCGAAGGCACCGTCGCCAACGTCCCGCCGCAGGGCGGTCGCAAACACCCGCATCAGGACTTCATCCAGATCGACACCACGAACGTGCTGTTCATCTGCGGTGGGGCCTTCGACGGGCTCGAGAAGATCGTCGAGGAGCGGGTGGGGCGGCGGTCGATCGGCTTCGGCACCGAATCCGCGATGGGTCCCGCTGAGCGCGGCAAGATCCTCGAGAAGCTGATGCCGGAGGACCTGCTCAAGTTCGGGCTGATCCCCGAGTTCATCGGGCGCCTGCCGGTCATGGTCACGCTGTCCGCGCTCACCGCCGATGACCTGGTCCGTGTCCTGACCGAGCCGAAGAACGCGGTCACCCGGCAGTTCCAGCGGTTCCTGTCGCTCGATAAAGTGGAGCTGGCGTTCACGCCCGGGGCGTTGCGCGCCGCCGCGGAGGTTGCGCTCGATCGCAAGACCGGCGCGCGTGCGCTGCGCTCGATCGTGGAGGAGGCGCTCCTGGAGGTCATGTACGACATCCCGGAACGCAGCGACATCCGCAAGTGCATCATCACGGAGGAGACGATCCGCGACGGACGCGTCCCGCTCCTCTTGACGAAGACCGATGTCGACAAGGGCGTCGACGAGACGAACTACGAGGATTGGCTCGCCGAGCAGGGCGAGACCGCGTA
>JBKJQY010000121.1:0-13912 GCA_046593725.1 Candidatus Limnocylindrales bacterium
ACGAGGGATCTGTTGCGATCGAGGTCCTACCAGGACCGCCAGAGCCCTCTTCGGGCGCCAGGCTCCCTGAGCCCCTCAGTCGTAGTGCATGGTCCCAGCCCTGGCGTCCCGATCCCACATTTCGCTCGTCGACCGGCATTTCGGGCACCGGGCCGGGGCGTCATACCGGAATCGTCCACCGCAGTCGCACGGTTCGAGCGTCGCCTCGGCGGCCGCATGGTACTGGTGGCGACTGAGCGGCTCGCCCGGGTACTCGGCCTTGATCTGCTCGTCCATCGCGGCCCGGCTGACCGCGTACGGGCCGGGCAGCCCCTTGACGAACCCGAGGTGGATGTCACCCAGCTCCTGGTGGCCGACACTCCGGGCCGTTCCGCATGTGTCGCAGTGCAGCAGATCGAAGAAGAAGCCGCCGCCGCTCTGGACACCGAACTTCTTGCGGCATCCGCGGCACTTGAAAACGGTGGTTGATCCCATCGCGAACCCCCTTTGGCTATCGACCGAATGCCCACCGAACGGCCAGGTACGGGACGAGGAGTGGGCTGAGCACCAACGCCCACATCGCTGTCAGCGCGATCCCAGCCGGCACCCAGACCAGCCAGAAGACCCCCGTGTCGATCGGGTCGTCCATCCGCTGCCCCCCCTTGATCCCTTGTCGTTCGACCGCCCGTCCGCCGGGTGGCAACGACACCGTCCACGGCCTGTCAAGGGCTCGGCTCCTACGGAGCCCGCGCGCCTGTCACGGACGCGCGCGAGGCGCGTGTGCCCACGCGCGGTCTTGGCCAGACGGTCCCGAGGTCGAAGCCGTCGAACGCGCTTTGGCCGCCTCGGCGATAGCTCCACTACCGCCGATCATGCCGGTCCCGTGCTTCGTCGACGGTGACTGGCCGCTCACTCGTCGACCCACGGCCTACGCGGACGTCCGCCTGGAAGGGACGCGCTCGATCCGCAAGCTCCTCTCGGCCGGGCGCGACATGGATGACATCCCGATCGTCCGCTTGCACTCGATCCTGGCTGCGGCATTCCCACCGAAGTGAACCAAGGCGGCTTCGTACCGTCGCAGTTCGTCTCGTAGGTCAGCGATCGTCCAGCCCATCGGCCCCTCCATTCAGGTAGCTGACGAGTGGATCACGGCGCAGGTCCAGCACCAGCGGCACATGGTCGCTCTCGTGGAGCCAATCGCTCGCGGCCTCGACGTTGAATCGATCCAACTCGGCGACCCGCGACCGACGGAGGAAGGCGTGGTCGATCAGGTAGGGCTTCGTGACGTCGCGCCGGAACGAGATGGTGCCGACGGACTCCGAACCGGGCATCTCGCCGGTCATCAGGTAGTACAGGTTGACGTAGCCGGCGTCGCTGAGCATCCGCGTGGTGGTCGCGAATGACGGTTTGCGCTTCTTGTCCCAGCGGACGTTGTCGTTGAAGTCACCGATCACGAGGTCGGCATCCGCCACGAATGCGGCGTGATGAGCAAGGGCGGCATGTGTTCGACCGTAGGGCGGCCGGTCCTCCTTGCCGTCCGCGTTCATCGCCCATACGGCAAGGACGCCGAAGCCGATCGCGTCGAATTGAACGGGCATGAACCATTGCCGGGTCGTGTCCAGGTCCACGACACGACCGCCGAGTTCTGGTCGCGCAAACACGCCGAGGCCCTTGGTCGGATAGTCGCCCGTCCAGCCCACCTGTCGGAGCGCTCCAAGGTCCGTGAACGCACGGGCGCACTCCGAGATGATCGCGATGTCGGGCTTGAGCGCGAGCAGGTGCTCCGTCTTCTTGGCCAGCCCGCCACTGCAGTTCCAACCCACGATCCGAAGGTGGTCGGCCGTGTCGGTCATGTTCCCCCTGTCGTCGTCGCGGCGCGCACTTAACGGCGCGAGTCCGCACGGCGACGTGTTGGCAGTGTGGCGGTTCCAGCCGGCGCTGCCGGGCCGCCTTCGTCAGTGGCGCTTCGGCGCGTCAGCCGTCACGACCCGGTCGGTGCGGAGCTGGCGCGCGAAGCGTTTCGGGAGCCGTCGAGACGCATGTTCGCCATCGATGCGCTCCGTGGCGGCAAGCACGGCCGCCGGTTGAAGACGCGCTGCGATCGGGACGGATCCACGAGACCGCTGAGGTCGTTGTGGCGCGGGCGAGGGACGATCGAGCGATCGGTGACGGACTCGTTCGCCTCGGCCTCTGATCTTCCACTTTGATGCCGCAGACAGGCATCACACCCAGCACCCCGCTTCCGCTCAGATCGCGCCGAGCCGCCGCGTGAACGCCTCCATCGCATCAGCGCCCCGAAGGACGAACGTCGCGCGCAACAGCCCGGTCTCGCCCAGGAGGTGATCCCGCACGGTCCGCAAGGCGACATCGGCTGCCACTTCGATCGGAAACCCGAACGTCCCGGCGCTGATCGCGGGCATCGCGATGGACTCGGCGCCAAGTTCTTCGGCCACCACGAGGGCGCTGCGGTAGGCGCCGGCCAGCAGATCCAGCTTGTCGTGGCCGCCCTGGCCCCAGACCGGTCCGACGGCATGGATGACCCAGCGCGCCGGCAGGGCGTAGGCACCCGTCGACACCGCCGTGCCCGTGGGCGTCCCGGTGGGGTAGCGACGACGCATCTCGCCTGACAGCTCCGGTCCGGCAGCCCGACGGATCGCCCCATCGACGCCGCCGCCGTGCGCGAACGCGTTGTTCGCGGCATTCACGATCGCATCGGCAGTGACGCGCGTGATGTCGCCTGTGAGTAGCGAGATGACGGATCGACCGAAGGCTCGCTCGGTTGGCTCAGTCATGGGCATGGCTCCCTCAAGTCGAACTTGTCCCCTAGTATGTTGAATCTGGGATGGCCCGTACCCACCGGACGAGGCGACCCGACGCCTCGAACCCTTCCTTCGGCCCCAGAAGCTGCCCCGCTGAAGTCACGATCCTGTCGGCGTCGTCGACGGTGACGAATACGTCAAGGGACGGCTCGTCCAGGACCCTCGGCTCGGCTGGGTCGCCGATGTGGACTGGAACACCCAGGGCGCCTACCGAGCGTATCCATCCCATCGGGACACGCTCGTCCGATCGGCGACCTGACCACTCCTTCGCCGAGCCTGTCGTCTTCCACTTTGATGCCGCAGACAGGCATCACACCCAGCACCTCGCCTCCGCTCGGAGCGCGCCAAGCCGGGATCCGGCCTGACCGATCGGCTCAAGTAACCAGCAGGTAAGTACCTCGGGCTACCGTCATCGCCATGACGGATCACGCGCCGATCGGTATCGACCCGGTTGACGGTCCTCCTCCCCATTGGACAGGGCCGTCATGCCGCTGATACGCATCACGCCAAGCACCTCGCCTCGGCTCGACAGCGTCCGCGATTGACGAAGTTTAGCAACTTTATTCTCTCGCGCTAATATCACTAACATGTGTATACTGCTGCGATGGACCCGATTACGAACCCATTCGCCCCAGGCGCAGGCACCCCGCCGCCGGAGCTCGCAGGCCGAGATGAATTGCGGGAGACGGTACGCGTGGCCCTGGAGCGGGTACGTCGCGGGCTGCCCACCAAGAGCGTCTTGATGGTCGGGCTCCGCGGCGTCGGCAAGACGGTCTTGCTGGACAGGATGCGGGACGACGCCGAAGGCACTGGGATCCAGACCCTGCGGATCGAGGCACCCGAGAACCGATCCCTCCCGGCGATGCTGGCACCAGAGTTGCGAGTGGCGATGCTGCGGCTCTCGCGCAACGAGCAAGCTCGTGATCATGCGCAGCGAGCCCTTCGCGCCCTGACGGGATTCGCCAGGTCGCTGAAGGTCAGGTACGCCGACATCGAGGTGGGGTTCGACCTGGAACCGGAACCCGGCCTTGCGGACAATGGCGACCTGGAGCACGACCTCCAGGCGTTGTTGGAGGCGGCCGGGGCGGCGGCTCAAAGCGCCGGAACGGCCCTGGCGATCTTTGTTGATGAGTTGCAATACGTCGAGGAAGAGCAATTGGCCG
The DNA here is from genome assembly GCA_046593725.1 of Candidatus Limnocylindrales bacterium. Classification (GTDB taxonomy): domain Bacteria; phylum Chloroflexota; class Limnocylindria; order Limnocylindrales; family CSP1-4; genus SPCO01. The sequence goes on from JBKJQY010000121.1 coordinate 3,962, forward strand.
CGCTGATCACAGCGCTGCATCGCACAGCTCAACGGCGGTTGCCCGTGATCCTTGTGGGCGCGGGACTACCCCAACTTCGCGGTCAGACGGGACGCGCGAAGTCATATGCCGAGCGTCTGTTCGACTTCCGCGAGATCGGTCCGTTGACGCCTGACGCGGCCAAGCTTGCCATCGCGAAGCCGGCCAAAGATCAAGGCGTTGAGGTCACGAGCCACGCCTTGGATCGCATCGTGGAAGAGACTCGAGGCTACCCGTACTTCGTGCAAGAGTGGGGGAAGCACTCGTGGGACGCAGCCGACGAGTCCCCGATCACGCGTGGCGACGTGGATGCTGCATCGGCGTCTGCGATCGCTGCCCTCGACGAGAGCTTCTTTCGGGTGAGATTCGATCGCCTGACCCCAGTCGAGAAGCGGTATCTGCGAGCGATGGCCGAGCTCGGCCCCGGTCCGCACCGGTCGGGCGACATCGCCGCAGTCCTGAAGCGCGGGGTCACTTCGCTCGGTCCCACGAGGAGTCAGTTGATCACGAAGGGCATGATCTGGAGCCCGAACCACGGCGATACCGCGTTTACGGTGCCCCTCTTTGACGAGTTCATGCATCGCATCATGCCCGGGCACGAGTGGCAGACCTGAGGGTGCGCGAGTGGACGCAGCGGTTGGATGCAACACTGCCAGAGGACGCCCACGGGGATAGCGTTGACCCATGACGATCAACTGGCGGGAACGAGTGATGCAGGGCCCGTACCCACCGGGCGAGGCGACCCGACGTCCCGAACCCTTCCTTCGGCCCCGGAAGCCGCCCCGCGGAGGTCAAGATCCTGTCGGCGTTGATGCCGCCGATAGTCATCGCCGCCAGCACACAACGCCCCAAACCGCCGGAGCCATCGCTGCGTCCACGATCGCCAAGCGGGTCGACCCGGCAGGTTCGCGACCCGTCCGGCTCATCGAGGTCCTGACAGGACCCCGACTCCGATCAACGAGCGTCATCACAGGCAGGAATCGACGGATTCGGTCGTCGTCTTGCTCGGCCACGAAAGATTCGTTGCGATCTCGGTCCTGTTTGGACCGCAAGGATCAAGACGACGCGATCCGGACCGACAGGCCGATCCGCCTCGCCTCGCGCTCGACCTCGTCGGCCCGCGGAACGCCCGCGACGTCGATCCCGTGGGACGGTGAGATGAACTCGACCCCGATGACCGACCCGTCTGCACCGTAGTCGACGACCCGAGCCGGATCCAGGCGCACCTGCCTCGTCGTCCGACCGGGCGACAGTCGGAAATAGGCGACGTCGTGCGCCTTGTCGTACTCGACCTTCATGCCATCACCCGCGTGATCCACGCGCTCACGATCGTCCCATCGGTCAGGTCCACGACGATCTCGATTAGCTGGTCATCATACAGACGCCATCGGATCTCCCGGTCCGTGACATGGCGTGAGACGTCAGCCTCGATCCCGTCTGGGTCGTCGTATACGGCCATGACCCAGGCGAGCGGGATGTGCCGCTGCCGCATTCGCTATCGGGTGTAATCGGTGATTCGCGGTGGCATCGGAGTTGGTGGCCTCGGCGTACGCAGATCCGGCAAGGCGAGGCTAGGGACGGGTTCTTCGCCAGCCCTTATCGCCCACCAACGCCGGCGTTGATGCCGCCGACAGTCATCGCCGCCAGCACACAACACCCAGGCAAGCACTCGGCCCTCGTGCGCGCCCTCGCGCGTCCGCCCGCGTCCCTGCAGTTCCGCGCGCGTAGTCATCCCGCGCACGCCCGTATCGGGTAGGGCCGTCGTCGATGGATCGCCACCGCCGACCGGTCCCTGCACAGAACGGAGGTGGACCGACCATGGTCCAAGCGACGAGCCCATGAACGACGGCATCGACAAGGGCATCTTCTGGCTGGTCTGGTCCTCGCAGCCATGTGGCTGGTGCTGCTCGGCCCGTTCCTCGTGCCCTACCTGGTCGTCCGATGTATCGCCGACCCACTGTCATTCTTCCTGTGGAGATCCTAGAAATGAACAAAGCTGAGACGCACGAAGACATCGACCCAGGCTTTGAGGTTTGTGGTCTTCCGCATCTTCAAGCGCAGAACAGTTGCAAAGGCTGCGGTGAACCGTACGAGCATGCCGACACGTGCTTATACGTCGGCCATGTTCGGTGGGGCGACCGACCGCAGGAATTGCGACCCGCGATCGAACGCGCCTCCCGAGCCGCGACTACACAGCCGACGTGGGCCGAGGTCACACTCGAGTCGCTCCACCGCGCCCTGTACATCGACTTCGAAGGCCAGAAGGACAAGCCGCCGGTCCTGCTCGGCTCTGCGACCCGGTCGGGGCGCGAGTCTTGGCCCCCGCAATACATCACTGACTCGGCCTTCGAGCCGCTGGCGATCGCTGGCGGGATGGAACTCCTGACGCTTCCCGCAGCCATCGAGCGGATCCTGCTGCGCGCCGAGGCGAAGGACCGCCAGATCGTGGCGTGGAGCGAACATGAGCTGGACGTGGTCAAGACGTACAGCCCGCAGCACGTCGCTCGCTTCGAGTCCCGCTACGTCAACGCTCGGTCGTACGCGGTCCGCTGGCGCAACAAATGCCACGACCGGAAGAAGCCGGGGACGAACGCTCTGGCCGACTACATGGCCTTGATCGAGCACACGGTCCCGCCCGAAGCTGGCCCCGACGAGGTCGGCAAGACCGTCGCTCGAGCGCGCAAGTCCCTGGGGAAGGGGAGGGGTGTGGCCGGCTTGACGCCTGACCAGCTCCGACGCTGGGAGCATCTCCGCGAACACAACCGCCACGACTGCGTCGGCATGCGCAAGATCTGCCTGATCGCCGCGGAGGAGATCGACGTCTTCGAGGCGCCTGCCGTCCGGCGGGTCCCCGACAGCCCTGGATCTAGGCGCCGACAGACCCGAGCCCGCGATCGAGCCACGAGGACACCGGCAACGAATCACGTCGTGTCACGGAACCTGTCCGCAAGGCGGGCGATTCGCGTGAGGGACGGCGTATAGTGGCCCTCGTGCAGGTCCCCGCTCACGTCAGACCCGAGAGACTCGCAAGGATCCTCGCGCTAACCGGTGGGCTGGTCTGGATCGTCAAGATCTTGTTCATCTGGGAGAACGGCGGCACCAACATGGTTGGCGGAGCCGTCGGTCTCATGTTCCTGATCGGCACAGTCCTGCTGGCTCTCGCGACCGCACTCTTTACCTGGCGCGCGACGCGTGGGCGATCGCTCCTCATGCGTGCAGGACTGCTGCTTGGTGCACTCACCGCTCTGATTCTGGCGATCAACCTGCCGATCTTGGTCGGCCAGTCGGTACTTCCCGGTTCCTGGCTGGCGGGCGAGTTCGGGGTGATTCTCGTAGCTGTCGCGGCGATCATCGCGGCATCCGGGGTGATCGGCAGGGCGACCAGCAACAACCAGGTTTTGCGCCGGCCGCCGGGTCCAGGTTCATGACACTGCCCCGCGCCATCGCGATCGTCGTCGGCATCGGCTTCGTCGCGGTCGGGGTGTGGGCGATGGTCGATCCCCGTTCCTTCTTCGAGGCGCTTGCCACGTTCGAGCCGTACAACCAACACTTCCTGCAGGATGTCGGTGCGTTCCAGATCGGGCTTGGAGTGGTGCTCCTTCTCGCAGGCGCGCACCGTCGGTCCGACGGACTGACTGTTGCGCTCGTCGGGGTTGGCGTGGGGGCGGCGCTGCACGCCGTCTCCCACGTCGTCGGCCGTGACCTCGGCGGAACACCGGCGAGAGAGATCCCGGCCTTTGCCGGGGTGGCGGTCCTGCTTCTGGCCGCGGGTTGGTTCCGCTGGAGGCACACGCGCGGCTTGGCCCGCTGAGATCGCGATCCCCAGGGCTGCGCGATCCAGGGTCGGCTATGAGGCGCGGAGTCACCTCGCTCGGTCCCACGAGGAGTCAGTTGATCACGAAGGGCAGACCTGAGGGTCCGCGAGAGGACGCAGCGGTTCGCGGCGTGAGCCTCGCCCGGGCATATTGGCGGGTGAGTGCCCACTGGTGGGATCCACGAGACTGCCGAGATCGTTGACTGGGTGATCTCGTATCGCACCCTGCTTGGCCTGTCGGATGAGCTCAAGGCACAAGACCGATAGGTGTGACGGCTACCTCATGGTCCATCAGCGCCGGATCGACGACGTTCGAGATCACCTGCCCCACCAGCCCCCGGCCGCTCTGTGGGACCAACCGGGGTTGATAGGCTCCGAGTCCTGAAGCGCACGACTCTGAGTCGCAACCGCCCCCAAGACCGCCGCCGAGCCCACTGGACCCCAAACCCGCGACTCTGAGCCGCGAGTGCCATTCGAGAGCTGACGGACCTGACCGATCCTACTCGCGCCGGCGCACGCCTGGCCTTGATGCCGCCGACAGGCATCACACCCAGCACCCCGCGCACGCTCGAGGCATCACACCCAGCACCCCGCGCCCGCTCGGATCAAGCCAAGCCGCCCCTCGCGAGCCCGACCACCCCCATCCCGCACAATGCGTCGATGGACGAGCTCCAGCGGCACCTCCAGACCATGATCGGCGAGGACGCCGAGTTCCGGGTCGGCCAGCGCGAGGCGATCGAGGCCGTCATCGGGGATGGTCGCCGAGCCCTGGTCGTCGAGCGCACCGGTTGGGGCAAGAGCCTTGTCTATTGGATCGCGACCCGGGTGCGTCGCGACCGGGGACACGGGCCCACGCTCATCGTCAGCCCGCTGCTCGCCCTGATGCGGAACCAGATCGCGATGGCGCAGCGACTGGGCCTCAGGGCCGCCACGATCAATTCCGGCAATGTCGAGGAATGGGGCAACGTCGCACTGGGCCTCGAAACGAACGTGATCGACGTGCTGCTCATCTCGCCAGAACGTCTGGCGAACGAGCGATTCACGACCGACATCCTGCCGCGATTCCAGGGTTCGACGGGTCTCTTCGTCGTGGATGAGGCGCACTGCATCTCCGATTGGGGCCACGACTTTCGGCCCGACTATCGAAGGATCTCGCGCATCCTCCGCCTGCTCGATCCACGCGTGCCTGTCCTCGCCACGACGGCGACGGCGAACGACCGTGTCGTGGCCGATGTCGTCGACCAGCTGGGCGATGACGTACAGGTGATCCGCGGGCCACTGGGCCGCGACTCGCTCCGGTTGGACGCGATCACGTTGAGTGACCAGGCCGAGCGGCTGGCCTGGCTCGCGAAGCAGCTACCGGCCTTGCCCGGAAGCGGAATCGTGTACTGCCTGACCGTGGCCGACACCCAGCGCGTCGCCACGTTCCTGCGCAGCCAGGGGATCGATGCCCGCGCGTACAACGCCTCGTTGGATACCCGTGAGCGAGAGGCCCTGGAGGATGCGTTGATCGCCGGGGAGATGAAGGCGCTCGTGGCGACGGTCGCGCTGGGGATGGGCTTCGACAAGCCGGATCTCGGCTTCGTCGTTCATTACCAGCGTCCCAGTTCCGCGATCGCGTACTACCAGCAGGTGGGCCGTGCCGGTCGCGCGGTGGATCTCGCCTACGGGGTCGTTCTGGGCGGCCGCGAGGACGACGACATCGCGAAGTACTTCATGGACACGGCGTTCCCTTCGACGGTGCACATGCACGAGATCCTCGCCGTCCTTGAATCGGTGGACTCGATGTCCCCGGGTGAACTCCAGCGAGCGGTCAATCTCCAGAAGGGGCGGATCGACCAGGCCCTGAAGCTCCTCGAGATCGATGGCGCGGTCGCTCGCGATGGCGGCCGGTATCGCCGCACCCCGAACCCCTGGACGCAGGACGAGGTCAGGATCGAACAGGTCAAGGCCACCCGACGCGCGGAGTTGGCGCAGATGCAGGCGTACATGACGCACGGGGGTTGCCTCATGGAATACCTCGTTGATCTGCTGGACGATCCGGCTGCGGTGCCTTGTGGCCGATGCGCCCGTTGCGTCGGTCGTGGACTGCCGCGTGAGGTGGAGCCGGATCTCGTCAAGGCGGCTATCGAGTTCCTTCGGCGGGATCTGCGCACGATCGAACCGCGGGCCTTGTGGCCTGCGGGGGCGGTCGAGGGACTCTCCGGGAAGATCAAACCGGCCAACGAACGTGGGATGGCCCTATGCGTGTACGGGGACGCAGGGTGGGGGAGAGACGTCCAGCGCGGCAGATACGTGGACGGCACGTTCAGCAGTGAGTTGGTCACCGCGATGACACGGGCCATCCGGGACCGGTGGCATCCCGATCCGGCACCCACCTGGGTCACGGCGTTGCCATCGGCGACTCGTACCGGGTTGGTGGATGGGTTCGCACGCTCGCTCGCCGAACGCCTCGACCTGCCGTATGTGGACTGCTTGACGGTCGCCGACGCGGCCCAGCCGCAGAAGGCGATGGAGAACAGCGTGCAGCAACTCGCGAATGCACACGAGAAGCTGGGCATCCACGGGGCGGCGGTGCTTCCCGGGCCCGTCCTGCTGGTGGACGACATCGTTGATTCGAAGTGGACGATGACGGTTGCCGGGTGGCTGCTGGCGACGCACGGGAGTGGGCCCGTCTATCCGCTGGCCCTGGCAGTCGCGAGCGGACGCGAATGATCGGTTTGGAGCCGCTGTCGCCGGATTCGTCGGCGACGATCCTCCTGTGCTCGAGCCTGGGGCTGCCGCAGGGAACGGTCAGACCGGTGTCGCCCGTGGCCTTCGCGCGATTGAAGGATCTGTTGCGGCGACAGTCGTTCAGCGGCGTGCACGACCTGACCGACTTGTCCGCCGCCGACATCGTCCGGTCGTTGGGCGTGGAGTCCGAAGAGGCGGAGCGGTACGTTCGGCTCCTGTCACGGGCCGGTCAGTTGGCGTTCGAGCTCGATCGGCTGCAGTCTCGAGGCGTGTGGGTGGTGACGGTCGCCGACCAGGCGTATCCGGATCGGCTGCGCGACCGGCTTGGGGACGGCGCGCCGCCCGTCCTGTTCGGGAGCGGCGACCCCGCGTTGTTGCTGCGCGGCGGCGTTGCGATCGTGGGCTCGCGAGATGCCGATGAGGGCGCGGTGGCGTTCACGGAGGCGCTGGCGGAGGCTGTGGCGCGTGGTGGTTCCAGTGTCGTGTTGGGTGGCGCTCGAGGGATCGACGTGGCGGCGATGCGTGCGGCATTCAGGGTTGGTGGGTCCGTGATCGGCGTCGTACCCGGGGGCGTCGAGCGGCGGATCCGCGAGAGCGCGACGCGGGCCGCCGTCGCGAGCGGCCAGGCCGTGATCGTGTCGCCGTATCACCCCATGGCCCCGTTCAGCGCGGTGGCGGCGATGGGCCGAAACAAGTTGATCTACGCCCTCTCGGATGTGGCCGTGGTCGTCGCCAGCGCCGAGGGATCGGGAGGGACGTGGACGGGCGCGGTCGAGGCCCTGAAGCACGGTTGGGTACCCGTTGCCGTGCGAAGCGATGCGGGAGTCCCGGCCGGGAATCTGGCGCTGCTTTCGAAGGGGGCGTGGCCCATCGGGACCGCAGCGATCGGCGAGCGGTTGTCCGTGGCCGAGCTTCTCGCGATGGTTCCGGCTCGCGTTGGGGTGAGGGAGGCGGGCGCGGCCTACGACCAGCCGGGATTGTTCGACCCGGAGTCGTGAGCGATCGGGACAAGCCGATCTATCGAGCGTGGAGCCCCGGGGTGTGCGGCAGGCCATCGTCACCCCCTGCGCTTCGGTCGACTCGAAGGGGTCTCGGGAGTGCGATCACCTACCGAGCTTGAGGAATCAATGCTCTAGGCGTCGGCCGACAGTCCGGTCAGGACCGCATCGGCGAAAGCGGCGGCGCCGCCGAGCGTCGTGCCACGCCAGTCGAGTTTCATGGCCTCGGTGAGCCCGGGCGAGCCCGCGAGCCGACCGCCCAGCATCACGGGAACTCGTTCCGCCGTCGCGGCACGGACGCCGGCCACGGACTCGTCGAGTGCCTCCAGCCGTCCTGGATCCGAGGCCGTCAGCGCCACCAGCCGCGCTTCGTTCTTGGCGACGAACCGGGCCAGGTCGTCGGCCGGCACGTCCGCTCCGAGTCGCGCGATCGTCCAGCCGCCTTCGCTCAGGACATGATCCAGGCAGATCAGGCCGATCATGTGGTGCTCGCCGGCGACCCCGGCCAGCACTGCCAGTGGTCCGACGCGGCCATCCGGACCCAGCTTCGGTCGGACTCGATCCAGTGCGCGGATCAGCGTCTGGCTCGCCAGATGCTCCTCCGCGATGCTCCACTGACCGTTCACCCATCGCTCTCCCACGAGGTACATCGCTTGCGCCAGCAGGTCGTCGTAGACCTCGGCGCGCGGCGATTCCGTGAGGGCGTGCCCCAGCGTCCAGGCCGCGAGTTCGTCGTCACCGTCGGCCAGCAGGCCGGCCAGCAGCTCCGGGCTGAGACTGGAGGACGGGACGGGGCTGGGCGCGGAGGGGTCGACCGGTGGCAGAGGGGGCGGCACGTCGGCGCGAGTCACACCGAGAATCTAGCACCCGCCGCTTCCCGGACGCGCTTACGATGTGCGCATGTACCTTGATGCGCTCGAATTCCTGGAAGAAGAACGTGATGCCTGGGCCCCATATGAGGCACTCGCGACCTTGACGGACGGACAGCTGGAGGCATCCGTGGAGGCGGCCCACGGTTGGTCCGGTCGAGACCTCATGGCCCACATGCTGTCGTGGCAGGGCGTCGCCCTGGACGTGGCTAGGGAGCTGGCGGTCAACGAAGAGAGTCCGACGATCGCCCGGGTGGACGCGGCATGGGAGGCGCAGGGCGGTGACGCCTACAACGCGGAGATCCAGGCGACCTGGGCGGCCCTGCCGATGACCGAGCTGCGCGAACGGATGCGGACGCAGCCTGGCGAGTTGCGTGGCTACCTGACGGTCGTACCTGAGTCGCGCTGGGTCAAGCACGCCGATCACTTGCGCACGTTCCACGACGAGACGATCGCCCACTACGAGGAGCACGTGCCCGAGCTGGAGGCCATCCTGCTGGCGGCCCGGGCGTGATCCTGCACAAGTTGCTCACCGAGGCCGCCGAGGACCTGGCCGGTGTGTCAGCGACCGTGGATCCAGCGGGTGGCATCCTGTGGGACCGCGTCGGGCGAGCCTTCGCTGCGGTCTCCGCAGACGGCGCCATCGCGGAGTTCAGGTTGGAGGCTGCCGTCGCCGATGCGGCGCTTCGGACACCGGACACGGCCCGCTCGCGGCGCGGCCCCGATTGGGTGCGGTTCAGTCCGGAGTCGCCGGACGACCACGCGCTCGACCGCGCCGAGGCCTGGTTCGGGTCAGCCTGGCGGCGAGCCGAGCGTCCGTAGGTCCGGAGCCGGACATGCGATGACCCCGGCGGAGGAACCGGGGTCATCAGCGCGAGGAGGCGGATCGAAGGGGTCAGTCGACTGGAGCGACCGCGTACTCGGCGAGCCCGAACTGCTGCTCGAGCTGTTCGAGAGGCTTGAAGCCCACGACGCCCTGCGGCTGTGCGCCGGGCTTGAAGAAGGCGATAGTGGGAATGCTCATGATGTTGAAGGCCTGGGACAGGCGCGGATTCGCGTCCACGTCCACCTTGACCACGTCAACGCTGCCGTCGTACTTGGCGGCGAGCTTCTCCATTTCGGGGGCGACCAGCTTGCAGGGCCCACACCAGGCGGCCCAGAAGTCGACCACGACCGGTCGCTCGGCCTTCAGGACGAGTTCCTCGAAGGTGGCGTCCGTCGCATGCTTGATCTCGACCATGGGATCCGATCCCTTTCTCCCGCCTCGCGGGAATGAGTCTGCCGGGCGAGCCCGGCGGTGCCCTTAGCGGGCGATGTCCTGGATGAGTCGGTAGGCCTCGAGGACCCGGGGGTCGGCGAGGCGATACAGCACGGTGTTGCCGTCGCGTCGGCTCGTCACGAGACCGGCGCTCCGCAACACGCTGAGGTGCTGGCTCATGTTGGGGACCTGGCACCCCACCGTCGCGCTGAGGTCGCTGACGGACAACTCGCCAGAGGCGAGTGACTCCAGCACGCACAG
>JBKJQY010000119.1:0-16297 GCA_046593725.1 Candidatus Limnocylindrales bacterium
AACGCCGGCTATGTGCGGCGTGCCGCTGGCGGGTTGGGGTGGTTCGTGCGCTGATAGGCGCGGCATATCCAAGCGAGCTGGGCGAACCGCCCTGGCTCGTCCGGCCCGGGGTGTGGGAACAGTCGGCGGCTCCCATGGGTCGGGCGACGTCGTGCGCGACGACTTCGAGCGAGTCGACTGGGGCACTGCGAGGAGGGCATGTGCCCCGGTGGACCTCGCCGCGGGCAGCGCGATCGCTCCGTGGCATGCCTGGTTGACGACGTCGACTGGCCGGTCCGGACCAAGCGGTTCCTGCTGCGACCGGCCGTCGCAGAGGATCTCGACGCGACGGGATCAGTGCAGCCCGAAGTGCAGGGATGCCCCCAACCCGCCGGAACCTCCGTGAGGTTCAGGCGGGGTCGGGAGCAACCCGCCCAAGGAACCCGCGGGCTCCTCGGTGACAATCCGGCTCCATCGACGTGCCGCTTGTCGACCGCTCTGCGCCCGGGGTGACGGGACGAGGGCCGTAGGGTGTCGTGATGCCTGTCCGGTGCAATCGCCGCCGGGTCGGGTTGATCCGTTGGCGGGGCGGATCGCGGACTACGCGCTGCTGTCGGACATGGAGTCGGCGGCGTTGGTCGGGATGGATGGGTCGATCGACTGGTTGACGTTCCCGCGCTTTGATTCGGCGGCGTGCTTTGCTGCGTTGCTAGGTGAGCCTCGTCACGGGAGGTGGCTCCTAGCACCGGCCACAGCCACTCGCCGGGTCACCCGCCGGTACCTCGGGGACTCGTTGGTGTTGGAGACGGTGTTCGAGTGCGATGGCGGCGAGGTGGCGGTGATCGACTGCATGCCGCCCCGTGACGAGCAGCTCGATGTGGTGCGGTTGGTCGAGGGCCGCCGGGGCCGGGTGGCGATGCGCACCGAGCTGATCGTGCGGTTCGGGTACGGGGCGGTCGTTCCGTGGGTCCGGCGGGTCGACGGTGCGTGGATCGCCGTGGCCGGCCCGGATGCGCTCCGGCTGGTCACGCCGGTCGAGCTGCGCGGCGAGGGCGAGGGCGACGATCGCCGCAGCGTCGCCGAGTTCTCGGTGGTGGTCGGTGAGCGGGTGCCGTTCGTGCTGAGCTGGTTCGCGTCGCACACGCAGTGCCATGAGCCAGTCGACGCGAGCGCTTCGATCGATGCGGCGCGGCGTTGGTGGCAGGGCTGGTCGGACGCGACGACCTACGACGGTGGCTGGGCGGCCGAGGTGCGCGGGTCGTTGACGGTGCTGAAGGGTCTGACCCACGCGGGCACCGGTGGGGTGTGCGCGGCGCCGACGACGTCGCTGCCCGAGGCGTTGGGTGGGGTCCGGAACTGGGACTACCGGTACTGCTGGTTGCGGGACGCCACGTTCACGTTGATGGCGTTGATGGACGCCGGGCACACGACCGAGGCGGTCGCGTGGCGTGACTGGTTGCTGCGGGCGGTGGCCGGCGACCCGGCCGATCTGCAGATCATGTACGGCCTCGCCGGCGAACGTCAGCTGGGCGAGCGGGAGCTGACGTGGCTGCCGGGCTATGGCGGTTCGGCACCGGTGCGGGTCGGCAACGCCGCAGCCGCGCAGTTCCAGCTCGACGTCTACGGCGAGGTCGTCGACGCGCTGCACCAAGGTTCGATAGCCGGCCTGCAGTTCGATGACAACGCGTGGCAGCTGCAGCGGGCGCTGCTCGACTTTCTCGAGGGCGCGTGGCGGGAACCGGATGAGGGGATCTGGGAGGTGCGGGGCCCGCGCCGCGACTTCACCCATTCGAAGGTGATGGCGTGGGTCGCTGCGGACCGTATCGTCTCGACGGCGGAGCGGCTCGATCTCGATGGGCCGATCGATCGGTGGCGGGCGTTGCGCGACGACATCCACACGGACGTCTTGGACCGGGGGGTGGACGAGCGGGGCGTGTTCGTGCAGACCTACGGCTCGTCAGATCTCGATGCCAGCTTGCTGCTGGTGCCGATCGTCGGGTTCTTGCCGGCCACCGATGCCCGTGTGGTCGCGACAGTCGCGGCGATCGAGCGAGAGCTGCTCGTCGACGGGTTCGTGCTGCGCTACCGGAGCGGCGAACGGGTCGACGGGCTGCCCGGAGCGGAGGGGGCGTTCCTGCTGTGCACGTTCTGGCTGGCCGACGTGCTCGCGCTGATGGGCCGCGACGACGACGCGGGATCGATCTTCGAGCGGCTGCTCGGCCTGCGCAACGACGTCGGCCTGCTGTCCGAGGAGTATGACCCGGCAACGAAGCAGCTGCTGGGCAACTTCCCGCAGGCGTTCTCCCACACCGCCATCATCAACACAGCGGCCACGCTGTCGCGCCGCAGCGGCCCGACGCAGCGCCGCGCCACACCACACTGAAACCAGTCATGACCCCGCGGTCCTGCTCACGCAGCTGACGTCCTCGGTGGCGCGCGACGGTGCAGACTCCGTCGGTGCGAGCATTGACGGTCATCCCCGGCGTGGCGGGCTCGGCCGCGGTGACCGAGGTGGCCGAGCCGCCGGAGTTGGACGGCCCGATGGTGGTGGCGACCATGGCGGTCGGGATCTGCGGGACCGACATCGCGATCTGCGACGGCGACTACGGCACCGCGCCGCCGGGCAATGACCGGTTGGTGATCGGCCATGAGTCGCTCGGTCGGGTGCTCGCCGCGCCATCCGGGTCGGGGTTCGCTGCCGGCGACCTGCTGGTCGGGTTCGTGCGGCGCCCGGACCCCGTGCCGTGCCCGAACGGCGCGATCGGTGAGTGGGACATGTGCCGCAACGGTCGCTACACCGAACGCGGGATCAAGCAGCGCCACGGGTACGCGTCCGAGCGGTACCGGATCGACCCCACGTTCGCGGTCAAGGTCGAACCGGCGCTGGGCGAGCTCGGTGTGCTGGTCGAACCGGCGAGCGTGGTGGCCAAGGCGTGGGACCACATAGAACGGATCGGCAGCCGCTCCGGCGCGTGGACGCCCCGATCGGTCCTCGTGTGCGGGGCCGGGCCCATCGGGCTGCTCGCTGCCCTCCTCGGTGTGCAGCGGGGCTACGCCGTCGCGGTCGCCGACCGGGTGAGCGACGGTCCCAAGCCGCACCTCGTCGCGGCTCTGGGCGCCGACTACCGCGTCGGGGACATCGGTCCGCTGGCGGCGGCCGCCGACATCGTGGTCGAGTGCACCGGCGCGCCCGCAGTGGTGGTCGACGTGCTCGCCAACACCAGCCCCGACGCGATCGTGTGCCTGACCGGCGTTTCGTCGGGGGGTCGGACCTTGCGGTTCGACGCGGGCGAGGTGAACCGCGAGATGGTGCTGGGCAACGCGGTCGTGTTCGGGTCGGTCAACGCCAACCGCCGCCACTACGAGGCGGCGGCCACCGCCCTCGGTGCTACCGATCCGGGCTGGTTGGCGCGGCTGGTGACCCGACGCGTCGCGCTGGACGACTTCGCCGACGCGTTCGAGCGGCGCCCCGGTGACGTCAAGACCGTCATCACCTTCCCCACCTGAGCCCGGCGAGGTCGTCGCAACCCCCGTGGGCGACCCGCGTCAGCGCGCCGAGAGGGCGTGAAGGACCGTGACATCGTCCGGCGGTGCAGCCGTGCCGAACGCGGCGCTGTAGAGCCCACGGTGCCTGCACGGCAACGTCAGCGCGACTAGCACCGACTCGTCCTCGGGGTTGGAGTCACCTTCGAACCGGACGGTCTCGTCGACCACGGTGTTGCTGGCGTCCACCGCGCTGTCGCACGCCGGGCAGTGCAACCGGCCGCCGGGAGCGGCGCGCAGCTCGAGGTCGTAGCCGAGGGCCTGGAGTCGAGCGACGGCCTCGAGCATGGTCTCCATCCGGTCAGTCTGGCCCAGCCCGGCCGCCATCTCACTGACAGGTCGGTCGGGGTGGGCGTCTGGTTCAGGTGAGGCCGCGGTCGTCCCACAGCCGGACGCCGCCCAGCAGGCCGCCTTCGTTGCCGACCAGGCGGACCTTGGCCGCCACGGTGGGCTGCTTCTTGTGGAGCTTGTCTGCGTCGACGTTGGTCGAGTTGCCGCCGCCGACGAGGATCGAGTTGGGGCACACGAGCGCGTCGAGCGCCACCAGCGCCTTGCGTACCCGGCGGTTCCAGTGTTTGTTGCCGACCTTCTGGCGGGCCCGCTGGCCGAGGTAGTCGTTGTAGGAGAGGCCCTTCATCGCCGGGTGATGGGCGAGCTCGAGATGCAACGCCAGCCGCCCGTCGCGGAACACGGCCGAGCCGAGACCGGTCCCGAGGGTGAGCACGAGCTCGAGACCGGTGCCGGCGATGACCCCCGCGCCCTGCACGTCGGCGTCGTTGCCGACCCTGACGGGCACACCCAGCGCCGTGCCGAGTTCGCCGGCGAGATCGAACCCGGCCCACAGCTCCTCCAGCGCCGGGTCGAGGTCGCTGCCAGGGCCGTGGACGGTTACGAAGTGCGGTGCCGTGACGACGCGGCCATCGCGCACGACACCCGGGAAACCCGCCGACGCCCGCTCGAAGGCAGGGAGCGGACCGACGAGGTCGACGAGGTCGGCGACGAGCTTGCGAGGCGGGCACGGGTAGGTCGTGTCGACCCGAACCCGATCGTGTACGGGCTCGCCGTCGGTGCCGAGCACGGTGGCCTTGAGCCCTGACCCGCCGATGTCGATCACCAGCGTGCGCAGAGACCCGTCGGTGGCATCCATCGCCCCGCACCGTAGGCCGCCACGCACACGCGAACGCCGACGGCCCCGAACGCCGGAGCGCAGGTCGGCGGCGTAGGGTCAGTCCCACCAGCAGCTCAGCCCTCCGCCCGCGCGGGGGCGGTCGACGAGAGAAGGTCCCAGTTGCCCAGATCCGTGTCCCGCCGGAACCTGTGCGCCTCGTGACTACGATCGTCGTCGGGCTTGACGGTTCCCCCGGCTCGCAGCGAGCCGCCCGCTGGGTGGCCGACCACGGTCCTGGTCTCGATGCCAAAGTGATCGCTGTGTTCGTCGAACCGCGGGTCGAGCTGTGGGAGATCGCCGCGCTCCAGGTCGACAGCGGCCCGGTCGTGGCCAGTATCCGCGAGCACCTCGACGGGCCGTGGACCGACCCGTTGCGCGCCGCCGGTCTGGCGGTCACGACCCGGTTCCTGCGGGGCAATCCCGCCATCGAGCTGTGCAAGATCGCCGTCGCCCGCCGAGCCGATCTGCTGGTCGTGGGGGCCAACAGCCACAGCACCGCGCATGACCTTCTGGGCGGCACCGCCCACAAGATCATCACCCACGCCAAGGTCCCAGTCCTGCTGGTCCCCAAACCCGCCGCTGGTACCAAGAAGAAGCCCACCGCCCGGGCGGGCACGGCCAAACAACAGCGGTGACCGTCGACACCACCACTCGATCCAACGCTCAGGCGGTGGTGGATGGCGTGTCGCTGACGACGAGGACTGGCAGGTAGGTGTCGTGCACCACGCCGGCTGCGACGGTCGTTTCATCGCAGCCGGCGTGGCCATGTCGCGCACGAGGCCAGTTGCGGAACCGGTTGTGGTGTGCCGACAACGATGCTGCCAAGATTGAGGGGCAGCACCTGTCGGCCGGGTCTGAGGCGGCGGCCTCGATGTGAGCGGCCGCTTGGGCATGAAGGAGGCGCCGGTGGGCGGAGTGCTCGAGTCCCTCAGGCACGCCATCTCCATTGGTACGGCGATGGGCTGGGAGATCCTTTGGGCGCTCGTCTTGGGATTCCTGCTCTCGGCGATCGTGGAGTCAGCGGTTCACAGGGAGAGCATTACCAAGGCCATCGGCGATGACAGCCCGAAGAGCTTGTCCGCGGCGACGGGGCTGGGAGCGGCGTCCTCGTCGTGTAGCTACGCAGCGGTCGCGTTGGCAAGGTCGCTGTTCCGCAAAGGAGCGAACTTCAGCTCGGCGATGGCGTTCGAGATCGCCAGCACAAACCTGGTCATCGAACTCGGGATCATCCTCGCGTTGCTGATGGGGTGGCAGTTCACCCTGGCCGAGTTCGTGGGCGGACCACTGATGATCATCTTCCTGGCGATCACGTTCCGTCTGCTTCTCCGCGACAAGCTCGTCACGGCCTCCCGCGAGCAAGCCGACAAAGGACTATCGGGGCGCATGGAAGGCCACGCCGCAATGGACATGACCATCCACGAACAAGGCACCCTCGCTCACCGGATGAACAGCCCCGAGGGCCGCAGGAAGATCTCGGCGGGGTTCGTCATGAACTGGGCCAGCATCTGGACCGACGTCGCTGGCGGACTACTCATCGCCGGTGCATTCGCCGCGTGGGTACCCGAACACTTCTGGCAGGACTTCTTCCTCGTCGATCACGAGGTGCTCTCCAAGATCTGGGGGCCACTGGTCGGGCCTCTCGTAGCGGTCATCAGTTTCGTGTGCTCCATCGGCAACGTCCCACTCGCCGCCGTCCTCTGGAACGGCGGGATCAGTTTCGGTGGCGTCGTCAGCTTTGTCTTCGGGGACCTGATCGTGATCCCGATCCTGCTCATCTACCGCAAGTACTACGGCACCCCGATGGCTCTGTTCTTGTTCGGCACCTTCTACCTGACCATGGTGCTCGCCGGCTATGCGGTCGAGATCCTGTTCGGCGTAGCGGGCCTCACCCCGACCGAACGCAACGCCACAGTCATGGACGCAGCAATCACCTGGAACTACACCACCTACCTAAATCTCGCCTTCCTCGCCGTCGCCGCTGTACTCGTCGCCAAGTTCACCAGAGACGGCGGATGGAAGATGATGAGAGACATGAACACCCCCACGTCCGATGAAGACACCTCGGGCAGCGGAACGCACCATGGCGGCTGACGTGGCGCCCACCCGCAGGGTCCCACCGTCAAACGGACCGGGCGACCGGTAAACCACATGTCGACCCCATAGGCGTGCCCCCCGGCGGGTGGCTCGTTGCTCGTGACGCAGTGTTCGCTGTCGCGGGCGACATCCTCGGCGGCGCTGTCCAAGCCTGAAGCTGCGGTGGAACCGCGCCTGCGGGCGGGCTGATCACATGGACGCGGGCTGCGCGGTCGCTGACGCCCGGCGATCGACGGGTTCCCATACAACGTGTCGTCAAATGCCGCCGTCATCCTCAACCAGCGCGGCGCTCAACACTTCGAGCCGAAGGCCCAGAACCGGTCCTCACATGCAGTCGGCGCTTCACCTTCGGTTGAGGGTCAGGGGGACAGGTCTATTGGGGCTCTGTTCTCGTGTGGCGAAGTAGGACAGGGCGACCGAACACGGCGATGAGCACGAGGAGACCCAGGAAGGCGAGCGCCACCGGATCGGTCTCGATCAAGCGCACGACAAGGGCGATCAACGCCGCAGCGGCGGAGACGGCTCCGAATCCTGTCAGGACCCGTGACCCGGCCCGCGCACGAAAGGCCAACCCGCCGACGATGGCGAAGGTGAAGAGGAAGGTGAGGCTCGCGGCCTCGACGAGCGTGGGGAGGGCTCCGAGCATCGCACATCCGGCAGCTAGTCCGCCGAGTCCGATCACGGCCCGATCCGGCAGGCCGGCCCGGTTTCGGTGATGCAACGCGGCGGGCAGCTCCCCGTCCTTGGCGACCTCGTAGGTGAGCCGTGCGGTGGCGAACAGCGTCGCATTGATGGCTGACCCGGTGGAGAAGGCCGCGCCGATCGACACCACGATGAGCCCGGCGATACCGAAGGCTTGGCGCCCGGCGACGGCCAATGCGACCTCCTGGTGTGCCACCACCTGGTCCGCGCCGATGAGCGTCGTCACGCCCAGCGCCACGACGACGTACACGGCGATGACCACGACGATGGCCGAGAGCACAGCACGGGGGAGCGTCTTCTGCGGGTTGTCGATGTCGTCGAAGTCGTAGGTCACCAACTGGAACCCTTCATAGGCCATGAACACGGACGCCCCACCGAAGAGCGCGGCACCGATCCCGGTGCCGGGCACTCCTCGTGACAGCATCGCCGGATCCCATTGCGCCAGTCCCCACCCGGCCAGGACCACGAGCACGGCCAACTTGAACCACACAAGAACCACCTCGACGCCGCCCGCCTCACTGACGCCCCGTAGGTTCAACCCCATGAAGAAGGCCAGGATGGCTGCGGCGGCGACGCGCGGGAACCACTGTCCTGCGCCGATGACGTTGCCGAGGTACTCGCCGAAGGTCAACGCGTACACCGCATTGGTGAGCACGTAGCC
Organism: Candidatus Limnocylindrales bacterium; assembly: GCA_046593725.1. Taxonomy (GTDB): domain Bacteria; phylum Chloroflexota; class Limnocylindria; order Limnocylindrales; family CSP1-4; genus SPCO01. The sequence continues at coordinate 8,148 of JBKJQY010000119.1, forward strand.
GACGATGAGCACCCAGGAGAGGCTGCCCGCGAACCCCCACCGGTTGATCTCACGCAGAAAGAGGAACGCTCCGCCTCCTTCGCCGTAGTGGGTGGCGAGCTTCACGTAGCTGTATCCCGCGGCCAACGCGACCAGTCCCGCTGCGACGAAGCTGAGCCAGGCCCACGCTCCGGCAATCACCACCACCACACCCAGCGTCGAGAAGATGCCGCCGCCGACCATCCCTCCCACCGCCATCGACCATGTTGCGTTGAAGCCGAGCTTGGATTGACCGCTCATCCGGTTCTCGGAGATGTCGGTGAGGGGGAACGGCGACGCTTCCCGACGAGGCGGTCGACCCAGACGCGGCCGAGCCATTCGGCGAAGCGCTCGTTGCTCCAGCCGCGCTCGATGACGAGTCGGTGCCAGAGCATTCCGTCGGTCATCGACCAGATGACGTCACGGCATTCGTCTTCGGGGACAGCGAGCTGACCGGTCTTGGCTGCTTCCGCGGCCATGACGCTGATCCCAGCGAGGCGTTGCCTGCTCATCTCTTGGAGCATCGCGGCGGCGGCCGGATCGGCGCCGGCTGCGGACTGGACCATGAGCTGGAACGGCGCGATGCGTTGGGCGGTCTGGGTGGAGAACTTGGCGTGCAGCATCAGGCGGCGGGCCAGATCGGGCTCGGTGCGCATGGCGAGCACCTCTGGACGGTCGTGGAAGACGATGTCCTGGTCGTCGCCGCCGATCGTGATGTCCCACGCCTCGTGCAGTAGTTCGGCCTTGGTGCCGACGGACTTGTGGATCGTCTCCACTGACACGCCGGCGGCTTGGGCGATCGCGGCCAGGGTGGTGTGGCCGTACCCGCGCTCCAGAAACAGGTCTCGGGCGGCGCGCACGATGGTGGCGCGCGTCTCTGCAGCTTGCGCGCGCCGTCGGGTGGAGTCGTACGACCGCTTGACGGGCTTCCGAGAAGCCACTACACAAGACCCATATTCATCTGATCGCAAAGGTATCCGATTCTTGGAAGCTCCGATGACACCGACCTGGTTTCAACCTCGTTCGCCCACCGTTACGACCGGGACACCAATTCCTGACGCCTTTCTGACCTGCGCCATCGAGGCCGACGGTCACGTGTGTTCAGGTTCCGAGGTCGGGTGGTTCGGTGGCTTCGAGGATCTCGTCGAGCTTGAGGATCTCGCCGGTGGTCACGACGCCGAGGTAGGCGCCCCCGTCGAGCACGGCGAGCCGGTCGGTGTCGGCGGCCTCGAGGGCGCGGAGCGCTTCGCCGAGGGTCCAGCTGACGTCACCGGTGGGGCCATCGGTGCGGGCGACGTCGCTGACGCGCATCGTGTCCCAGCGGTCGCGTGGCACCTCGCTGAGGTCGGCGGCGTGCACCATGCCGCGGTAGGTGGAGCCGTCCACGACGGGCACGACGCGCAGGCGTGCCTCGGCGATCTGGAAGCCGTAGAGCTCCGCCACGGTCGCGTCGGAGGGCACGGTCATCGCGTCGGTGCGCAGCGCGGCAGTGATCGGTAGTGCGAAGCGTCGCTCGAGGTGGCCGGTACGGCCCGAGCGTTGGTAGGCGGAGACAGAGCTGCGCCCGACGACGAGCTGCGACGCGGCGCTCGCGATCAGGCCGGGGACGATGAAGCCGGGGCGCCCGGTGGTCTCGGCCACGAACACCACTGCGGCGAGTGGTACCCGGTAGCCCGCGCCGAGGAACGCGGCGATCCCGAGCACGGGGAACAGGGTCGTGTCGGGAACGCCGAATGCACCCCCGAAGGCTCGCCCGAGCAGGGCCCCTTGTACGACCAGCGGGATGAACAGGCCGCCGACGCCGCCACCTCCAAGGATCGCACCGGTCGCGATGGCGCGGAGCAGGAAGATCGCCAGCACGGTGAGCACGGCGTGGCTGGGCTCGAGCGCCCACCTGATGCTGAGGTAGCCGGATCCGAGGATCAGGGACTCGCCGGTGAGGAGTCGTCCGAGACCGAACACGCCGGCGAAGGTCAGCCCCGCGACACCGATGCGGACGACGGGGTGTCCCCGCCCGGCGAGCCCCTTCGCGTGGCGGATCATCCGGGAGAAGAGTCGGGCGCCGGTCCCGCACGCGATGCCCAGGCAGGCGGCGCCGGCCAGGTCCCGGAAGTCGAATGGCGGTGCGCCGGAGATCGGGAAGAGGGGGGCGGTACCGGCGATCGCGACGAACGCGACGTAGCCGGCAGCAGCACTGAACATCGCGGGAAGCAGCATCCGTCGCGCGAGGTCGTCCCGGTAGGGAAGCTCCAACGCGAAGATGGCCCCGGTTGCCGGTGCCTTGAAGATCGCCGCGACACCGGCCGCAACTCCAGCGACCATCAACAGCTTCGCATCCTCCCGGGAGAAGAATCTGCTCAGCCGATGCTGGAGCCCTGACCCGATCGCGGCGCCCATGTACAACGATGGGCCCTCGAACCCCATCGCTCCTCCCGAGCCGAGGGTGAAGGCGCTGGCCAGCAGCCGTCCAGCTACCGGGCGGAGGTCGAGCCGGTCGTCGCGCTCGTGGAAGCTCCTGACGTACTCGTCTGCCGTCGCCGGCGACGCGCCGCGGGCAACCCAGCGCAGCGCCAAGGCAGCGGCGGCCAGGCCGAGGGCCGGGGCGATCGCCTGGACGGCGAGCGGCGCCTCAAGAAGCCGCTCGAAGCCGTTCCTCTCGACGAGCCGTTCGAACAGCGCGACCCCCACGCCGGTGATCGCGCCGACGAGGATCGACAACCCCGCGATCTGCTGGCTCCGCCGGCCGATCTCGACGAGCTCCTCCCGGCGACTCATGACGGCCAGCCCAACGACCAGGCCTGATCGGGGACCTCGCCAGCAGCGTCCGCGAACTCCTCAAGCGCCTCGATCAGCGGCGACCACCGTGCCTTGGGGATCGCGCCAAGGATCAGCGCGATCTCCTGCCGCCGCACGACAGTCACCTGATCCACGAGGGCGCGACCGACGTCGGTGACCTCGATCTCGATCTCCCGTCGGCTGTCCGGTGAGGTCCGCCGCTCGATGAGGCCCTTGCGGCTCAGCCGATCGCACAGCCGCGTGGCCGACGACGGGGCAACCCCGAGCTCATGGGCCAACTCCGCGGCCCGCTGCTTACCCCGAGAGGCGAGCACCACGAGCGCCCGATACTGCGCCAAGGTCACGTCACCGGGAACCTCCCCCAGCGATCGAACCGCGACCGCAACCAGCGCCCGTGACGCCTGCACGAAGGCGTCCGTCACAGCGGCAGCGCTCGGCTCCAGCCTCGATCCTTGCATCAGACAACTATTGCCGTTGGCAGACCCGCCTGCCAACTCGTCTACACTTGGGGTCTGGTGTGCCGGGAAGCCTGGTCGGCGAGTTCCTTCGACGACCCCGAGGTCCCCCATGGCGCCTGGCGCTGACCGTCCTACCTGGTTGCGCAGTGACCGGTTCCTGGCCCGATCCGTGGCGCGCCCGGTCAACCGGTTCCTGCACATCGAGGCGTCCGGTGGTGTCCTGCTCGTCGTCGCCGCGGTCATCGCGCTGGTTTGGGCGAACTCCCCGTGGTCAGCGGCGTACCGCGACCTGTGGTCCTCCGAGCTGACCATTGATCTTGCCGGCCACGCCATCACCGAGGACCTGCGCCATTGGGTCAACGACGGGCTCATGACGCTGTTCTTCTTCGTCATCGGCCTCGAGATCAAACAAGAGCTGACCAATGGCCAGCTCACCTCTCCCAGGGAGGCCGCCGTGCCCGCCGCGGGCGCGCTCGGCGGCATGGTGGTCCCCGCGCTCCTGTACGTCGGTTTCAACCTCGGGGGCGACGGCGTCGACGGGTGGGGCATCCCGATGGCCACCGACGTCGCGTTCGCCCTAGGGGTGCTCGCTCTGCTCGGCAGCCGCGTGCCTGCGGAGCTGAAGGTGCTGCTCCTGGGCCTCGCGATCGTCGACGATGTCGGAGCCATCATCGTCATCGCCGCCTTCTACTCCGACGGGCTCGACGGCCACTGGCTGGCCGCCGCCGGCGCCGGTCTCCTTCTCGTCGCGCTCCTTCGCCGGGTCAAGGTCCGCTACCTACCCGTGTACGTGGTGCTCGGCTGCGCCATCTGGCTCGCCACCTTCGAGTCCGGCGTCCATGCCACCATTGCCGGCGTGGTACTCGGGCTGCTCGCCCCGGCCCGCGCATTCCTGCCCGAGGTCGACGCGGATCGCGTCGCCGACACGCTCTCCGCCGACCAGCACGTCACCGCCGCCGAGGTGCGGGACATCTCCTTCCGGCTCCGCGAGTCGATCCCGGTCACCGAACGCCTCCAGGACCTCCTGCACCCGTGGACGAGCTACCTCATCGTGCCGGTGTTCGCACTTGCCAACGCCGGCGTCGCCGTCTCCGGTGCCTCTCTCCGCAACGCGGCCAGCTCACCCGTCACGATCGGCGTCGTCGTCGGGCTGGTCGTGGGCAAGCTCGTCGGCGTGGCCGGAGCCATCGCGCTGGTCACCAAGCTCGGCATCGGGCGCCTGCCCGACGGCATCACCACACGACACATCCTCGGCATGGCAGGCATCGCCGGCATCGGCTTCACCGTATCGATCTTCGTCGCCGGCCTCGCCTTCGACGACCCGGCGGCCACGGACCAGGCAAAGATCGGCGTCCTCGCCGCCTCAGCGATCGCTGCCGCCCTCGGCAGCGTCATCCTCCTCCTGCGGCATCCGACTCACCCCTCGCTTGAACGCTCTGCCACGTTCTCGGTCGAGCCCGACGGCTCCTGAACCACCAGCGACGCGGCCCTACTACGCAGATCTCCAGCCCTCGTTGGGGCTAGCGTCGAGGTTCCTCGGCTGGGGCCTTCGCACGCGCCGCGGACGCGCTGTGGCCGCTCGAGGGTGCTGCTGGCTGGCGCCAGGCGCTGTCATCTCGAAGCCGCATAGATCCGCCGCGCCGAATCCGACCGTGACATCGGCGCCCGAGCCCAACACATCTACGCTTATGCCGGTGATCCGGCCGCTTCGCGCGTCTGTCTCGCCGGCGCGTTCTGATCGCACGTGGTGACGACCAGAACGCCGAATCCGTAGCTACGCGGCCTGAGGTCACGCTGCCCGCGTTCGCGGGAGTTACCTGGCCGCGACCGGCACATCCGGACACCCGACGCTCAGGATGGGTCGCCTCGGACCATGCGCGCGAGCGTCTGGACGAATCGCTCCCGGTCCGCTCCGATCGGTGAGCCGAAGAAGTGCTCGGCGAGGTGGTGGCCGACGAGGGCGAACATGGCGACCGCGGCCACGGCATCGGCGTCCGCCTCGACGATCTCCCCCCGCTCCATCCGCTCGGCGAGGAGCGCGCTCTCAGCCTGCGCTCCGTCCTCGGCCAGGACACGCTGGAGCGGCTCGAGCAGACCCGGTCGCTGTCGCCCTTCCCGAGCGGCGATCTCGATCAGCGGCTGCAGTCGCACGAGCTCGTCGAGGGTCCTGCGGTAGGTGACATCGAGCGGCTCGGGCTCACCGATCCGCTCCGCGCGCGTGGCTGCGGCCCGAGCGACCTCGCGATCGACGACGGCAACGAGCACCGCCTCCTTGTTCTCGAAGTGCCGGTAGAAGCTCCCGCTCCCCGGCGACAGGCCCGCTGCCTCCTCGATCTCGACGACGGTCGTGCCGGCGACACCCTGGCGAGCGAACAGCTCCAGCGACCGGTCCATGATCCGTTCGCGCGTGTCCTTCGCCACGATCTGCAAGATAGATCTTGCATCCTGCAAGAGCAATCTTGCATGCTGTCCTGCATGTCATCCATCACCTCCACTCTCGGCTTCGCGCGCCCCGATCGCGTGAGCCCCGACCACGAGCGGCCGCGCGTCCGACGGTCGGCCACCATCGAGCCCGAGCCGCTCGACCACACCACCCTCGCGATGCACGAGTGCGAGATCCGTGACCTCGCCGTTCTCGACACCCAGCAGCCGAGCCTCGACGAGGCAGGCTTCGCGATCGCCGACCTACCCGATCGCCGCGGCTTGCACGACACGCTCCAGGCTGTGCTCCGCGATCAGCGGCTGAACCCACGGAACGAGGCAGCCATCCGTCGCTCGCTCGGCCGAGCGCGGCTGCGCCTCCGAGACGGCACCCACCTGCTGATCCTGCACGTCGCCGCCGAGGGTGTGCTGTTCCGCAGCGAGGGCCCAGCCGGGATCGACGTGCACGGAGGCGCCGACGACGAGATCCGCCACGGCGGCGCGGTCAACGTCCATGCCGACCAGGACGTGCTCGGCACTCCGCTTCGTCAGCTGATGCGGGGCCATGCACCGAGGATCCTCCGCCACGATGCGCCCGACAGCTCCAACCGACGCTCGCCGCTGATGCTGGTGAACCTGTGGCTCCCGCTCCGGCAGCTCACCCGACCGCTCACGTTGATGCACAGCGCGTCGCTCGATCGTCGACGCGACCAGTGCCGATACGGGCTGCCCACCGAAGGCATCCTGAACCGTTCCGGCGAGCGCGCGGTCAACGACATCTGGGCGTTCCTCCACGACGAGGCCCAGGAGTGGTACTTCCACTCCGAGCTCGCTCTCGGCCAGGCCTACGTGTTCGACACGCTCAGCACGGCCCACGGCAGCTGCGTCCTGCTTGGTGAAGACGTCGCGGCCGATCGCTATAGGCGCCTCGCTGCGGCCGAGGCGGCGATCGGAGAACGGGACACCGCAGCGCTGCGCGCAGCGGTCACAGGTCGCGGCTCGAGTGACGTCTACACGGCCTCGTTGCAGCGGGCAATCGCGACGATGGATGCGCTCCTCGACGAGGTCGCCTCGCAGGCCGAACGCCTCACCACCGGCAGCGCACACGACTGGCTCCACCGCTCCGAAGCGGCCAGGGCAGCTGTCGTGCGCAGCTCAATCGAGCTCCGAGCCCTCGCCATCCGCCTGCCGGTCCGGACATGAGCTGCACCAGCCGAACGCGATCCAGTTCAGCACCTCCCCGAGCCACCATCATCGGCATCGACCCAGCACTCACCATCGAGGGAGCCCATGCTCGAGCGCTGCTTCCTCGCGCGAGCGCGACAGCTCGATGGCTCTGGTTCCACGACGCGCAACAGAACGCGTGCACAAGAACGCGGCCGCTCTTCGCTGACTGACCACCCGCTATCGGCGCGTCGTTTGTGGTCCTGCCGCCTCGGTGCGATGTAGCGGCCCAGGTTCCGGAGAGACTCGCGTCCGTCTTCGGCGTCTTCGTGGCCAGTCGCAGCCAGGACAGGTTGTCCAGGTCGTCGAGGTCGTCGAGGAGACCGGGTGTCAGCTGCCCTCGTCGGCTGCGCGGCGGATCATCTCAGCGAACTTGCCACCGGTGAGGCAGAGGGTCCGTTCGATCCGACTGGTGATCCGCCAGGCGTCGCCGATGAGCCGGTAGGTGTCGTTGTAGATGGCGGAGACATCGAAGATCTCGGCGGCACCATCCCACTCCACGCCGTTGCGGTTGAACACGTGTACACGGCCAGTCGCAGTGTCGGCGCCGGTGAATCGGATCTCGTGGGTGGCGGTGGTGTGCAGTGTGAAGGTGAAGATCGCCATGGCGTCGGGCAGCCACGCTCGGACCTCGGCGGGTGTGCCGGCGATCCCGCCCGTGGCGGTGTAGTCGATGCGGGCGTCGGGTGTGAACAGCGCCTCCCAGCGGACCCAGTCGCGGTCGTCGAGGGCATGGGCGTAGGCGGCCGCCAGGTCCTGGATGGCGAGGTGATCGGCTACCCGGGCCGGCTCCAGGACGACGCCGTCTCCGGTGCCGCCGCTGCCAGCGCTGCCGGTTGCGGGCTCGCTCGTCACGACAGATCCTCGATGGCGGCGAAGGTTCCGAAGTCCTGCACTGCGGTGACGGTGCGGGAGATGTTGGCCTCGGTGATCGGCTGGCCGTAGTTCTCGGGCGGGCAGATGAGCCACCCGATCACCAAGCCCCACAGCGCCGCCGCGCGGCACTCGTCGAACGCGGCGTCGGGAGTCGGGGCGTCGGGCACGCCGGCGGCGCCGAGACGGTCGAGGTACTCGCCGAGGAGGTCGTGCTGGTGGGCGCGCCGAACCTCGGGGTCCAGGGCGGTGACCATCAGGTAGGTCACGTCGTGGGCCCAGCTGCCGCGCATCATCAGCTGCCAGTCGAGCAGCCCACCGCGGCCGCCCGGCAGCATGTAGGTGTTCCCCAGGTGGGGG
>JBKJQY010000124.1:0-23776 GCA_046593725.1 Candidatus Limnocylindrales bacterium
GGCCCGGCCCTCAGCCGCCCGGCCCCCCGCCGCCGCCGCGTTGCGGAACCTCAGCCGCCGGCCATCGCCGGGAGCAGGGATAAGGTGTCGCGATCGCCGACCGGGGTATCCAGACCCTCGAGATGTCGGATGTCCGTGTCGTTGAGGAACGCATTAACGAACGGGTTGAGGTCGCCGTCCTGGCCGATCAACTGGGCCTCCAGCCCTGGGTGCGCCGCGACCAAGGCAGTCACCACGGCACGGACCGTGTCGCCAGGCACCTCGACGCGCTTCTCGCCGCCGGTCGCAGTCCGCAGCGTGGGCGGGATGCGGACGGTGCTCACGCTGCGCCGCCGTCCAGCCAGCGCTCGAAGGCCGACAGACTGGGGCGGATGACAGGCGTCAAGCCCGGTTGACCCGGGCCGACCCGGCCGCCATCAAGCGTCCCGACGGTCGCTCCCAGCCATCGCGCGTCCGGCGTCTTGAGGCCATTCCCGGTCAGCAGCGCCACGACCTCATCACCGGGCTTGATGACGCCACGACGACGGGCGGCAGCCGCAGCCGCGAGGGTCACCCCGCCGGCCGTCTCGGGGTATATCCCCTCCAGCCGGGCGACGTCGCGGATGGCTTCGGCGGTCGTCATGTCCTCGATGGCTTCGATCGATCCGCCGCTCTCGTTCGCCAGTTCGACCGCATACCGACCGTCGGCCGGGTTGCCGATCGCCAGCGAGCGCACGATCGTGTTCGGTTCGCGAACAGGTTCGATGATGGTGGTGCCCGCAGCCCAGGCGGTGGCGACCGGCGCGCACCCGGCGGCCTGGCCGCCCACGAAGCGGAGCGGGCGTGACTCGATGAGACCGAGTTCCACGAGCTCTTCGAAGCCGCGCGCGAGCCGCGTGAACATGGCGCCCGAGGCGACCGGCGCGACGACGACATCCGGCGAGCGCCACCCGAGCGATTCGGCGATCTCGTACGCCAGCGTCTTTGAGCCTTCGGCGTAGAACGGCCGCAGGTTGATGTTGACGAAGCCCCAGCCGGTCTCGTCGGCGATCTCCAGGCAGAGCCGGTTCACATCGTCGTAGGTGCCATCGACCGGGACGACCGTGGCGCCATAGGCCAGTGCGTGGTCCACCTTCGCCGGCTCGAGGTCGGCGGGGATGAAGACGTAGGCCGGCAGTCCCACGGCGGCTGCTGCGGCGGCGGTGGCTCCCGCGAGGTTGCCGGTCGACGCGCAGGCGAGCGCCTCGACACCGAATTCGACGGCTCGAGCGGCGGCCACCGCGACCGCTCGGTCCTTGAAGCTGAGTGACGGGTTGCGCGTGTCGTCCTTGAGCCAGAGCCGGTCGATACCGAGCGTCGGGCCCAGGCGATCGGCGGTCGTCAGCGGCGTGGAGCCCACGGGCAGGCCGCGCGTCGGCGGCACCTCCACGGGGAGGAGCTCGGCGTAGCGCCAGATGCCCGGCGCCCGGCCGGCGATGGCCTCGCGGGTGAGCGTCCGGGCCACGACCGCGTAGTCGTACGCGACCTCGAGCGGCCCGAAGCACGCGGCGCAGACATAGGACAGGCCGATCGGCTGGGAACGTCGACAGTTGCGACAGATCATCCCGAGGATGCGCTGAGCGTCCGCGGTCGATCGGGGAGTAGGGGTTGCGCTGGGTCGGATCTCGATGGCCATGGGATCTCCGGGCAGGGACAGGTGACCTGGGGACCGGAGGGACGGGCAGACCCAACGAGGATGTTCGGGGTCTCCGTGGAGTCCCTTATCTCGCAGGCGGACCTGCCCGGACTTGGCACCTTGCCGACGCGATGTCGGTAGGTTGTCGTGGCTTCATCGGGCCGGTCCCTCTGCCACTCTTGATAAGGCCTCTTCGGTTGTCAGCGGATGCTACGGGCGGGGACGGCTGAGCGTCAAGCCGACGTCCCGAAGCGTGCGTTGGCGGGGCCGCCGTCGCACGGCGCATCTGATGGTTGCACTTCCGCGATGACGCCTCGTGGACCCATGACCAGACTGCAGGAATAGCAGGATCTGCAGTTGGTCCACGCTCGTTTGTTCGAGAAGTGCATCTGTGAGGCGCGCAACGGCGCAACGGGGTAGGCGCCGCGGCTCCGCGACGACGCCCAGGGGCACCACCTTGCGACGTTGTCGCAACCGAACGGGAACCTGGCGTGCTAGCATCCCCGGCACTACGACTGCGGAAGCCGACTCTCGCGGGCACCGGTGAAAAAACGGGCCCCGCGTCACGCGCGGCCGGTCGATCCATCGAGATCGTCTGCGCCTGCGAGGTTCCCAGCGTCATGACCGCATCGAGCCCCACCCGCACCGGCGCGCGCCACGCGCTGGGTCGCCACGTCCGGGTGAACCTGCCCACGGCCGAGCTGTACGAGGACGCCATCCGTGCGGGCGAAGGCCTGGTCGCCGCCGAAGGTCCCCTCGTCGTCCGTACCGGCAAGCACACCGGCCGCTCGCCCGAGGACAAGTTCATCGTGTCCCACCCGTCCACTGACGGGAAGATCTGGTGGGGCCCCGTCAACCGGCCGATCAGCGAGGCGCACTACGACCGTCTCCGCGCGCGGCTGGTCAGATACGTCGCCGACAGGGACCTCTACAGCCAGGACTGCTTCATCGGCGCGGCCAAGGCCCACCAGCGCTCGCTCCGCGTCTACACCGAGACCGCCTGGGCCAGCATCTTCGCGCGCAACCTGTTCCGCCGGCCGACTTTGGAGCAGCTCGAGGACTTCGCGCCGAACTTCACGATCATCTGCGTCCCGTCGTTCAAGGCGGACCCGGAGACAGAAGGCGTCCGGACCACCACTGCGATCCTCGTCCACCTCAAGCGGATGGAGATCATCATCGTCGGCACCGAATACGCCGGCGAGATCAAGAAATCCGCGTTCACCGTCATGAACTACCTGATGCCCGACGAGGGCGTCCTGCCGATGCACAGCGCGGTCAACGTCGGAGCGGACGGCGACTCGGTCATCTTCTTCGGGCTCTCGGGAACGGGCAAGACGACGCTCTCCGCGGATCCGGACCGCAGCTTGATCGGCGATGACGAACACGGCTGGGGCGACGCCGGCGTGTTCAACTTCGAAGGCGGCTGCTACGCCAAGACCATCCGCCTCTCGCCGATGTACGAGCCGGACATCTTCCAGACGACCCGGCGGTTCGGGACGATCCTGGAGAACGTGGACCTGGATCCGGCCACCAGGAACCTGGACCTCGACTCGGACCGGTTCACGGAGAACACCCGAGGCGCGTACCCGCTCGACTTCATCGGCAATGCCGACGAGACCGGCGTCGCCGGGCAACCCGAGCACGTCGTGTTCCTCACGGCCGACGCGTTCGGGGTCATGCCACCGATCAGCAAGCTGACTCGGGAACAGGCTGCGTATCACTTCATCAGCGGCTACACGGCCAAGCTCGCCGGCACCGAGATCGGCGTGAAGGAACCGAAGGCGACCTTCTCGACCTGCTTCGGGGCGCCGTTCATGCCGCGCCATCCGGGCGAATACGCGGCGATGCTGGTCGAGCGCCTCGAGCGTTGGGACGTGCCCGTCTGGCTCGTCAATACGGGCTGGACCGGCGGGCCGTACGGCACCGGCGAGCGCATGAACATCGCCCACACCCGATCCATGGTGCGGGCGGCACTGTCGGGCGCGCTGGACGGAGTGCCCACCCGAACCGACCCGAATTTCGGGGTGGAGGTCCCAGTCAGCTGCCCGGATGTCCCGGCCGCCTTCCTGGATCCCCGCTCGACCTGGGCGGATCCGGACGCGTACGACCAAGCGGCCCAGCGACTGGCGGCGATGTTCGTCGAGAACTTCGAGGGCTACGCCGAGGGCGTCGACGCATCGATCGCCGCGGCAGGACCCAGGCCGACAGCCTAGAATCGCGGTCCATCCCCGACGCCCCAGGAGCCCGCAAGCCATGGCACGCAACAAAGTCACCGTCATCGGCGCCGGCAACGTCGGGGCGACCACCGCCCAGCGGATCGCCGAGGCCGGCCTCGCCGACGTCGTCCTGGTGGACATCGTCGAGGGGCTGCCCCAGGGCAAGGGCCTGGACCTGGCCGAGGCGGCGCCGGTCGTGGGTCACGACGCCCGGATCACGGGCACGAACGACTACGCCGACACCGCCGGTTCGGACATCGTCGTCGTCACGTCCGGGCTCGCGCGCCAGCCGGGGATGAGCCGCGACGACCTGCTCGTCAAGAACGCGGGCATCGTCCGGGCGGTCGTGGAGCAGGCCGCGAAGTACTCCCCGAACGCGATCCTGATCATCGTCACCAACCCGCTCGACGCGATGTGCCACGTCGCCATGCAGGCGTCGGGCTTCCCGCGGGAGCGCGTCCTGGGCATGGCCGGAGTGCTGGACTCCGCCCGCTTCCGGGCGTTCATCGCCCAGGAACTGGGTGTGTCGGTCGAGGACACCCATGCGTTCGTGCTGGGTGGACACGGCGACACGATGGTCCCGCTGTCGCGCTACTCGACGGTCGCCGGCGTCCCGATCACGGAACTCCTCTCGCCGGACCGGGTCAAGGCCCTTGAGGAGCGGACCGCCAACGGCGGCGCGGAGATCGTGGCCCTCCTCAAGACGGGTTCCGCGTTCTATGCCCCGGCTGCCTCCACCTTCGAGATGTGCGATGCGATCCTGCGCGACCGCAAACGCGTGCTGCCCTGCGCAGTGCTGCTCGACGGTGAGTTCGGCACGACCGGGCTGTTCGTCGGGGTGCCGGTCGTCCTGGGCGCCGGTGGGATGGAGCGGGTCTTCGAGATCGAGCTGACGGCGGACGAGCGGGTCAAGTTCGACGCATCCACGGCCGCCGTCCGGGAGCTCGTAGACAAGCTTGGCGCGTGATCCGGGCGGCACCGCCTTCGGGTTCGTGACCGGTGCCCGCGTGCACCACTGACGCCGCGGTGGCGGGTGCGTCGTCCGGCCATCCGGCCTAGCATGACCACACCCGACCCAGCCTGGCACCCACCGAGCTGCCATCACTCGAGGAGATCCCATCGTGCGTCGATCCCTTGCCGCATCGGCGGTCGCGCTACTCATCGCCCTCTCAGCCGCGCTGCCTGTCAGCGCCGCGCCTGTCTCGGACGGACCGTCCAGCGACCACGCGACCGTCGACTCCGGCTACGCGCTGATCCAGTTGAACGGCGAGCCATTGTCGACGTACGCGAAGACCAAGCCTGGTCCAGGCAAGAAGATCGACTTCAACCAAGCGACCACCAAATCATACCGAGCCCAACTGAGCGCCCTCCGCAACGACTTCAAGAAGTGGCTTCAAGTGCACGCTCCCAAGGCGCAGGTCACGGGCTCGTGGGATATCTCCCTGAATGGCGTCGGCGTCAAGCTCAACGGGACCAGCCTCGCCACGCTGCGCACAGCGCCGCAGGTCAAGCGAGCCGAACTGCAGGGTCTGTATCGGCCGACAGCCGAGGATATCGACCTGTCGCTGATCGACGCGGCGGGCGCGTGGGCGCAGGTCGGTGGTGCGGCGAATGCCGGCGCCGGCGTCAAGGTCGGGATCGTCGATGGCGGTATCGACCAGGATCACCCCTGCTTCGACGACACCGGCTATACGGCACCGGCGGGCTTCCCGAAGGGCCAGCTCAAGTACACCAACAACAAGGTCATCGTGGCCAGGGTCTTCAACAACAAGGGCAACCAGAACGGGTTCGACGCCCAGGCAGTCGGCGCCCACGGCACGCATGTGTCCGGCACGGTCGCCTGCGACTACCACACCCCGGCCGCGGTGGGCAGCGCAGTCATCCCGTATGCCCCGTCCGGCGTTGCGCCGCGCGCGTTCCTTGGCAACTACAACGTCTTCCCCGGCGATGTGGGGAGCGCCCGATCCGAAGACATCCTCAACGCCCTTGACGCGGCCTACGCGGACGGCATGGACGTCGTGAACATGAGCCTGGGTGGGGGGGCGCACGGCATCCAGGATCTGTTGACGGTCGCGGTGGATGACCTCGACATCGCCAACATGGTGGTCGCCGTGGCCGCCGGCAATGAAGGCGACGGTGACCCCGACGCCCATCCCCCGCTCGCGGCGGGCCACTTCACCGTGAGTTCGCCCGGGTCCGCCGCCCGAGCGCTCACCGCAGGCGCCTCCAGCGTCGGCCAGGCCGTTCGGTCGCTGGTCCGCCAGGGTGCCGCCCTGTACGCGTCCGAGACCGGCGACTTCACGTCACCCACCACGGACCTCACCGCCGCCAGCGTGGCCTCGCCCGGTGGTGCCCCGGTGGCCCTGGTCAACGGACTCAAGGATGGTTGCGCCGCCTACCCGACGCCGTCTACGGTGACGGGCAAGATCGTGCTCGTCGCGCGCGGCGTGTGCAATTTCTCTCTGAAGGTCCACAACGCCCAGGTCGCTGGCGCAGTCGGCGCGATCATCGTCAACCGCGATCCCGCCCCGATCCCGATGGCGGACGATCCGACCCTTGGGAACACCATCCCGGCAGTCATGGTCGGCAAGGCCGACGGCCTCGTCCTGGTCGCCAACGTGCCTGCGTCGGTCACGATCACCGCACCGATGTACGTCTCCGAAGCGGATCCGGCCACCGCGGCGTTCTCGCCGATCTCCAACGTCCAGGAGGGCTTCTCCAGCCAGGGCCCGACGGACGTCGACTTTCGGGTGAAGCCGGATCTCATGGCCCCGGGCGGGAACGTCATCAGCTCCATCCCGGGTGATTGTGGCGCACTCGGCTGTTGGGCCGTCTTCGACGGCACATCGATGGCCACGCCGCACCTGGCCGGAGCTGCCGCTGTCGTCCGAGGCGCCCATCCATCGTGGACGGCCGCCCAGGTCCGCTCCGCGATCGTCAACACGGCGGCCGTGGGCCGGATCACGTCGCCCGTTGATGACAGCGTGGTGACCGATGCCAATATCGTCGGCGCGGGTCTGCTCGATGTCTCCGCTGCGGTGAGCGCGTCTGCGGCCATCGGTCCGGTGAGCACCAGCTTTGGCGCCGTGCCGGGGGGCTCCGGCCAGACCCGCACCGCGTCGGTCACGATCACCAACCTGACCGGCAGCGCCAAGACCTGGAGCGTCGGCATCGCCGACACCCTGGGCGTTGGCGTGTCCTTCTCGGCCGGGGCGTCCAGCGTGACGCTCGCACCGGGTGGTTCCACGTCCGTGGTCGTGACCATGATCGCCTCCAAGGCGGCTCCTCGCGGCGACAGCCAGGCGTGGTTCACGGTCAGGTCGACCGCCGGCACGCTCCTCGCCCACGCAGCGGTCTATGCGTTCGTGAAGTAAAGGGGTAGGAACACGGCTTTGTGAGGGCCCGGTATCGCCGCCGGGCCCTCGCCAGCCAAGGTTGCCGGGCGCACCGCCGCGCAGGCGGCTACGTCAACGCTTCGTTGACCGGGCACTTCCGGCGTCTTGTACCGCTCGTGACATCGCCGTCGACGAGGTGAGGACTCCCCCGATCTCGACCGGTGGGTCCATGTTCTGCGACCGTGCGTCCACCCCCGGATACACTTCGAGCCATCGTGCCGATCGCCGTCATCACGTTCGACTTCGACGCCCTGCTCCGCCTGGCCGAAGGCCTCGTCGTGCGCTGGCAGACCGTCGCGCTGGCGGCCGCCATCGCCACGACCCTCGTGCTGGCCGGCCTGATCGCCCGTCGCGATGGCCTGCGCCAGGATGACCTGCTGTTCATCGCCATCGGCACGGTCCCGGGCGCGGTCATCGGTGGTCGCGTCGGCTACGTCCTGCTGCACCTGCCGTACTACCAGGCCAACCCCGGGTCCATCCTTGATCCGGGCCTGGGAGCCATGGAACTGGCGCTTGGCGTCGTCGGCGGGTTGCTCACCGGCTCGGTCGTCGCTTCGCTGGTCGGTGCCCCGACAGGACGGTGGCGCCACGTCGCCGTCCTGCCGATCCTGTTCGTCTTGGGCGTCGGCAAGCTCACGATGATCCTCGGCGGTGCAGGTCAAGGAACGCCGAGCAGCGCCGCATGGTCGACAGCCTTCCTGGGATCCGGGCCGTGGGGCTCGCTGGCGCCCGCACTGCCATCCCAGCCAGCGCAGGCGTACGAGGGGATCGTGACGCTCGTGATCCTGGTCCTCCTTATGGTCGCCCTGTGGGCCGGCGCATTCTCGAGACGCGACGGCCGGGTCCTGTTCGCGGGCATCGCGCTGTGGGCGTTCGGTCGCGCGATCGTGGCGACGACCTGGCGCGATGAAGCCGTGCTTGGCGGGCAGTCCATGGGCTCGGTCATCGCGATCGCCGTGGGACTGGGCGCCCTCGTGGTCCTCGCGATCATGACGGCACGGACCGGGCGAGCGGCACCGGCCCCGGTCACGGCCGCCGACGATCTGCCCGCTGCGCCGCTCGCCGTCCATGACAGGCCGGCTGGCCCGACGTCGTGGCCCGATCCGGGCACGCGACCGCGCTTCTGAGCGGGTCCAGAGGCGGCACCGACGCTGCCGGCCGGCCTCGACGGAGTACCCTGCAACCCTGACACCATCCGCTTCGCCGTCCCCGACGGCGCTCTATCGAGAGGTCTTCCCATGACGCAGGTCGCAGATCCCGGAACCGCCCACTCGGCCGCCCCGCCCCCGGGCAGGATCAGCCATTGGATCGGTGGTCGGTGGGTCGCCGGCACCTCCGGTCGTCAGGGCGACGTGTTTGACCCGGCGACCGGCGCGGTCGCGAAGCGCGTGGACTTCGCCTCAGCCGACGAGCTGGGTGCGGCGGTCGCCGCAGCCAAGGCTGCATTCCCGGCCTGGCGTGCGACCTCGCTGTCGAAGCGTACGGACATCATGTTCAAGATCCGGAACCTCGTCGAGATGCATCGGCACGAGTTGGCCGCGCACCTCACCGCCGAACACGGCAAGGTTCCTTCCGACGCACTCGGTGAGATCGCCCGCGGGATCGAGAACCTCGAGTTCGCCTGTGGCATCCCGAGCCTCATGAAGGGCGGCTTCAGCGAACAGGTCTCGGGTGGCGTCGATGTCTACCAGATCCGCCAGCCCTTGGGCGTCGTGGCCGGCATCACCCCCTTCAACTTCCCGGCGATGGTGCCGATGTGGATGTTCGCCACGGCGATCGCGACGGGCAACACGTTCATCCTGAAGCCCTCCGAGAAGGACCCCTCCGCCGCGAACTACCTCGCCGAGCTGCTGGCTGAAGCCGGCGTGCCGGATGGCGTCTTCAACGTGGTCCATGGCGACAAGGTGGCGGTCGATGCGATCCTGGTGCACCCTGACATCGCCGCCGTCTCATTCGTCGGCTCGACGCCGATCGCGCGCTACATCTACGAGACCGGCACGAAGGCCGGCAAGCGCATCCAGGCGTTGGGTGGCGCCAAGAACCACATGATCGTGCTGCCGGATGCCGACATCGACATGGCCGCGGACGCGGCGGTCTCGGCCGGCTACGGTTCGGCCGGCGAACGCTGCATGGCCATCGCCACCATCGTGGCGGTGGGCGATGTCGCGGATCCGCTCGTCGCCGCGATCAAGGCTCGCCTGCCGAAGATCACGGTGGGTCCCGGCAGCGACCCGGCGTCCGAGATGGGACCGCTCGTCACGAAGGTCCATCGGGACAAGGTCGCGTCGTATCTCGACAGCGGCCCGGCGCAGGGCGCCACGGTCGTCGCCGACGGCCGCGAGCATCCCCTCTACAAGAATTCGGACGGGTTCTTCCTCGGCGTCTCGCTCATCGACCACGTCACGCCGACCATGGATGCCTACCGCGACGAGATCTTCGGGCCGGTGCTGACGGTCATGCGCGTGAAGACCTACGAGGAAGCCGTCACGCTGGTCAACGACAACCCGTACGGCAACGGCACGGCCATCTTCACCCGCGACGGCGGTGCGGCCCGCCAGTTCCAGTTCGAGGTGAACGCCGGGATGGTCGGCATCAACGTGCCGATCCCGGTGCCGGTCGCCTATTACAGCTTCGGTGGCTGGAAGAACTCGCTCTTTGGCGACCTGCATATGTACGGCCCCGAGGGCGTCCAGTTCTATACGCGCGCCAAGATCGTGACGTCGCGCTGGCCGGATCCGGGTACGTCGAAGATCGACCTGGGTTTCCCGCGCACGAGGTAGCTGAGATTCCCGGATACGCTTGTTGACCTCGCTCCGGAACGCCTTGCGGTCCTGAGAGGACCGTGATTTGCACGAGTCCCTCGCCAAGGGTGACGACACAAGACGATAGACGTCGGATTCGGCCGGTGGCCGTGCACGTTCGTCACGATCGCGGTCCCTCAAAGACCGGAGTAGGCGCACGTCTCGGTGCAGCACGACGGTACGAGCGCCCGTGGCGGCCTCGGGCCAGCGATCTCCGCCCGCGGCGGGCTCGTGGTCGTGCCATCGGCGCTGTCACGTCGTTGCAAGCGGTCCCGGCCTGCTGGAAGGTCAGCTGGCACCCGGCCTGCGCCAGCCTCTGCATGACAAGCACGCACCCAGGAGCGAATCATGACCGACTACGAGCGCGTGACGACACGCCAGACCACGGCCATCGATCCGGTCGCGGATCCGGCAACCACGACCCCGCCCCCGGCCGTCGCAACGACGGTCCGCACGACCGACCGCGCCTACGCCCCGGCAGGCCCAAGCGGGGCCACGACAGCCGCACGGGTGGTGACATTCGCGTTCGGGATCTTGCAGGCGCTGCTGATCCTGCGCATCATCCTGCTCTTGCTGGTGGCGAACCCAGGCAACGGTCTCGTCGACGCGATCTTCGGCGCCACCCAGCCGTTCGTGGACCCGTTCATCGGGATGTTCTCGCTTGACCGCGTCACCGCCGGCCAGTCCGTCCTGGACGTCGCGGCCATGGTGGCCCTGATCGCCTGGACCCTGGTCGAGGCCCTGATCCTCGCCGGACTCCGGATCTTCCAGCCGCGCCGGGCGGAGGCGATCTAAGCCCCGTTCGCCTCGATCAGTTCATAGACGGCGCCATCGGGTCCGCGAAAATGGGCCCACGCGATGGCGCCGTCTCGCTGTGTCTCCCACAGGAACGCGATCCCGACCCCCTCGAGACGGGCTCGGATCGCGTCCGTGTCGTTCACCACGAATCCGACGCACGGCGAATCGCCGAAGGCGACGTGATCCTCATCTAGTGGGCCGTAGACGTGGAGCTGCGTGCCGTCGTCCAGGCGGAACCAGGTGTATCGATCGGGGATCTCGGCGATGGCCGTCAGTTCGAGGGCGTCCCGGTATAGCGAGACCGTGGCGGCGTAGCGGTCGGGATCGCCCACCCGGACGCCGAGGAAGCCGAGTCGCTTGACGGTCATGCGGCCGCACCACCTTTCGCGAGGGCCGACGCCAGGGCGCGGATCTCCGCCGGTCGGGTGCCGCAGCAGCCGCCCAGCCAGGTAGCCCGGTGTTGGCGCCACGTCGTGACGGTCGCGGGGTCGTACTGCCCGCCTTCGTCTGCGATCCAGGCCCGGACCGAGGCGTCCCAACGATCGCCGCCGTTCGGGTACGCGATGAGGGACGTGGCCGTCGCGGCGGCGGCCCGGGCGAGCAAGCCGGGCACGAACCGCGGCGCCGTGCAATTGATGCCGACCGCGACGACGCGCGGGTGATCGGCGAGGGCGACGGCGGCCTCGATCGGTTCGCCAGCCGACGTCCGCTCGGCGTCGCGACAGGAATAGCTCAACCAGGCGGTCGCGCCGTACTCGTCGAGCAGGCCCACCAGAACCTCGGCTTCCCGGATGGTCGGGATCGTCTCCATCGCGAGGAGGTCTGCGCCGGCCTCGACGAGGGCCTCCATCCGAGGCCGATGGAAGGCCCGCAGCCCCGCCGCCCCGAGGTCGTAGTCGCCCCGGTACTCTGAGCCATCCGCGAGGTACGCCCCGTACGGTCCCACGGATCCGGCCACGAACAGCGGGCCGGCATCACCGCTCTCCGCACGGAACGTCGAGCGGGCGCGGTCCGCCAGGGTCACGCTGGCCCGGATCAGGTCGAGTGCCTGGTCGCGATCCAGGCCGGCGGCCGCGAACCCTTCGACGGAGGCCTGGTAGCTCGCGCTGATCGCTACCCGGGCACCGGCGCGGAAGTAGGCGAGATGTGCGGCTTCAATGGCCCCGGGGTCCGTCAGCAGCAGGCGTGCGGACCAGAGCTGGTCGGACAGGTCGTGACCCTGGGCCATCAGCTCCGTCGCGAGGCCACCGTCCAGGACGACCACCTCGCCGGCACCCGGCCAACCAGGGGCAGCCGGCTGTGCGTCCAAGGTCGCCTCAGTGCCTCCGGGCGTAGTCGGCCGGGGCCCGCTTGATGAACTTGCCGTGCCCCTTGCGTCCGGTGAATTCGCCGTTCCGCACGACGACCGAGCCACGCGACAGCACGACGTCGCTGCCGCCCTGGACCGTCCGGCCTTCGTAGCACGAGTAGTCGACGTCCATATGGTGGCTGGCAGCCGAGATCACACGCTTGCGGTTCGGGTCGTAGACGACGAGGTCGGCGTCCGCGCCCACCGCGATGGCGCCCTTGTGCGGGTACATCCCGAAGAGCTTGGCCGGCGCCGTGGAGATGATCTCCACCCAGCGCTCCTTGCTGATCCGGCCGGCGACGACGCCACCGTCATGCAGCAGGTCCACGCGGTCCTCGACGCCAGGCAGGCCGTTGGGGACCTTTCGGAAGTCGCCCCGTCCGAGCTCCTTCTGGCCATAGAAGTCGAACGGGCAGTGGTCCGTCGCGACGAGCTGAAGGTCGTCCTTGATCAGGCCAGTCCACAGCTCCTCCCAGTGATCCTTCGTGCGCAGCGGCGGGGAGCAGACGTATTTGGCCCCTTCAAAGCCGTTGCCCATGTCGTCCAGGGAGAGGAACAGGTATTGCGGACACGTCTCGGCGAACGCCTTGGTGCCGCGGTCGCGGGCAGCCTTGACCTCCGCGAGGGCCTCCTTGGCCGAGAGGTGGACGATGTAGATCGGCGCCCCGGCGGCCTCGGCCAGGCGGATGACCCGGTTCGTCGCTTCGCCTTCGAAGATGGCCTTGCGGGCCAGTCCGTGGCCGATCGGATCGGTCGTGCCGGCTTCGATGGTCTGGGCCGCGACGACGTCGATGGCCATGCCGTTCTCGGCGTGCATCATGATCAGGCCGCCGTTCTTCGCGGTCTGCTGGAGGGCCCGGAAGATCGCCCCGTCGTCGCTGTAGAAGACGCCCGGGTAGGCGGTGAAGAGCTTGAAATCGGGGACGCCTTCCGCGACGAGCCCGTCCATCTCGGCGAGCGTGCCGTCGTTGACGTCGCTCATGATCATGTGGAAGCCGTAGTCCGTGACGGCGTTGCCTTCCGCCTTGGCGTGCCAGGCGTCCAGGCCTTCGCGCAGTGATGCGCCGCGCGACTGGACGGCGAAGTCGACGATGCTGGTGGTCCCACCGAACGCCGCCGCCCGTGTCCCCGTCTCGAAGGTGTCCTTGGCGAATGTCCCGCCGAACGGCAGCTCCATGTGCGTGTGGACGTCGATCCCGCCCGGGATGACGTACTTTCCGGTCGCGTCGATGGTGTCGTCCGCGGTCGCCCCGCCGCCAGCAAGGTCGTGCCCGATGCTCGAGATCGTCTCGCCATCGATGAGGATGTCGGCGGCGTACGAGCCGTCCGCGGTGACGATGGTGCCGTTGGTGATGAGCGTGCGCATCGGTCCCTCCTGGGAGACGGACATCGGGTGGTCAGGAGGCGATGGTAGGCGATTCACGATGCGGCGGCCGAGGATGCGTGGGCGCGGTCGACGCGTGTTGGTCCCCGTGTTGACCCTGAGTCATCGTTTCGGTTTCGAGGCGCAAGGCCGATCGACCCAAGGGCGCGTTCGACGCCGTGTGGTGACCGTCGGTCAACGAACCGTCGGGACCGGACGTAGAGGCGGGCCTCGAAGACGCCTGAGGCCGAGATCAGTGACTGGCGGTCAACGCTCCCGGGTGGAAGCGATCGGACTCAGGGCAGGTGGAGCGACCCCAGCACCGGAGCGAGCGTCTGGAGCCAGACCGCGATGGTCAGCCCGACAGCCCCGATCGCCATCGCCAGGGCCGCGACTCCCATGATCCGGCCGCGCTTCCGATCGTGCTTGACGCCGTGTCCATCCATGTCCCAGAACGGGTCGCGAGCAGGGCGCAAGCGGGCCATGGTCACCTCCAACTGATTCGCTGATCCTCCGATGCCGCCGCGACCGCAGCCGTTCTCCGACGGGGGGACATCATCGCGGCGTGGAGGCGCCGGCGCCAGAGTGACCTCCGACCCATGACCCCCCGCGGTCAGGTGCGGAGGGCCGGGATGATGTCCCGGCCGTAGAGCTCGATCTGGGCTTCCTCGTCGCCGTTCATGAGGTAGAAGTTGAACTGGTCCACGCCGGCGTCGGCGAGCTCTTGGAGCTTGACGATGTGGTCCGCGACGGATCCCAGGACGCAGAACCGGTCCGTGACCTCGTCGCCCACGAAGCTGGCATTGGACGAACCCACTTCGGCGTGGTGAAGGTAGTCATAGCTCTGCCGGTCCGTGATGTAGCCGGTCAAGCTGGCCGGCAGGTCCTCGCGCGGGTACTTGTTGACGAGGTCCACGACGTGATTGCTCACGAGCGCCGGGAACCAGCGCGTCCGCTCGCGACCCTCGGCGATCGGCCCGACGTGGGCGGGAGCGGCAGCCTGGATCTTGACGGACCCGGGTACGCGACCGGCCGCGGCCTCCGCCGAGCGCACCTGCGCGACGAACCAGCGGATGAGATCGGGATCCGCGAGCTGGAGGATGATCCCGTCGGCCACGCGCCCGGTCATCGCCAGGGCCATGGGGCCGTAACCCGCCACCCAGACGGGCAGTGTCCACGACCCGGTCCAAGGCAGCCGAAGTTCCTTGCCTTCGTAATCCACGGAACGCCCTTCAACCAATGCCCTGATGGCGAAGATCGCGTTTTCCAGGGCAGCCATCGTCGTCGGGTTCTTGCCCAAGATGCGCACGGCCGAATCGCCACGGCCTATCCCAAGGTCCATCCGCCCACCCGAGATCTCGTTAAGGACCGCGAGCGATGACGCGGTCACGGTGGGCTCTCGCGTCGCCGGGTTCGTGACACAGGTCCCCAGCCTGAGGCGTGTGGTCGCCTGCGCTATGAGCGTCAACAGGACATACGGCTCCCGCCAGAGCACATGCCCATCGAACAACCAGCCATAGTCGAAGCCGGCGGCCTCAGCCTGTCGGGTCAGGGCCAGGGTCCGCTCGATGGTGTGCTCAGGCTTGAGCGTGAAACCGAACTGCATTTCAGGAGTCCTCCGGCGACCGGGAACTGAAGCGGCTCGGCCGTCCTCCTCCAGACGTCCGAGCCGGGGCGGATAGTAGCGCGTTCTGGGGATGCATGTACCGCTTTCCGGGAAGCCTAGGGCCGGGTCAGATCGGCGTAGGCGTCAGGCCGGCGATCACGGTAGAACTGCCATGTGTTGCGGACCTCGGCGATGCGGTCCATGTCGAGGTCGCGGATGACCAACTCCTCCTCGTGCGCACTCGCCACGTCGCCCACGAACTGGCCTCGCGGATCGACGAAATAGCTCTGGCCGTAGAAGTCGTCATCACCGTAGTCGGCCTCGATGCCGACCCGGTTGATCGTGCCGACGTAGTAGCCGTTGGCGACCGCATGGCTGGGCTGCTCGATCCTCCACAGGTACTCGGACAGGCCGCGTGACGTGGCGCTGGGGATGAGCACGATCTCGGCGCCGTTGAGGCCCAGGGCACGGGCGCCCTCCGGGAAGTGACGGTCGTAGCAGATGTACACGCCGACCTTCCCGACGGCGGTCTCGAAGACCGGGTAGCCCAGGTTGCCCGGCCGGAAGTAGAACTTCTCCCAGAAGCCCTTGACGTGCGGGATGTGCGTCTTGCGGTATTTGCCCAGGTACGTCCCGTCGGCGTCGATGACGGCGGCGGTGTTGTAGTAGATGCCGGAGGCCTTGTCGTCCTCCTCGTACATCGGTGCGATCACGACCATGCCGGTCTGCTTGGCGAGGTCCTGCATCCGCCTCGTCGTGGGCCCATCCGGGATGAGCTCCGTGTAGCTGTAGTACTGGGCGTCCTGGACCTGGCAGAAGTACGGTCCGTAGAACAGTTCCTGGAACAGGATGAACTGGGCACCCTGCTTGGCCGCCTCGTGGGCGCGCTCCTCGTGCTTCTGGATCATCGATTCCTTGTCGCCGGTCCAGCTCGCCTGGACGAGCGCGCCACGAACGATCCGGGACATGTTTACCTCGCTCCGGTGGGGTCAGGTTCCAAGGTGGGGAGGGTACACCGACAGTCCATCCGGATTCAGTCCGGGATGGCTTCAGGACGACGGCGCATGTACCACTCGGTGAACTCCCGACAGCGGCCCTCGTCGTCGAAGCGACAGACGAAGACGTTGGCGAACTCGCGATCCACGGCGGACCGGTCGTCCGTGAGGTACCGAGTCCTTCCGTGAGCCACGAACGTGTCGCCGTCGATGGCGAGGACCTCGTAGTCCGCCGTCCACGAGCCGTCGGCGTCAGGGTCCGTCAGCCACGATGCCACCAGCGCCTGTCGTCCCACGACGGCCTCGCTGAACGGATCGTAGGCGTAGCGGACATCCGCGCTGAAGAGGTCGCCGATGGCAGTCGCGTCGTTGAGGCGCCACGCGTCCACGTAGCGGTCCAACCAGGCCTTGAAGCTGCTGTGGTCCATGTCTCCCTCCGATCCGCGGGTCCCCGGTCACGGTAGCATCGGCGCGATGGGACTGCCCGCTGAACCTGCCCCGCCGCTGATCGTCCTGAACCCGCACACCTCCAAGCTGCACGACGCCGAGGCTCGGCGGGTGCTGACCGAGGTGTGCTGCTGGCTATCGTCACGGCGATCATCCTTACCGTAGAGTTCCTGCGTGAGATCGTGCTGACAGGCCTGCTCGGTCTGGGCTTGATCCTCATCCTGGACATCGTCGCCGAGATCCGCCGCCGGACGTTCAGCTGACCGTGCGTCGCCGGCTCGCGTCGGCGGCAGGCGACGGCGGCGGGCGCCGCGGTACGATGTCGCCCCAGTCCCCGGTCAGCGGGCCCACCGTCGGCCCCCGCGAGGTGATCCATGAGCATCGAAACGACCGCTGCATCGATGAGCAGCCAGGAGATCGTCGCCCTCTCGCGTGAGCACACGTTCTTCTCGTGGTCCGTGCAGGGCGCCCTGGATCCGATCGCGATCGACCGCGCGGAAGGGGTCTACCTGTACACGCCGGAAGGCCGTCGCATCCTGGACTTCAACAGCCAGCTGATGTCGGTCAATATCGGCCATGGCGACCGGCGCGTCATCGACGCCATCACGGCCCAGGCCATGAAGCTGCAATACGTACAGCCGGCCTTCACGACAGAGATCCGGGCACGCCTGGGCACGAAGCTCGCCGAGATCCTCCCGGGCGACATGGACAAGGTGTTCTTCACCCTTGGCGGTGCTGAGGCGATCGAGAACGCGATCAAGCTGGCCCGCCATGCGACGGGTCGCCACAAGATCCTGGCGCGCTACCGCTCGTACCACGGAGCCACCATGGGGGCGATGACCCTAACGGGGGACCCGCGACGCTGGGCCAACGAGCCAGGCATCGTGGGCGTCGTCCGCTATCCGGATACGCACCGCTGGGGCGAGGCCGGTCCGCGACCTGTGGCTGAGTCCTTGCAGGGACTTGAAGATGTGATCCGCTACGAGGGCGCGCACACGATCGCCGCGATCTTCCTCGAGACGATCGTGGGTACCAACGGGATCCTCATCCCGCCGGATGGGTACATCGCCGGCGTCCGCGAGATCTGCGACCGCCACGACATCCTGATGGTCGCCGACGAGGTCATGGCCGGCTTCGGGCGGACCGGCAACTGGTTCGCCGTGGACGAGTGGGGCGTGACGCCGGACCTCATGACGATGGCCAAGGGCTTGACCAGCTCGTACCTGCCGTTGGGTGCAGTCGCGATGCGGCACGGCATCGCGGAACAGTTCGAGACGAAGATGTTCTACGGCGGCCTGACCTACAGCAGCCATCCGGTCAGCCTCGCGGCGGCCCTTGCGACGATCTCGGTCTACGAGGAGGACGGCCTCATCGAGAACGCCCGCCGCCTTGGCCCCGTCATGCGCGCGCATCACGAGCGCCTGGCCGCGAAGCACCCGAGCGTCGGCGCGACGCGCAATCTGGGCCTGTTCGGGATCATGGACCTGGTTCGGAGCCGCGATCCGTGGACCCCGATGACGCCCTTCAACGGGACGTCGGACGAGATGAAGGCGGTCGGCAAGTTCCTGCGCGACAACGACGTCTATACGCTGATCGCCAACAACTCGATCCACACGAACCCGCCCCTGTGCATCACGGACGAACAGCTCGCCGATGGCTTCGAGGTCATCGATCGGGCCCTCGACATCGCCGACGAGGCGGTCAAGGGCTGATCGTGGCGGCGACGGCATCCGTTCCGCGCCGATCCGCCGTCGCCTATCGCGGACCCGGCCGCGGCCTGGGCGCCTTCGTCGGGCTGGGGGTCCTCGTCCTGGTGGTGTGGGAAGGCGCCAAGTTCCTGGGTGGGACGCCGTGGCGTGCGCCCGGCATCGATCCAGCGCCGACGGTGCTCTGGAATCCCCCGTTCCGATGGCCGTTCGCCAGTGATCTGAACCTGCCCCACGTCTGGAACATCTTCCTGGTCTTCCTGGAGCCCTGGCGACGAGCAGCAGATCGCAACGTCGCCCAGTTCCTGTTCGATGCCTCGATGTACACGTTGCGAGAGGCGCTCCTTGGGTTCGCCCTCGGGTCCGTGCTGGGCCTTGGCCTCGCGACCCTGTTCGTCCACTCGCGCTGGATGGAGCGCTCGTTCGTGCCCTACGTCGTGGCAAGCCAGACCATCCCGATCATCGCGCTCGCCCCGATGATCGTGTTCGCGTTCGGCGCCAACGTCACGTCGGTCGTGATCATCACGACCTATCTGACCTTCTTTCCGGTCACCATCGCGATGATCCGCGGCCTTCGCTCCTTCGACCCCAGGGCGATGGAGTTGATGCGCTCGTACGCCGCGTCGCGGAGCCAGGTCTATTGGAAGCTGCGCCTGCCCGCTTCGCTGCCGTACCTGTTCGTCGCCCTGAAGATCGCGGCCACCGCCAGTATCGTTGGCGCCATCATCGGGGAAGGACCGGGTGGGATGAACGACGGCCTCGGCCTCGTCATCCTCACGTTCAACCAGTACTACATCACGGGACCGGAGCGCCTCTGGGCGGCGATCATCGCGACGGGCATGCTGGGAATCACCTTCTTCCTGGCGATCAGCGTGGTCGAACGGATCGCCCTGGGCGGTCGAAGCCGGATCAAGCTCGGATGACGATGGCCCAAGGAGACGCCCCCAAGATGATCGATCAGCCCGTCGTCGACCTCAGCGGCATCGGCAAGACGTTCTCGCGGAACGATCAGGAGCCGACCGTTGCCCTGGAAGGGATCGACTTGACGATCGGCCGAGGAGAATTCGTCTCGCTCATCGGCC
This sequence comes from Candidatus Limnocylindrales bacterium, assembly GCA_046593725.1. Lineage (GTDB taxonomy): Bacteria > Chloroflexota > Limnocylindria > Limnocylindrales > CSP1-4 > SPCO01. The sequence goes on from JBKJQY010000124.1 coordinate 19,412, forward strand.
CGTCCGGTTGTGGCAAGTCAACGCTGCTGCGGGTCATCGGCGACCTGATCCAGCCCACTACCGGCCAGGCGACGGTGAACGGCAAGCCAGCGGGCACAGCCCGCCTGGGACGCGATTATGGGATGGTCTTCCAGGCGCCGGTGCTGTTCGAATGGCGGACGGTCATCGCCAACGTGGAACTGCCACTCGAGATCCTGGGTCGGCCCAGGGCGGAGCGGACAGCGCGCGCAAGGGCGATGCTTGACCTCGTGGACCTGGGCGGTTTCGCCGGCCACCATCCCAGTCAGCTATCGGGCGGCATGCAGCAGCGCGCCGCGATCGCGCGTGCGTTGGCGTTCGAGCCGGCCCTGCTGCTCATGGATGAGCCGTTTGGCGCCCTGGATGAGATGACTCGTGAGCGGATGAACTCGGAGTTGCTTCAGATCTGGGAGCGGACCGGGACTACAGTCGTCTTCGTCACCCACTCCATCCCGGAAGCCGTCTTCCTGTCATCACGCGTCGTGGTGATGAGCGCCCGGCCTGGTCGTATCACGAAGATCATCGATATCGACTTGCCCAGGCCCCGATCGGAGGATACCCGGGAGGATGGCCGGTACTTCGAATTGGTGACGGACGTGCGCGAGACTCTTCGCCAGCGCGAGGGCGATCCCGGCTCCGCTGGAGTCGCCTCCACCACGCGCACGATGGCTGAGGGTGGCATCGGGTGAGTGCCACGGCGGGTGGCCTGAACGACTCGGCAAGGTCGGTCGGTCCGCGCGGCCGGATGATGCGTGGAGCGAGGCAAGCGGCGAGCGACATGGTCGCGCCGGTGATCGTCTTCGTTGTCGTCGTGGGCGGCTGGGAGGTCCTGCACGGGATCCTGGGCATCCGCTCCTTCATCGTGCCCAAGCCCAGTGAGATCGTCGCCGCCCTTCGCGATCACTGGGATACTGGGTTCAGCATCTGGCCGTCGGCCAGGGCCACCCTGGTGGAGGCCGTCGGCGGGTTCGTGATCGGGACGGTCGCTGGCGTCGCCGTTGCATTCGCCTCGGCGCGCTGGCTGTCGGCGCGTGACGCCTTGTTGCCACTGGCCGTGGCTGCCGGCGCCATCCCGATCATCGCGTTCGCGCCGTTGATGAACAACTGGTTCGGCGTCCTGAATCCGCTCTCCAAGATGATGATGGCCGCGGTACTCGTGTTCTTCCCGGTCATGGCGAACGTGACCCGCGGGCTCACCCAGGTGGAGCCCGCGGCCCTCGAGCTGATGCGTTCGTACGCGGCCACCGAATCGGAGATCCTGCGTAAGGTCCGCATCCCGAATGCCCTGCCGTTCTTCTTCACGGCGCTCAAGCTTGCGACCACCCTCGCGCTGATCGGGGCGATCGTGGGTGAGTACTTCGGTGGCGCCTCGTTGGTCCTCGGACGGATCATCGTCCAGAGCGCGAGTGCGCTCAAGTTCAACGCGACATGGGCCGCCATCGTGGTGGCTGCTGTGGCCGGGATCATGTTCTACCTGGTCGTCGCCGGCTTGGAGCGACTGGTGATCCCATGGCATGCATCCCTGCGCGACGAGGTGTCCTGAGCCTCCGAACCGATGTATCGTTCGGCCGTCCGGATGGTGGAGGCCGTCCGGCCGACGGAGGAGATTCCCGGCGAGGCCGGAACGACGAGGTAGATGAGATGAAGGTCAGACCGATCTACGCGCTGGCGGCGGTCGCCGCGCTCGCATTCACGGCATGTTCGCCGGCGGCGACGCAACTCCCGGCATCGGCGCCGCCGTCTGCTGCGGCGTCTGCGGCCCCCTCCGCGGCAGCGTCCGCGGCGCCTTCGACGCCGGCCGCTGAGGCGGCCACCGTCAGCCTTCAGCTCCAGTGGGCGCCACAAGCCCAGTTCGCCGGCTACTTCGCGGCGGACAAGCAGGGCTACTTCGCGGCGGAGAATCTCACGGTCAACATCCTTCCGGGCGGACCGACGGTCGTCCCGCAGGCCGTCGGATCCCAGCCGAACGGCCCCGAGTTCACGATCTCCTGGGTCCCCAAGGTGCTCGAGGCGCGCGAGGCCACACCGGTCCCGTCCGATCTGGTCGACATCGCCCAGATCTTCCAGCGCTCTGGCACGTTGTCCGTCTCCTGGGTGGCCACCGGGATCACGGATCCATGCCAGTACGCGGGCAAGAAGATCGGGACCTGGGCCTTCGGCAATGAGTACGAAGTGACGGCTGCCGCGACCAATTGCGGACTCAAGCCCGGTCTCGAGAACGGTGGAGATCCGGCCACGCAGTACCAGCAGGTCACCCAACCGTTCGACATGAGCCTGCTCCTGAACAAGGAGATCGACGTCGCCGAGGCGATGATCTACAACGAATACGCACAGGTGCTGGAGGCCACCAACCCGGACACCGGCGCGTTGTACCAGCCATCCGACCTCAACGTGATCAATTACAACGACGTGAAGACCGCGATGCTGCAGGACGCCATCTTCGCGCGGGGGACCTGGCTGGCCGAAGCCGGCAATCGAGACATCGCCGTCCGGTTCGTTCGGGCGTCGATCAAGGGCTGGATCTACTGCCGAGACAACCCGGCGGATTGCGTCCAGTACACGACGGATGCCGGAAGTGAGTTGGGTGCCGGACACCAGGCCTGGATGATGAACGAGGTGAATGCGCTCGTCTGGCCATCGGCCGGCGGCGTCGGGATGCTGGACCCGCTCCTGTGGGCCCAGACCGTCAACATCGCCACCTCCGCCGGCATCATCAAGGCGGCCCCTGGGGCTGATGCTTACGACACCTCGATCGTGAAGGAGGCGCTCGCATCCATGGTCGACATGGATGCCATCGGCGCTGACTTCCTGAAGGGGACGGTCACCGTCACTCCGGGCGGCAAGTGAGCCTGAGCTGATCCTGTAGCGAGACGGCCGGCCCCAACGGGCCGCCCGTCTCGATTCCGGGGGGAGTGGGGGAGGGATCGGGCGCTGTGCCGGGGCCGCAGCCGGGGCCGTTCCAGAGCCGCCACAGCCGCCTGGCCCGCCCGCCCGGTTGCCTGCCGTCGGTACGGCTGGTGCGCCTTGGGTAGCCTTCCGGGCCTCCAGGCCGAGCGCCTGGACCATCGGTAGGTGTGCCCGGGTGGGCTCGAAGGGCTCTCGAAATCGCGATTTGTCCGTCGACGCGCAACAGGTGACTGGTTGGGCCCGGCCACTGGTTGGACCGGCCCGCCCGCGCCCCGCATCCCCTACGGAACGGCGACCGCAGCGAAGCTCGCCATGTCGGGGAAGGCCAGGTCCGGGGTTGCCGCGGCCGGAGGTGTCGCGCCTGAGCCAGGCCGGTCGCGGCGACGGTCGATCCAGACCGTCGTCATACCTAGCGCCTTGGCCGGCACGTGGTCGTGGAACAGGCTCTGGGCCACGTGGAGGATCCGCTCGCGCGGGACGTCGATCCGTTCGAACGCCAGCTCGAAGTTCGCCGTTCGCGGCTTGTAACCGCGCGCCTGCTCGGCGGTCACGATCGGGGCGAACGTCACGCCCAGTCGACGGTTCGAGGCCGCGAACAGGTCGTCGTCGCAGTTGGTGATGACGCCCAGGCGGTAGCGTGTCGCAAGTCGCGCCAGCGCCGCCGCCGAATCGAGGAAGGCCGGCCAGTCCGCCACGGACCCACCGAACGCCGCGACCTCCGCCTCGGTCGGCTCGAACCCGAGTCCCCCGCACACGCCGCGCAACCCGACGCCCAGGACCTCGCGGTATGTTCGGTATGGCCCAGCTTCCGCGGTCGCCTCGAGTCCGGCATAGGTCTCGAGCAGTGCCTCGTCGTCAGCCGCGATCCCGCGCACGTCCAGGACGACCCGCAACCCTGCGAGCAATCCCGTCTCCCAGTCGATGAGCGTGCCGTAGCAGTCGAAGGTGAGCACATCAAAGGCATCGAAGTCCACCGGTCGGTCAGCCATACCGGCATCGTACCGAACACCGAGAGAGTTTGGACCGCGTGCCCCGCTGGTGGGGGTCCCGGGGCCGGGCGTTGTCAACCCGAACGTCCCATACCGTCCGGTGTCGGAGGGGCGGGATGGCGTCGAAGGATCAGCGATAGCGCCGCCAGGACGATGATGGCACCAAGCCACTGGCGCGGCCCAGTCGTTCGCCCAGGAACACGAAGCCCGCAGCCACGCCAAAGATCGGGATCAGGTAGAACGACACGGCGGCCAGGAAGCCGGGACACCGCGGAGCGGCCTGAGGTAGAGCCAGTAGCCACCGGCGTAGTACAGGACACCGGAGGCGACCGCACTGAGCAGGCCGACTGCCGTGATGTTCTCAGGTCGCACCGCTCCGCCAACGATCGCGACGCTGCTCACGACGATGACGGCAAAGCCAAGGGCGTGAGCCTGTTGGGCAACGACCACC
>JBKJQY010000029.1:0-6075 GCA_046593725.1 Candidatus Limnocylindrales bacterium
AGAGCTGGCCGCTCGGGCGATCGCCATCGGCGTGGACGAGTTGCGTGCCGTGCGCCGGGTCGTAGCCGTGGCGGCGGGTACCCGCAAAGCCGATGCGATCCGCGGGGCGCTGGCGACGGGCGTGGTCCGGATGCTCATCACGGACGGGCCCACCGCCCGAGCCGTGCTGGCGGGCGCCTGATGGACCGGCTGCGCGATCGCGTCTGCCTCATCACCGGCTCGACGGGCATCGCGGAGGCCACCGCGCTCCGCTGCGCGGCTGAAGGTGCGTCCGTGTTCGTCGTGTCGCGGACCGCGGAGCACGCCGAGGCCCTCGCGGCGCGCCTCACGGACGCCGGAGGCTCAGCGGACTGGGTCGCCGCGGACCTCACCGACGAGATCGAGACCAACGCGGCGATCGAGGCGGCGGTCGCGCGGTTCGGGCGGATCGACGGGTTCTTCTCGGTCGCGGGTGGGAGTGGGCGGCGGTTCGGGGACGGGCCGATCCACACAGTTACCGCGGATGCCTGGGAGGCGACGGTGGCGCTCAACCTGCGGACCCAGGTGCTCGCCTGCGCAGCGGTCATCCGCGCGATACGGGCCCAGCCGCTAAACGACGCAGGGACGCGCGGCTCCGTGCTGTTGCTCGGGAGCGTCATGGCTCAAGCGCCGGTCCCGGAGCTGTTCGCGACGCATGCGTACGCCGCCGCGAAGGGTGCGTTGACGGCCCTCATGACGACGATGGCCGCGACCTACGCCGCCGACCGGATCCGCGTGAATCTCGTGGCACCATCACTCACCGCGACGCCGATGGCCCAGCGCGCCGCCACGGACCCGCACATCCTCGAATACGCGGCACGCAAGCAGCCGCTGGCCGGCGAGATGCTGGATCCGGACGAGGTCGCCAAGGCGGCCATCTACCTCCTGTCAGATGAGTCGCGCGCCGTGACCGGGCAATCGCTGGCGGTGGATGGCGGCTGGTCCGTGATCTCGACGACCGCGGAGCCCAAGCCATGACGGAACGCTGGCCGCTTCTTGCCGACGTCGACGTGTGCGTCGTGGGCGCCGGATCCGCGGGAAGCACTGCGGCGATCGCGGCGGCTCGGGCGGGCGGGTCCGTTCTGTTGATCGACCGGTTGCCGTTCCTCGGCGGTACGAGCACCGCGGTCCTGGACACGTTCTACGGCTTCTACACGCCGGGAAGCGAGGCGCGCAAGGTCGTGGGTGGGATCGGGGATGACGTGGTGGCGTCATTGCGCGAGCTGGGCCCCGTCCTCGAGCGTCCGAACATGTACGGCGCGGGCACCGGCATCACCTACCTCGCCGAGCATCTCAAGGTCGTTTGGGAACGCCTCGCCAGCGAGGCCGGCGTCCGGATCCTCCTCCACGCGACGCTCCAGGACGCCGAGGTCCGCGATGGACGCGTCGAGTCGATCGTGGTCGCGACCCGGGCCGGTCTCGCGCGCGTCCGCGCACGAAGCTTCGTGGAGGCGTCCGGGGACGCCGACCTGTGCGCGTTCGCCGGCTTCGGCTTTGAGACGGCGGGCGAGGACTCCCCCGCCCAGACCCTTACCACAACGTTCCGGATGGCCAACGTGGATCTGGCCCGACGACGGACCGTGTCCACCGAGACCTTCCACGCGCTCATGGCCGAGGCCGCCGCGTCCGGCCGATACGACCTCCCGCGGCGGGAAGGCAGCGACCATTCCACGCCGATCGAAGGGATGGTCGCGACCGTCATGACCCGGCTGGCGTCCACGCGGCGCGAGGGCGATGGGCGGATCGTCAACGCCACGGACCCGTGGTTCCTCACCGAGGCCGAGATCGCGGGCCGGCGTCAAGCCCTCGAATACGTCCGGTTCCTGGTGGACCAGGTGCCCGGTTATGAACGGGCGTCGCTCGTGGCCCTGAGCACGGGGATCGGCGTTCGAGAGACCCGGCGCGTCTACGGGGACTACCGCCTGACGCGCGACGACGTGCTGACAGCGCGCTCCTTCGACGACGCGATCGGCCTGTGTGGCGCCCCGCTCGAGGATCACCACGGCGGCGACGGCACGACCTGGGCGTACCTGCCCGACGGCGCGACGGTCGGGATCCCGTATCGGACGCTGGTCGTTCGCGATGCGGCCAACGTCCTGGTCGCGGGCCGCTGCTTCTCGGCGACCCACGATGCACACGCCTCGGTGCGGTCCATGGCGCAATGCATGGCGATGGGCCAGGCCGCCGGGACGGCCGCGGCGCTTGCGACGGCGGCCGGCATCGCTCCGCGCGAGGTGGACCGTGGCGTCCTCCGCGACCGACTCCGTGCCGATGGCGCCATCCTCGAACTCCCGCAGCCCGCGGCGGCCCCGCGATGACATTCGTCCGAACCGTCCTTGGCGACATCGAGCCGTCAGCGCTGGGGATCACCTACGCGCACGAGCACGTCGTCATCGACGGCGGGCGCCCGGTCCTCATGGAGCCCGACTTCGATCTCGGCGACGTGGCGCTGATGGCGACCGAGGTGACCGCCGCCGCCGCGCTCGGCCTGAACGCCGTCGTCGACGCGATGCCCTGCGACGCCGGTCGGAGTGCCCTGAAGCTGGCGGACCTGTCGCGACGGACCGGCGTCCACGTCATCGCGCCGACCGGCCTCCATCACGACCGCTACTACGGTCCCGCCCACTGGAGCCACCGGCTCAGCGTGGACGTGATCGCGACCCTGTTCGCGCTGGACGTCACGGACGGCATCGACGCGAACGACTACAGCGGCCCGGTCGTCGAGCGGACCGAGCACCGAGCCGGCGTCACCAAGATCGCGGGGAGTGCCGGCGGACCCTCGGATCGCGATCGACGTGTCTTCGAGGCCGCTGCGGCCGCCCACCGCCAGACCGGCGTGCCGATCCTGACCCACTGCGAGGCCGGGACCGGCGGGCTCGAGCAGCTCCGCCTCCTCCAGGACCTGGGCGTCGACCCGAGCCACGTGACGCTCAGCCACGTCGACAAGGTCGCCGACCGCGGGTATCACCGGGAGCTGCTGGGGGCCGGCGCGTTCGGCGAGTACGACCAGTCGTTCCGCTGGGGCGCGGCGCCCAACGGCACGCTCCAGCTCATCGAGTGGGCCGTCGAAGACGGGTTGGCCGGCCAGATCGTCCTGGGCATGGACGCCGCGCGGCGCGGCTACTACCACGTCTACGATGGATCGCCGGGGTTGACCTGGCTCCTGGCCGGTTTCACCGACGCGATGGCGGAGCGCGGCCTGGACGAGACCGTTCGACAGCGGCTGTTCGTGGCCAACCCGGCGCGCGCGTTCGCGTTCGCCGAGCTCGAGGGGGCGTGAGATGACCGATCGACTCCTGACCAGCGTCGTGGGCTCCCACGCCCGGCCGTCCTGGTTCGTGTCCGGCATCGATGCCGCGGAGCGCGGCGAGTTCGGGCCTGCGGACCTCAGCGAGATGCTGGATGACGCGGTCGACCTTGCGATCCGCGACCAGGAGTCGGCCGACATCGACATCGTGTCCGACGGCGAGATGCGTCGGGCCGGCTTCTTCACCGCCGAGTTCTATCGCCACCTGACCGGCGTCCGCCCGCTCCCGTCCGATCGTCGCCTCGGCGCCGGCGGTCACGACCAGCAACATCGATTCGAGGTCCTCGAGCCGATCGCCGCTCCCGATGGCCTGGGCGTCGTCGCGGAATACCAGTACGCCAGGACCCGCACGACACGACCGCTCAAGGTCACCCTCCCCGGCCCGTACACGCTGTCCGGTCGCCTGACGTATGGCCCGGGTCAGGTCTACGCCCAGCGCAACGACGCCGCGGAGGCGTTCGTGCCGATCCTCCGGGCGGAGCTTGAGGGGCTCGTCGCCGCCGGCGCGACGTTCATCCAGATCGACGACCCGTCACCGGCGATCCATCCGGACGCGCCATCGGACTTCGCCGCCCTGTTCAACGCGGCCGTCGCCCCGGTCGTCGGCAAGGTCCGCCTGGGCGCGCACCTGTGCTTCGGGAACTACCTTGGTCGGCCACTCGCGCGGCGGACCTATCGACCCGTGCTGGATGCGATGCTTCGGTTCGATGTCGACGAGCTGGTCCTCGAATTCGCCAATCGCGAGATGGCCGAAGTCGAGATCCTGGCCGAGATCGCCGCAGCCGGGCGGGATGTCGCCGCGGGCGTCATCGATGTCAAGAACTACCACCTCGAAACGCCGGAGGAAGTCGCCGAACGCACCGAAGCGATCCTGAACATGGGCGTCCCGCCGGAGCGCCTTACGCTCGTTCCCGATTGTGGCTTCAGCCAGACCGCCCGCTGGGCAACGCGCGCCAAGTTGTCGGCCCTTGTGGCCGGTCGCGACCTGGTCCTCGGACAGCATCCCGCCAACACGTAGGAGGAGGGCTTCGATGGACGGCCATCGCATCTCGATGCTCGGCACCGGACTCATCAGCGACTTCTACACGAACACGCTGCACGGCCAGCGCGGCCGCGATCGCGTGCAGGTCGTCTACTCCCGGAGCGCCGAGCGCGGGACCGCGTTCAGCCAGCGTTGGGCGATCCCGGAGTCCACGACGGACCTGAAAGCCGCCGTGGAGCACCCGGACACGGACGTCGTCGTCGTGGCGCTCCCCAACTTCCTCCACGAGGAGGCTGTCGGGTTGGCAGCGGCCGCGGGCAAGGCCGTCCTCTGTACGAAGCCGCTCGGCCGGACCGCGGAGGAGGCGCGCCGGATGCTCGACGTGGTCGAGGCCGCCGGCGTCTTCGGTGGCTACCTGGAAGACCTGTGCTACACGCCCAAGACGCTCAAGGCCATCGCCTCGGTCAAGGCCGGGGCGATCGGTGACGTGACCTGGGTCCGTTCGCGCGAGACCCATCCCGGGCCACACTCAGCCTGGTTCTGGGACGGTCGGCTGACCGGCGGCGGCGCGATCATCGACCTCGGCTGCCACTGCATCGAGATCGTCCGCAACTTCGTGGGCAAGGGCAATCGCCCGGTCGAGGTGCTGTGCCACACCGACACGCTGGTCCACCCGATCGCCGACGAGGACAATGCGGTCGCGCTGATCAAGTTCGAGTCCGGCGCGATCGGCCAGTTCGAGGTCAGCTGGACGTTCCGTGGCGGGATGGACCTGCGCGATGAGGTCGCGGGCACGCACGGCACGATCTGGATGAACCACTTCCTGCGGACCGGCTTTGAGATGTTCAGTGCTCCCGGGGCCGGGGGCGGGTACGTGGCGGAGAAGGCGGAGTCGAGCGCCGGCTGGTTGTTCCCGGTCGGCGACGAGGTCTCGGAACTGGGCTACGTGGACATGTTCAGCGACATGTTCCGGGCCATCGACGAGGGCCGCGCGTCGCAGGAGACCTTCTACGACGGGTATGTCGTCAACGCGATCATGGACGCCTGCTATCGCTCTGCGAAGGCGAACGCCTGGGCGCCGGTAGAGCTGGAGTGGCGCGGCGGCTCGACCCCCCGGATCGCCTCGACGCCCGAGACCTACGACGGCCAGGTCGTCATCAAGCGCGAGATCCTGCCCGACGGCCGCCACAAGTTGATCCTCAAAGACCCATCCTCAGGCGACTTCACGGACCGGGTCATCGCGGGCGGCTGAGGCGTCCTGGGCGAGGAGTCCGGCCCGATTCCACGCTACATCACCCCCGACGGTTCCCCGGCTTCGATCCACGCGCCGATCGCGTCGCGCGAGAAGAGCTGGTCCACGACCATCGATGAGGCGCCGATGACGCCGGCCAGACCGCCCAGCGACGAGCGCTGGATGAGCAGGTCGCGCGTCGCGAGCGGCAGGGAGCGGCGGTACATCGTCTCGCGGATAGCAGCGAGGAATTGTTCCGGGCTGTTGGCGACGCCGCCGCCGATCACGATGAGCGACGGGTTGAAGAAGTTCACGACGCTCGCGAGCATCGAGCCGACGCGCCGACCGGCATCCTGAAGGAGCGCCACCGCGACGGGATCCCCGTACGACGCCGCGCGCGCGACATCCTCGGCCGTGACTGTCCCGCGCTGATCCAACGCAGCCAGCAACCGCGGACTCCGACCTTCGTGGGCGGCCAGCTCGCCGGCCCGGCCGATCGCTTCGCCCCCGGCCAGCGCCTCCAGGCAGCCGAGATTG
>JBKJQY010000070.1:0-6895 GCA_046593725.1 Candidatus Limnocylindrales bacterium
GGATCGGGAGTGAGCAGGGACCTCGTCTGTCGTGGCGCCCGCGCGGCCGTGCGACCGGCCGCGCCTCGAGCTCGCCTCTCGTAGACTTCCCGGGACATGGCAACGGCTGAACGCGACTTGTACGAGGTCCTGGGCGTCGAACGCGGCGCCTCCGAAGCCGACCTGAAGCGGGCGTTCCGCAAGCTGGCGCAGCAGTGGCATCCGGATGTGAACGCGACGCCGGAGGCACAGGAGCGGTTCAAGGAGATCAACCAGGCGTACCAGGTCCTCTCGGATCCTGGGCAGCGCCAGCGCTACGACATGTTCGGGGCGGCGGGCGTGAATGGCGGAGGCGGGGCAGGCGGCGCCGGATCCGAGGGCGGTTTCGGTGGCTTCAGCGACATCTTCGATGCGTTCTTCGGCGGGGCCGGTGCCGCCAGCGCGGCGCGCCGAGGACGACCGCAGGCCGGCGCCGACCTCCGCTACGACCTGCGCCTGACCTTCGAGGAGGCCGTGAATGGCACCGAGAAGGAGATCCAGTTCCCGGTCCTCCTGCGCTGCGACACCTGCAAGGGGAGCGGCGCGAAGGAAGGCGTCGAGCCGATCATCTGCCCGCAATGTGATGGCCGAGGCGAGGTGCGCAGCGTCCGCCAGACGATGCTTGGCCAGATGGTCAACGTCAGCGCCTGCCCGCGCTGCCGGGGCGAGGGCAAGATCATCGAGGCCGTCTGCGCCACCTGCAAGGGTGAGGGCCGGACCGACCAGCGCCGGACGCTTCGCGTGACGATCCCACCGGGCATCGACGAGGGCCACCAGATCCGACTTTCGAACGAGGGCGAGGTGGGGGCGCGTGGTGGTCCAGCCGGCAACCTGTACGTCGCGGTCCATGTCGCCCAGCACAAGACGCTCAAGCGCGACGGGACCGAGCTCTACTACGCGGCCGATGTCTCGATCGCCCAGGCGGCCCTCGGTACCCGGATCATGGTCCCCACCGTCGACGGTACCGAAGAGGTCGAGATCAAGCCCGGGACCCAGCCCGAGACCGAGATCCGCCTTCGCGGCAAGGGCGTCCCGCACCTGCGCCGCTCCGGGTCGCGCGGCGACCTGCACGTGCTGGTGAACGTGATCGTCCCGACGAAGCTGACCAAGCGCCAGAAGGAATTGCTGTCGGCCTACGCCGATGAATCGGGCGAGATCACCCACGCGACCGGGAGCTTCTTCGACAAGGTCCGTGACGCCCTCGGCTGAGGTCGGTCCCGAGGTCGCGGTGGGCGCCTGGCTGGAACTCTCGGTGGTCGCCGACGTCGAGGCGGTCGAGGCGGTCAGCGAGATCCTGGGTCGGTACGCCCCCGCGGGCACCTCTGTGGAACCGGCGTTCAGCCTCGTAGATGAGGGTCTTGGCGCTCGCGTGGACCCGACCCGACCGGCGATCGTGCGGGCGTACGTCCCGGCTGCGGACCGGGCTGCCGCGGGGGCGACGGTCGACGAGGTGGCGACCGCGCTGGGCCACCTCCAGGCCTTCGGGCTGCGGCCGATCGGCGACCTCCAGACGCGGATCGTCGAGGAGGCCGATTGGGCTGACGCCTGGAAGGCGTACTTCCCGGTGTTGCGGATCGGACGACGGATCGTCATCCGTCCGACCTGGCGCCGACATCGCCGATTGCCGGGCGATGTCGTCCTTGCCCTCGACCCCGGGATGGCATTCGGGACCGGCCTGCATCCGACGACCCGACTGTGCCTGGCGGGGCTTGAGGCCGTCGCGGACCGGGGCGAACTCGACGGCGCTCGCGTTCTTGACGTGGGCTGTGGTTCGGGGATCCTGGCAATCGCGGCCGTCAAGCTCGGCGCCGCGGACGCGTTCGGCGTGGACACGGACCCGGTCGCCGAGGAGACGACCCTGGCCAACGCCCGCCGGAACCGGCTGGTACGTCGGGTCACGGCCCGCGAGGGCTCATTGCCCAGCGGACGCCTTGCTTTCGATGTCGTGCTCGCGAACCTCATCGCCGGCGTGCTCGTGCCGCTGGCCGAGCCCTTGTGGGACGAACTGCGGCCTGGAGGGATCCTGCTGGCATCGGGCATCTTCCACGATCGAGAGGCCGCGGTCGTCGCGGCGTTCGAGGCGGCTGGACTGACCGTCACGGACCGGACGACCGAGGGCGACTGGGTGGCGCTGGAGGCTCGTCGCGGCGCCTGACGGTCGTGTGCCCTACGATCGACGACGATGCCCTCGAACCTGTTCCCGTTCCTGCTGATCGCACACATCACCCTGGCGATCTGCCTGGTCCTGCCCTCGATCCTGCTGCCGTTCACGCTGCGCACCCGGCGCGCGACAGTGGACTCGGAAAGCCGGGTCGTGCAGGGCCTGCTCTACGCACAGACGCACGGCACGATCGTCATAGGGATCGGGCTTGCGGCGACCGGGCTGGGGTTGGTCGCTGCGCTCGGCTTGAACCTGTTGACGCAGCCGTGGCTGTTGCTCGCCCTGACGATCTACTTCCTGAACCTGGGACTCGCGTTCTTCATCCAGCGACCGAACCTGCGCCGCTTGGTCGGCGTGACCGCCCCTACCGAAGACCGGGTCTGGAAGGAGCGGGCGAAGCGCCAGCGCTACGTGTCGTACGCGATGGCCGGCCTCGTCGGTGTCATCGCGTTCCTGATGAGTTCCAAGCCGGTATTGTGGTGACGGAGGTGCCCGTGTCGGACCAGCCGTCGTGCCTGTTCTGTCGGATCGTCGCCGGCGAGATCCCATCGACTCGACTCCACGATGACGACCTCGTCATCGCCATCCGCGACATCGAACCGCAAGCGCCGACCCACATCCTGCTGCTACCACGTGCCCACATCGGTTCAGCGGCGGACCTGACCGAGACGGACGGGCCGCTGCTGGGACGGCTGTTCGCGACCGCTGGAGATCTTGCTCGGAGTGAGGCGATCTCGGACGCGGGGTTTCGGCTGGTGACGAATGTCGGGTCGTGGGGCGGGCAGTCGGTGTCCCACCTGCATGTCCACCTGTTGGGCGGTCGGCGGATGTCGTGGCCGCCGGGATGAGGCGCTCCGTGGGGTTCGGGGTCGCGCTCGTCGCGATGGCGCTCGTCGCCGGCCTTGTCGTGGCCTGTTCGCCGACCGATGGAGCGGCCGTGACCTATCCGGTGGGTTCCGTCGGCCCAGACAGGACCGTCTCGCCGGCGGTCGTCCAGACGCGCGGGCAGATCGCGGGAGCACTCGGCGGCCAGAACCTGATCCTCAACGACACGTCGGCGCCGTACCGGCCGCCGGAGTCCGCGATGCTCGCCAGCGCGCCGCGCGCTGTGTATCAGGTCACGCTCCCGGCCGACCCGAGCGGTGGCTACATCGTCGTCTACGAGTTCACCGACGGCGCCCAGGCAGCGATGGCGGCGGCGGAACAGCAAGCGTACCTGGCGACCGGTCCGGGCCGTATCCAGTCGCCGCAGGGCGCCATCAATGTCATCCGCCAGGTCGGCACGACCGTCGTCTTCTACGGCTGGGTGCCCGGCGCGAAGAACGATCCGGGTGCGGCGTTGATCCAGACGGCGCTCGAGACCATCGGCGTGGGGTACCAGGTCGCGAACTAGCGCGCCCGGGCGCGGCGCACCTGAAGCGGCGGCTACTCGGCCTGGACCGGGAGGGCGGCCTCCACGTCCGCCCAGGCGCGAACTTGTAGGCGCTTCACCTTGAGCGTGTGCGTGCGCGGGAAGTCCTCTTCCGGCCACAGGCGCCAGCCGGCGATCCGCTGGTTCGGCCCAAGGGTCGCATTGGCCGCCTTGACCGCGGCGTCCAGGCGAGCGCGCAGGGCGGCCGGATCGGGCGTCGAGAATCGGTCACCGGCCAGCACGATCGCCTCGATCCGGCCGGGCTTGGTCTCGAGGATCACGGAATCGCGGATACCGGCGATCCGGAGGGCGTTCTCCAGATCCTCGGGATACACGTTGAAGCCGTTGGGCAACACGATGATGTCCTTCATCCGGCCCGAGAGGATGAGGCGGCCCGCATCATCGAGGTGTCCGATGTCGCCGGTGTGGTACCAGCCGTTCTCCGTGAAGGCGGCCGCGGTCGCCTCCGGGTTCTGCCAGTAGCCCTTGAACAGCGGCCGGCCGCGGAACTGCACTTCGCCGTCCTCGGCCAGCCGCATCTGGATCCCGGCCGGTGGCCGCCCTACCGTGCCCAAACCGTGATCGTCGAGGGTCGTGCAGCTGCCCGTGCCGGTCTCGGTTGCGCCGTAGCCCTGCATGACGATGACACCCAGGTCCTCCCAGCCCTGCTGGAGCGCCGGCGGCAGGAATGCCCCGGACGAAACGAACAACCGAAGGTGGCCGCCGATCTGCTTATGGACGCTGCCGAACATGGCGCGCCGGACCGCCATCGGGAGATGTCGGGCGACCCCGCGAAGGCGGTCGAACATGGCTGTCCGGCCGCGCTTCTCGACCTCGCGCGTCACCGCGCTCCAGAACAGGTCCAGCACCTGCGGGACGACGACCATAGAAGTGACCTTGTGGTCGCGCAGGGCATCGAAGATCACGCGCGGATTGCGGCTCCGGACGTACAGGACATCGGCGCCGACACTCAGGGCGTAGAACAGGCCGACAGCCTGCTCGAGCAGGTGCGACAGCGGTAACAGCGAAACGATCCGGTGTTCCAGGTGCGGCATGACGGCGTGGAACGACTCGATCGTGGCCAGGATGTTGTCGTGGGCGAGCATCACGCCCTTCGGCGTCCCGGTCGTGCCCGACGTGAACACGAGCTGGAAGATGTCGTCAGGAGTCGGTGGTTCCCAGGCGGCCTGCACGGCCTCCCAATCCGGTGGGAATGCCGGGTCGTCGTCGGCCGGTTCGGCGCACAGCGCCACAAGGGTCGTCGTGGGGAAGGTCTCGAGGCGGGCTTCCCTGGGATCGGGCGCGTCGCGGCCGGTGCCCAGGATCAGGTGTCGAGACTCGCTGGAGCGGACGATCGCCTCCACGGCCTCGGTCGACATGCGCAGGTCCAGCGGCACGTAGATCAGGCGGGCCCGCATCGCCCCGAAGTACGCTGCTGCCAGCTCCGGCATGGACGGCGACCACGTGAGCACCCGATCGCCCGGCTCGAGCCCGATCGCTCGAAGTCGCCAGGCCGCCAGACGGCTGCGGCGCTCGAGCTCGCGGAAACTCCAGCCGCTGGTCGTGCCGTCGTCCGCGCGCAGGCTGAGAGCCTGACCGTCCCCGTAGCGAGCGACCGCCTCATCGAGTAGTCCGAGCAGGGTGTCCGGCATCTAACGAGCCTCCAGAGGCTGACGCGATCGGGAGCGACGGCTTCTCGAGTCGCTGACGCGTCGTTCTTGGCGTGACGGTCATCGTACGCTTCAGTGGCTCGCGCGAGGCGGCAAAGCGTCACATCGGACGAAGCCCTTCCCGAGGTACGCGTACTTGTTCCCGATCCTGGCCCAGAGCGGCCCGATCACGATCCTGACCCACGACGCGTTCTCGCTCCTGGCCCTGTCGGTCGGTCTGACGATCTACTACAGGGCCCTGCGGGCGCGTGGGTGGTTGGACGGCCTCATCGTCTGGCCAGCAGGTAGCAGTCTCCGGTGGAGCGCGTGTAGCCGACTGCCCGCTTGGAGAGGGCGATCGCCAATGGGGGATAAGCGTGAGCTCTGAAGCTGCCGCGCGTTCGCGAGATGCCCGGGATGCACGCTGCCTGTGGCCGTGACGGGCCAACGTCGCGATAACCGCCAGCGAAGTACCTCGAGCCATCATCTCGCCGATGGATGCGGTGCGGGTAGGCTCATCGGTCCGGGCCCTGCGGATCCGGCGCAGCTGGCGCCAGGAGGACCTCGCTGCGGCCGCGGGCGTGTCTCGGGACGAGGTCTCTCGCGTCGAGCGTGGACGCGTCGGGGAGGTCTCAGTCGGGAGTCTGTCGCGCATGGCCGTGGCGCTCGAGGCAGACCTGGACGTTCGACTCCGATGGCGAGGCGAGGCCATGGATCGGCTGCTCGATCGCGCACACGCGGGCCTGGTCGACGAAACCGTTCGGTGCCTGCAGGCGGACGGCTGGGAGGCGGCCGTGGAAGTCTCCTTCTCGAAGTGGGGTGAGCGCGGATCCATCGATGTGTTCGCTCGGCATGTCGAAACCGCCACCGTGCTCGTCGTGGAAGTCAAGTCGGTGATCCCGGACTCGCAGGCGACCATGCACGCGCTCGACCGAAAGACGCGACTGGCCCCAGGGATCGCAAGGGACCGTGGATGGGAGTGCCGGCGGGTCGCGCGCCTGCTGGTCGTGGGCGAGTCCTCCACCTCTCGCCGGCGGGTGGCTGCGCTCGGCGCGACGTATCGAGTCGCCTTCCCGGACTCGGGGTGGCTGGTGCGGCGCTGGCTGCGAGACCCAGCCCGGGCGATGTCCGGGTTGCTGTTTCTCCCATTCGCGCGCGGAAGCGGCACTAGCACGAGGGCCGCGGGGGTCCAGCGGGTGCGCAAGCGTGGCATCCGACCAAGTCCTTCCCATACGCGCCCCCCGAAGGCGAATGGGCAGGATGTGAGCCAAACTCCGCGCTAAGGCTGTAGATGCGCGCATATGGGAAAACCTGGGCGGTACTGGGCGGTATCGGGCAGTACTGGGCGGTAGTGAGCGGATCGGGCCTCGCGCCACGCTCGCGACAGGACAGTTGGACGTTTGACCGCCGCGAGACCTGGGGGTATGCTCCGCCGGCTCTGGCGGGGGACCGTCCGGGCGGCGTCACGGGCCGGTTGGCCGCGAGCCCGACGCGCACGACACACGACCCCAGGCCTGGGGAGGTGAACCGGGATTGGCAGAAGTCCGAGTGGGTGAGAACGAGACGTTCGAAAGCGCCCTGCGTCGCTTCAACAAGAAGATCCAGCAGAGCGGCATCCTCGCCGAGGCTCGCCGACGCGAGCACTACGAGAAGCCC
>JBKJQY010000136.1:0-5294 GCA_046593725.1 Candidatus Limnocylindrales bacterium
GGACTTCGTCACGTCGTCGCGGACGACGTTCCAGCACCCGGATGCTGTCTTCGTCGGCATCAACGTCGCGCCGTTCGATGCCTACAAGCTCCGGTCCGTCCCGTTGGTCGCCGACGCGCGGGAGGCGCTGACCGCCCTGTCGGCCGCCCTGGAGGCCGCCGGCCACACCGGCACGTCCGATGCCTACCGCACGCGCATCGCGGACCTGAAGGTCGCTTGGGACGACGCCGTCGCACAGCTCCGGGCACCCTCGGAGCCAGCCCTCGGCGCCAGCCTGACCCAGTCCGAGGTCATCGGCGTGGTCAATGATGCCTTTGGCGGGAAGGCGACCGTCATCTGCGCCGCGGGCAGCCTGCCGGGGGATCTGCTCAAGCTGTGGCGGCCCGAGGACCCAAAGGCGTACCACGTCGAGTACGGCAACTCATGCATGGGTTACGAGGTCGCTGCCGGGCTTGGCGTTGCGCTCGCGGAGCCAGGCCGTGAGATCGTGGTGATGGTCGGGGACGGCTCGTACCTGATGATGAATTCGGAGATCGTCACGGCCGTCGCCGAAGGGCTCCGGTTCACGATCGTCCTGTTGGACAACCACGGCTTCGGTTGCATCACCGGCCTCGCCCGGATGGTCGGAGTGCCGGACTTCGGCAACGACCTGCGCTCACGTGACAAGACCACGAACCGCCTCACCGGACCGTATGTGCCGGTCGACTTCCGGATGCATGCCGAGGCGATGGGCGCGCTGGCCATCGGGGCCGCCACGGGCGATGAGCTGCGGGCCGCGCTGGCCAGCGCCCGTGCCGCCGATCGCGTCACCGTGATCGTCGTCCCGATCGACCCCGAGGCGCGCACGCCCGGCTTCGAGGGCTGGTGGGAGGTTCCCGCGGCCGAGGTCAGCGGCCAGGCCGGCGTCCAGGCGGCCCGCAGCACGTACGACGACGCGCGCACTTGGCAGCGACTCGGGTGACCCGGACGGAGGCGGCTTCGACCGATCACGATCTGGCTGAACAGGCACGCTACGGCCGCTGGCTGGTCATGCGGACCATCGCCGCCAGTGGCGCCGGGCACATCGGTGGCCCCTTGTCCGCGATGGACGTGCTGATCGCCCTGTACTTCCGCGTCCTGTCCATCCGCCCCGAGGAGCCGGACTGGCCGGACCGGGATCGGTTCATCCTGTCGAAGGGGCACTCGGCGGTCGCCCTGTATGTGGCGATGGCCCTGCGCGGGTACTTCCCCATCGAGGAACTGGCCACGTTCGACCGGGGCGACTCGAGGCTCCAGGGTCACCCGGACGTCACGCGTCTGCCGGGCCTGGACGCGTCGACCGGGTCGCTCGGCCAGGGACTCTCGGTGGGCGTAGGGATCGCCCTCGGGGCACGGCTGCGCCGCCGCGACTTCGGCACGTTCGTGATGCTGGGCGACGGAGAGTGCCAGGAGGGCATGGTCTGGGAGTCCGTGCAGGTCGCCGCGCGGTACCGCTTGTCGAACCTGATCGCGATCGTCGACCAGAACGACCTTCAGCAGTACGGCTGGCCGCAGGACGAGGGATCGACCGGTTTCGGCGACCGACGCACGCCGTGGCCGGGTCGATCGCTGGCCGCCGCCTTCGAGGCATTCGGTTGGCGCGTGATCGAAACCGACGGCCACGACTTCCCGTCCATCCTGGACGCATGCCGTGACGCCCGCACAGCAGTCTCGGATCAGGACGGACCGCCGACGGCGATCCTGGCCCGGACGATCAAGGGTCGCGGCCTGTCGTTCACCGAGGGGCGTCACGCGTGGCACGCCCGGATCCCGACCAGTGACGAGCTCGAGTCGGCGCGCCTCGAACTCGGCATCGATGCGTCGGGCGGGATCCAGTGAGAGCGCAGCGGGACGCCTGGGCCGAGACGCTCGCGGACCTCGCCGAGACGAACCCGGACATCCTCATGCTTGACGGCGACCTGGCCAACTCCACGAAGGCCGACGCCTTCGCCCGCGCTTACCCCGACCGGTTCTTTGAGATGGGGATCGCGGAGCAGAATATGGTCGGCGTGGCGGCCGGCTTGGCGACCCAGGGGTACGTCCCGTGGCTGTCGTCTTTCGCGGTCTTCCTCACGCACCGGGCGCTCGACCAGGTCCGGCTGGTGGTCGCCCAACCGCACGCGAACGTGAAGATCGGCGCAGGCTATGCGGGACTCCTGACCGGCTTGACCGGCAAGACCCACCAGGACGTGCAGGATCTGGCCATCATGCGGGCCATGCCCGGCATGATCGTCCTCGCCCCCGGCGACGAGGTCGAGTGCATCGCGATGACGCGCTGGGCGACGGAGTCGCCGGGGCCGGTCTACCTGCGCCTGACCCGCGACGCGACGCAACCGCTGTTCGATGGCGACTACCGGTTCGAGCCCGGCCGAGTCCACCGGTTGCGCGACGGCGACGATGTGCTGCTCATCTCCACGGGGCCGCAGACCGGCCGTTGCCTGGCCGCGGCGGAGATCCTGGCCACCGCTGGCTTCTCGGCCGGGGTCCTGCATGTCCCCTCGATCAAGCCCGTCGACACTGCTGCAGTGGTCCGTGCCGCGGAGGCGGTCCGCGTGCTGGTCACCGTCGAGGAGCACAGTGTCATCGGTGGCCTGGGTGGGCTGATCGCCGAGATCACCTCGACGCACGTGCCGCGGCGCCTCTTCCGCATCGGGATGGAGGATGTCTGGGGAGAATCGGCGCCGAACGAGTTTCTGCTGGAGAAACATGGTCTGTCCGCGGCGCGCGTGGCGGACCGCGTGCTGACCGAGCTTGTCGCCATGGAGAAGTCGTGACCCCAGAGCGCACCTATCACCTTGCCTCCAAGCCGGGTCCGGGGACCCTCCTGGACGCCACCCCGGAGTCCGTCGGCTGGCGGTTTGTCTCCACGAGCGTCGTCGCCCTCGCGGCGGGGGACCGACACGTGAGTGACACAGGCCCCAACGAGGTCGCGGTGGTGCCGCTCGCCGGGACAGCGCGGTTCGAGTTCGCCGGCGAGACCCACACGGTCACACGGCGGGACGTCTTCACGGATCTGCCTCACGTGGCCTACCTACCCCCTCGGACGGCGTACACCATCACCGCGATCGACGCGTTCGAATTCGCGACCGGCGGCGTCGCCGCCGAGGGTGTCCATCCGGCCCGGCTCATCACGCCGGATGAACTTCCGACCTCCGTGCGAGGCGGCGCGAACGTGAGCCGCGGGGTCACCGGGACGCTGGACCTGAGCCTGCCGGCGGAGCGCCTGCTCGCGTTCGAGATCGTCACCCCAAGCGGGAACTGGTCCAGCTGGCCGCCGCATCGCCACGACGGCACGAACGGCTCCTCCTACCAGGAGGAGACCTATTACTTCCGACTCCAGCCCAGCGATGGATTCGCCTACCAGCGGATCTACTCGCCCGAGACCGGCCTGGACCTGTCGATCCCGGCTCGCCACGGCGACCTGGTCCTTGTGCACGAGGGTTTCCACACTGTGGCCTCGGCGCCCGGCACCAACACCTACTACCTCAACTTCATGGGTGGCGAGGTCAGGCCCGTCACCCAGTTCATCGACCCGGCGTATGCCTGGGTCGCGCAGGAGTGGGCGGGCCGTCCCGTCGTCATCCCGGTCGAGGGTCGCCCCACGGCCGGCTGAACGCCTCGCTGGAACGTCGCCGGAGGCGGTCCGGACATTGACGCCCGGGGGGTCGGATGCTACCGTCCTGCAATCGGTTGCGCAGAGTAGAAGGAGTCGCATGCCAGGACCAGGTCTCGACTTGCTCGGAGCTGAGGAACTGGCTGAGGTCGCCGAGGTCCTCGCGAGCGGCCACCTCGCCCGATACGGACCGGAGGACGACAGTTTCCCGGCCAAGGTGCGCGGGTTCGAGGAGCTGATCGCGGACCTGTCCGAGACCCGATACACCCTGGCCGTGAACGCCGGCACGACCGGCCTGTACCTGGCGCTGGTCGCCCTCGGCGTCGGTCCCGGCGACGAGGTCATCGTCCCTGGGTTCACATTCGTCGCCACGATCAGCTCGGTCGTTTACGCACGGGCCCGACCGGTCCTCGCCGAGGTCGATGGGTCGTTCGACCTGGATCCCGCCGACGTCGAGGCTCGAATCACGCCGCGCACGCGGGCCATCATCGCGGTCCACATGCTGGGCAATCCGGCCCGGTTGGTCGAGTTGAAGGCGGTCGCGGCACGCCACGGCCTGGCGCTCATCGAGGACGCGGCCCAGGCCTTCGGGGCCACGTACAAGGGTCGCTGGGTCGGCGGCCACGGCAACGTCGGCGTCTACAGCTTCAACGAATACAAGACGATCACCTGCGGCGATGGGGGGATGCTCCTCACGAACGACGAGGATCTCTACCGGCGCGCGTTCGCGATGCACGATCAGGGCCACAGCCCCGACCGACGCGGGATCGAGGTCGGCAATCGCCCGTTCCTCGGCCTGAACTTCCGGATGACAGAGTTGCAGGGTGCCGTCCTGATGGCCCAGGTCCGCAAGCTCGATCGGATCCGCGACCACCTGCGCGCCAACCGGGATCTCGTGCAGGGGATCATCGGTACGCTCCCCGGCGTCACGTTCCGCGAACAGCCCGATCCAGCCGGCGACCTGGCCACCCACCTCGTCGTCGTCTTCCCGGACGCAGCATCCGCCTCGGCCGTCACGAAGGCACTCGGGTCCATCACGTTGGCCACGTCTGGCTGGCACGTGTACACCCACATGGAGCACGTCCTGACCGGCCGGACCGTCACAGGCCGCGGCTGCCCGTTCGACTGTAGCTGCACGGACGATCGTCCGAGGCCCATGGAGGCCGGCATGCTACCCGCCACCGACGCCCTGCTGGAGCGATCGATGAGCTTCTCGATCGGCGTCCAGGACCCGAACCTGGCGCCGTTCGGTGTCCGGATGCGTGATGATGCGGCGGTCGCGCAGACCCAGGCCGAACGATTCCACGCCGTCGCCGCACGGATCCTCGGGTAGCGTCTCATGACCCTCCACGACCTGGACGACCATCGCCGCGAAGAGCCTCGCCGAGTGGGGCTGGCGGACGTCGCTCGCAAGGCCGGTGTGTCCCGGTCCACGGCGTCAAGGGCCCTGGTCGACGATCCGCGCATCAGCGAGCCGACGCGCGCCGCGGTCCAGGCGGCCGCGACCCTGCTGCAGTACGTTCCCAATGCCGCCGCCCGAGGGCTTCGAGCGAAGCGGACGCGGATCCTGGGCCTGTTACTGACCGATCTGAGCGACCCGGTCCACGGCCAGATCGCCGCGGCGTTCGAGCAGGAAGCGCTGGCCGGCGGGTACCGGGTCATC
>JBKJQY010000019.1:0-15954 GCA_046593725.1 Candidatus Limnocylindrales bacterium
CGGGCTGCCGGTCGTTCGCCCCGCCTGAACGGATCTCGCGTTGACACTCGGTCGCGTCGACTGCTACGATGCCGGGGACTCGTTGGCACTCTCACCCATAGAGTGCCAACTCACGCAGGAGAGCACCCGTTGGCTCGTCGCACTCGCGACTCCAGCGGCCCTCTGGACCTCCGCTCACAGGCGATCCTTCGGGCCGTCATCGAGGAATATGTCACGACCGCCACGCCGGTCGGCAGCCAGGCGCTCGTCGAGCGCTATCACCTCGGTG
This sequence comes from Candidatus Limnocylindrales bacterium, assembly GCA_046593725.1. Lineage (GTDB taxonomy): Bacteria > Chloroflexota > Limnocylindria > Limnocylindrales > CSP1-4 > SPCO01. The sequence continues at coordinate 269 of JBKJQY010000019.1, forward strand.
TGTCCAGCGCGACCGTGCGCAGCATCCTGGCCGAGCTTGAAGCCGCCGGCCTCCTGACCCACCCGCATACCTCCGCGGGCCGGATCCCCACCGACGAGGGCTACCGGTTCTACGTGGAGTCCATCGCGGACTCCATCCCGCTTCCAGCCGTCGAGCAGCTCATGATCCGCCACCAGTTCGGGCAGGTGGAGTTCGCCAGCGAGCATTGGTTCCGCCTGGCCGCAACGACCCTCGCTTCGGTGACGCGAGCAGCCGGCCTTGCCACACCCGCCAAGCCACGAGACGCCCACATTCGACGCGTCGACCTCGTCGCGATCAACGAGCGCATGGCCAGCCTGATCCTCGTGCTCCGTGAGGGCGCCATCAAGCAGGCGCTGGTCACCTTCAGCGAGGACGACGCGATCGATCAGGCGTCACTCAACGCGGCGGCCGGCCTGCTCAACGAGCGGATCGTGGACCTGACCGCGGCCCGCGCCGAAGCTCGCCTGGCGACCCTGGATGGGAATGACCGCGCGCAGGCCCTCGCCGCCCGCGTCGGCGAGCGGATCGTCAAGGTCCTGCGCGAATACGACGCGGCCGCCATCGAGGAGGTCTTCAGCGACGGCCTGCTCAACGTCATGGAGGCCCCGGAGTTCGCCCAGAGCGACAAGCTTCGACGCGTGTTCTCGGCGCTGGAAAACCGGGCGTACCTCGGCGAGCTCGTCGGGAGTGTGTCCGGGTCGGGCACCATCCAGATCTTCATCGGCCACGAGAATTCGCCGGCCGACATGAGCGAGGTCTCCCTGGTCCTGGCGCCCTACGGCCGTCCCGGACAGGCGATCGGGGTCGTCGGCGTCCTGGGACCCACGCGCATGAGCTACGCCCAGGCCATCGGCACGGTCCGCTTCGTGTCAGGCTTGATGAACGAGCTGGTGGATCACCTCTATGCCTAGCCGCCGGACCCGCTTGGAGGAACGCATCGAGGAGATCGACATCTCGCCGACCGCGTTGTTGGCCGTCATCGAGGCGTTGACCGCCGAACGCGACGCCGCGACCGCGTCCGCCAACGACTACCTGGCGGCGCTCCAGCGCGAACGCGCCGAGTTCATGAACTTCAAGCGACGGACCGCCGAGGAGCGCGACCGCGATCTCGGCCTCGCCGCCGAGGACCTCATCCGCAAGGTCCTGGCCGTCGCCGATGACTTCGATCGCGCGATCGACGCCCGGCCGGCGTCCATCGCCGAGGACCCATGGTTCGAGGGCATCGCCGCGATCGATCGCAAGCTGCGCGTGCTCCTCGAGAGCGAGGGCGTCACGTCCATCGACGCCCTGCCAGGGACCCCGTTCGATCCGCGTGAACACGAAGCGATCGTCACGGTCCCCGGCACCGGCCGGCCCGAGGGCGAGATCGTCGAGACCGCCCGGCGCGGCTATCGATTGCGCGACCGCGTCCTGCGGCCGGCCCTCGTGGCTGTCGCCGCAGCACCCACCAACGACACTGACCCGTCCTCCATCCTGCACTGACCTGACAAGGAGCCACGACACACATGGGCAAGATCATCGGCATCGACCTCGGTACCACGAACTCCGTGGTGGCCGTCATGGAGGGCGGCGAGCCGACCGTCATCGCATCGGCCGAGGGCGGTCGGACGATTCCGTCGGTCGTCGCGTTCACCAAGACCGGTGAGCGGCTGGTCGGCCAGCTGGCCAAGCGCCAGGCCGTCACCAACCCCGGTAACACGGTCTACTCGATCAAGCGCTTCATGGGCCGTCGCTTCGACGAGGCCGAGGTCAAGCGCTCCAAGGGCCTCGTCCCGTACTCGATCGAGAAGGATCCCAAGAGCGACGGCATTGGCGTGAAGCTCGCGGACGGCAAGACCTACACGCCGCCCGAGATCAGCGCGATGATCCTGCAGAAGCTCAAGACCGACGCCGAGGCGTACCTGGGCGAGAAGATCACCGAGGCGGTCATCACCGTCCCGGCGTACTTCGACGATACCCAGCGCCAGGCGACCAAGGACGCCGGTCGGATCGCCGGCCTGGACGTCAAGCGGATCATCAACGAGCCCACCGCGTCCGCGCTGGCCTACGGCCTGGACAAGAAGGGCGACGAGAAGATCGCCGTCTACGACCTGGGCGGCGGCACCTTCGACATCTCCATCCTGGAGCTCGGCGAGGGCGTCTTCGAAGTGAAGGCGACCAACGGCGACACGCATCTGGGCGGCGACGACTTCGACCAACGGATCATCGAATGGCTGCTGGCCGAGTTCAAGAAGGAGCAGGGGATCGATCTGGCCAAGGACCAGCAGGCCCTGCAGCGTCTCAAGGAGGCCGCCGAGAAGGCGAAGATCGAGCTGTCGACGACTGCATCGACCGAGATCAACCTGCCCTACGTCACCGCTGACGCCACCGGCCCCAAGCACCTCGTGGTGACGCTCACGCGCGCCAAGATGGATGACCTCGTGGCGGACCTGGTCGAGAAGACCAAGGGTCCCGTCATGGCCGCGCTCAAGGATGCCGGCCTCAAGGCCGGTGAGATCGACGAGGTCATCCTCGTCGGTGGCATGACCCGGATGCCGGCCGTCGTCGAGGCGGTCAAGGCGATGTTCGGTGGCAAGGAGCCGCACAAGGGCGTCAACCCGGACGAGGTCGTGGCCATCGGGGCCGCGATCCAGGCCGGCGTTCTGGCCGGAGACGTCAAGGACGTCCTGCTGCTGGACGTGACCCCGCTGTCACTTGGGATCGAGACGCTGGGTGGCGTCATGACCAAGCTCATCGAGCGCAACACGACCATCCCCACGTCCAAGTCGCAGGTCTTCTCGACGGCGTCCGACTCGCAGTCCCAGGTCGAGATCCACGTCCTCCAGGGCGAGCGCGACTTCGCTGCGGACAACAAGACGCTGGGTCGCTTCATCCTGGACGGCATCCCGCCCGCCCCGCGGGGTATCCCGCAGATCGAGGTCACCTTCGACATCGATGCGAACGGGATCCTGGACGTGAAGGCCAAGGACCGGGCGACCGGCAAGGAACAGCAGGTGCGCATCACCGCGTCCTCCATGCTCGACAAGAGCGCCGTGGACCAGATGGTCCGCGATGCCCAGGAGCATGCTGAGGAGGACAAGCAGCGGCGCGAGGAAGTCGAGGCCCGCAACCAGGCCGAGGCCCTCGCGTTCCAGGCCGAGCGCGTGCTGAAGGACCTGGGCGACAAGGTGTCGTCCGAGGACAAGCTGGAGGTCGAGAACCAGGTCGCGTCCCTGCGCGAGGCGCTCAAGGGCAGCGACATGGACGTCGTCAAGACGGGCATGACCGCGCTGGCCGAGACCCTCAACCGGATCGGTGCCGCGGCGTATCAGGCGTCGGCGGCCGAGGCTGCGAGCGGGGCCGGTGACGGTTCGGGCGGGGATGGTGCCCCGCGCGATGCTGCGGCCGGCGATGGCGCGGCTGCTCCCGAGGGCGAGGCTGAGGCCGCTCCCGATGACGAGACCGTCGAGGGCGAATTCAAGGAGGTCTAGGAGGGTGAGAACGAATCGATCGGCGCGCCAGAGCTGACCCGCTGAGACGTCGTGAACCGGGTGAGCCACGTTTAGGGGTGCACTCGGCGGCGGTGAGTTGCAGTCCCAGGCTGAGCTGCGGCGAGGATTTCGGGAGCCCGGCGGCTGCTCGAGGATCAGTTCGCTGTCGCGGCTGCCCGCAGAACGACCATTCGCATCAGGTTTTGGGCGTGGCCGGAGCGGATCATCGGACGTTCACCCTGCTGCAGTTGTGCTACTATCGTGTAGCACGTTTCGGAGAGAGGGAAAGGGTGCGCGACCCGGGACCAGAAACGGCGCGCTAGGATGCACAAACCGACTGGTCGGTCGGTTTGGTGGCAAACAAGGTTGACGGGACAAGACCCATGACGGATCGCAACACCGGAGCGACTGGACGGACGTTGACCCAGGCGGAGCGCAGCAGAACGCGGCGCGAGCGCATCCTGGATGCCGCCTTCCACACCTTCTCCCGACGCGGCTATCGGGAGACAGCCATGGATGAGATCGCCGTCGCCGCCCAGACCAGCAAGGGAGGGGTCTACTTCCACTTCCCCACGAAGGAAGCGCTGTTTCGCGAACTCGTCCGGACGACGGCGGATCGACTGGCGGCGAAGGTCGAGCGAGCCGTGGCCGCCGAGACGGACCCGATCGCCCGGGCGGACGTCGCCCTGCGGACGGTGCTGACCACCTTCGCGGGTCACCGGACCATGGCGCGCCTCCTGTTCCTGGATTCGCTGGGTGCAGGGCGCACATTCAATGCAGATACCAATGCGCTGCACGAGCGGTTCGCCCTGATGATCGCGGGCTACCTGGACGAGGCGGTCGCGGCAGGGGCGATCGCGCCGATCGATACGAAGCTGACCGGCGTGGCTTGGTTCGGGGCGCTGAATGAAGTGGTCGCTCGATGGCTGCTGGTCGAGGATGCGCCACCACTGGAGGCCAGCTATCCCGAACTCCGCGCGCTCTTGTTGCGGAGCGTGGGGACGGACGAGGCGCGCATCGCCGGGAGCAACACGAAGGTGACCTCGTGACGATCGCCGATAGGGATCGGGCGACCGACACCGCCGCGTCCATCGACGCCGAGCTCGCCCGACTCGGGGCCAAGCCCGAAGGCCACGAGGGGTCCGCGCGGCTGACCACCGTCACGATGTCGATACCGGAGATCGACCCGATCGCCGTCTTCGCGGCCGCCCGATCCACCGGCCTGGAGGCGGCACTCTGGCTGCAGCCGGCGGCCGGACGATCCATCGTGGGTGTCGGGCGAGCCTGGTGCGTGGAAGGCGCTGGGCGGGAGAGGTTCGCGCGGGCCGCCGCTGCCTGGCGGGAGGTCCTCGCCGACAGTCGTCGATCAGGCGAGCGCACGCTGAGACCGAAGGCTGGACCAGTCCTCCTGGGCGGGTTGGGTTTTACCGGGGCGCCACCTGCGCCGGGCGATCCATGGGCTCCATTCGGTGCTGCGTCGCTGGTCCTCCCGACATTCGGTGTCACGCACGACGGCGGCGCCACGTACCTGACGGTCGCCCGCGATCAGGGAGGCGCGGAAGTTCGCCGACCGGTCACACTCGGCCAGCAGTGGTCCGATCTCGTGGCGGGGATCCAGGAACCACGGAGCCACGCTGCCGGCACAGCCACCGAAGCCCAGCAGCTCATCTCGCGTGGTGGCGCGCCGGATCGCGCCACCTGGGACCGGATCGTGGGGATGTACGCCGGCGCGGTGGGCCGCGGGCGCCTGGACAAGGTGGTCCTCGCCCGATTTGAGCGTTTCCACGCCGCGACCACCATCGATATCGAAGTGGCACTTCGTCAGCTCGCAGCTGTCGCAACCGGGTGCACCATCTACGCCTTCGGGCGCGGCGAGACGACCTTTCTCGGAGCGAGCCCGGAACGTCTCGCGCGCACGACCGGTCGCTCGTTCGAGACCACAGCGATCGCCGGATCTGCGGCACGTGGAAGCGACGCCACTGAGGACGCCACGCTTGCGGCCTGGCTGCTGGCCAACGAGAAGGAACGCGAAGAACACGCGATCGTCGTTGACACCTTGCGCGCGAACCTGGCCCCGATCGCCGAAACGCTGGAGATCCCCGAGACTCCGGCGATCCTGCCGCTTCGCGATGTCCAGCACCTGGTGACGCCGATCCGCGGCAGGCTGCAGGAGAACGCCGGCCTGCTGGCCCTCGCGGAGCGACTCCACCCCACGCCGGCGGTGGGCGGTTCTCCGCGCGAGATGGCCCTGGATCTCATCGTGGAGCACGAAGGCTTCGATCGCGGCTGGTATGCCGGACCCATCGGCTGGTTGGGGACCGATGGCGATGGCGAACTGATGGTGGCCCTGCGTTGCGGCCTGGTCAGCGGATCGGACGCCATCCTCTTTGCCGGCTGCGGGATCGTGGCCGATTCCGATCCGGCCCGTGAATGGGAGGAGTCCTGCTTGAAGCTTCTGGCGATGGGCGCCGCGCTGGGCGGGATCCACGGGCTCCAGGAGGAGGACAGGTGACAGACACCATCGCCCTGCGCGCCATCGTGGACGAGCTGGTGGCGGCCGGCGTGTCGGATGCCGTGGTCTGCCCGGGGTCTCGATCCACGCCGCTTGCGCTCGCGATGCGTGCCAACCCAGGCCTTCGGGTCCGGATCCTGCTGGACGAACGGTCGGCCGGGTACTTCGCGCTGGGTCTGGCCCGGACGCAGCGACGACCCGTGGCGATCCTCGTGACCTCCGGGACCGCCGTGGCGAACCTGCTGCCGTCGGTCGTGGAGGCATCACTCGCTCGGGTCGGACTGGTCGTCTTCAGCGCCGATCGACCAGCGGAGCTACGCGATCGCGGTGCACCCCAGACCATCGACCAGGTCCGGATCTTTGGCTCGTACGCGCGCTGGTTCACGGAGCTGCCGCTGCTCGACGGGGCGGCGGAGACGACCCGACACGTGCGCTCGGTCGTCGGACGTGCCGTGGCCGTGGCGCGAGGGGGACCCGGCGGTCCGGCGGGGCCTGTGCATATCAACGCCCCGTTCCGCGAACCGCTCGTGCCCGACGCGCCGCTCGGGCCGCTGGATCCGCCTGGACGAGGCCCCGTGCCTACCACCGAGGTCCTTGTCGGTCGCGCCGCGCTCCAGCCCGAAGACCTGGCCAAGGTGGTCGCACGCATCGTGGTCGCCCCGCGCGGCCTGATCATCGCCGGACCCCAGGACGACCCGGCCCTGCCCGAAGGTATCGCCGCCCTGGCCGCGGCCAGCGGCTACCCGGTCGTCGCGGATCCGTTGTCGGGCTCTCGGTGTGGATCGCACGACAGGTCCTTCGTGCTCGCTCATGCGGACCACCTGTGTCGTCCAGGCGTATGGCTGGACGCGCATCTCCCGGAGATCGTGCTGCGGTTTGGTGCGGCCCCCACCTCCAAGCCGGTGCTGACCCTGATCGGCGAGCGGCAGCCCGCCCAGATCGTGATCGATAGTGACGGCGGCTGGCGCGAACCGACCGGCGTCCCGAGCACCTTCATCCATGCCGACGCAACGGCGACCGCGTTCGCCCTGGCGGAGACGTTGAACGATCACCATACGAGCTCCGGCAGCGCCCCCGACCCCACCTGGGCCAACGACTGGCGGACGGCCGACGCTGCGGCCGACGCTGCGCTGAACGCATGGCTCACAGCGACGACCGAAGCGAACGAGCCGTTCGAGGGCTTGCCGTTCGCCCTGCTTGGCGAGCTGCTACCGGACGGCGCCCTCTTGTGGGCCGGCAACAGCATGCCGGTCCGGGACTTGGATGCGTGGCTGCCGGCCGGGCCGACGGCCATCCGGCCCCTCTCGAATCGGGGCGCCAACGGGATCGACGGTGTCGTCTCTACGGCCCTGGGCTCGGCCGCCGCCGACATCGGGCCGGTCGTCCTGGTCGTGGGCGACCTGTCGTTCCTGCACGATCTGAACGCCCTCGTCGCTGGCCACCTCCACGACCTCAGCGCGACGATCGTCCTCGTCGACAACGACGGCGGCGGGATCTTCTCGTTCCTCGCGCAGGCAACGATCGACGCGCCGGAGGTAGGCCTCCCGACCTACTACGAGGAGTTGTTCGGCACGCCCCACGGGATCGACATCGGTCCGATCGTGACGGGGTTGAGCGCGGAGCACGTCCCCGCCGGGGCCGCTGGACTCCGTGACGCCCTGGTGGATTCGATCGGCCGACCGGGAGTCCAGGTCCTCCATCTGCGCACGGACCGCGCCCGGAACGTGGAGCTCCACCGAGCCGCGGCCTCGCTCGTCGCCAACGCGCTGGTCGCCCTCCGGCCAGGCGTCCGATGAGCACGACGATCATCGATGGGCTTCGCTGGCAGGTACGCGAGCGCGGACGCGGGCAGCCGCTCCTGTTCCTCCACGGGTTCATGGGTCGCGGAGCCGGCTGGGGCGCCCATGGGCGGGTCTTCGCCCGTCACTTCCGGGTCATCGTGGTGGACCTGCCTGGTCACGGTCGAACGCAGCCGGCGGATCCAGCACGCGTCGAACCGGCCCAGGTCAGCGTGCAGCGCACGGCCGACCAGCTGGCCACGATCCTGCACCTGTTCGGCGCCGCGCCGGCCCACGTCCTTGGCTATTCGATGGGCGCCAGGATCGCCCTGCGCCTCGCGGTCGCCCACCCGGACGTCGTTCGTCGGCTCGTCCTGGAGAGCCCATCAGCCGGGATCGAGGACGCCGACGCACGGGACGCCCGACGCGTCGCGGATGCCGCCCTGGCGGATCGACTTGAACGTGACGGGATCGGTTCCTTCGTTGATGCCTGGGAGCGCCAGCCGATCTTCGCGAGCCAGGCCGCGCTCAGTACGGCGCTGGCCGGGCGACTTCGGTCAGAGCGACTCGCCAACAGTCCGTCCGGCCTCGCTCTCAGCCTGCGCGGGGCGGGGCAGGGGAGCATGGAGCCGCTGCATGGCCGCCTCGTGGCGGTTCGAGCGCCGGTCCTCGTCATCGCCGGAGCGCTGGATCCGGCGGGCCTCGCACGGGCGAAGTCGGTCGCCGAGGGCCTGCCGGACGCTCGCCTTAGGATCGTCCCCGACGCCGGTCACGCGCCGCATCTTGAATCGCCAGCCACATTCCGCGCGCTCACGCTCCAGTTCCTTCAGGAGGACGCCGCCGCATGACCACCACCGTGACCTGGACCCGCGTCGCAGAGTACGAGGACATCCGCTATGAGCATTCCGGCACTGGCATCGCCCGCGTCGTGATCGATCGGCCGGAGGTCCACAACGCCTTCCGCCCGGAGACGGTCAAGGAGCTGATCGATGCCTTCGGGCGGATCCGTGATGACGCCTCGATCGGCTGCGTCCTGCTGACCGGCGCCGGCGACCAAGCCTTCTGCTCGGGCGGCGACCAGCGCTACAAGGAGCGCGGCGGGTATGTCGGTTCGGACGGTCTGGCCAGGCTCAACGTCCTGGACCTCCAGCGCCAGATCCGATCCCTGCCCATCCCCGTGATCGCCCTGGTCAACGGCTACGCGATCGGTGGCGGCCAAGTCCTCCAGATGGTGTGCGACCTGGGGATCGCCGGTGACAACGCGGTCTTCGGCCAGGTGGGTCCGCAGGTCGGCAGCTTCGATGCCGGGTTCGGGATCGGTTTGCTGGCTCGACTTGTTGGCGATCGCAAGGCCAAGGAGATCTGGTTCCTGTGCCGGCGTTACAGTGCGGCGGAAGCGCTCGAGATGGGTCTCGTCAACAAGGTCGTCCCGCTGGCAGAGCTGGAGACCGAAGGGGTTGGCTGGGCCCACGAGATCCTGGCGATGAGTCCGACTGCCCTCCGCTTTCTCAAGTCCGCGTTCCTGGTCGCCACGGATGGCCTGGCCGGTCTCCAGGAATTCGCCGGCAATGCGACCGGGCTCTACTACACGACCGACGAGGCGCACGAGGGTTCGCGCGCCTTCCTCGAGAAGCGGGCGCCGGACTTCTCGCGCTTCCCGCGCCGCCCGTGACCCTCGACGCGCGGCCGTCCACGGCCCGGATCTGGCTGCTGGCCATCCGCCCGGCGACCCTCCCGGCGGCGGTCAGCGGCGTGCTGGTGGGTCTGGGCGCTGCGATCGGAATGGGGGCTCCATTCCGGCTGGACACCGCCCTTGGTTGTCTGGTCGTGGCGCTTGCCCTGCAGATCACGGCCAACCTGTCCAACGACCTGTCCGACTTTCGAAAAGGTGCCGACACGCCGGCCCGGGCCGGTCCTGTCCGGGTCGCGGCCGCTGGTCTGGTCACCGAGCGTCAACTGGAGATGGCCATCGTGGCGGCCATCGGTGTCGCGGTCCTGATCGGCTTGTGGCTGACGACGATCGGCGGCCCGGTCCTCCTTGCGCTCGGCGCATCGGCCATCCTCGCGGCGATCGCCTACACCGGTGGCCCGTGGCCGTATGGCTACAAGGGCCTGGGCGAGGTCTTCGTCTTCATCTTCTTCGGGCTGGTGGCGGTGGTGGGGACGGCATACCTGCAGACCCTGCAGGTCGTCCCGCTGTTCATCGCGGCGGCCCTGCCGGTCGGCGCGCTGACCACCGCGATCCTCGTCGTCAACAACCTGCGCGATATCCCAACGGACGTCGTGGCGGGCAAGCGAACACTGGCGGTCATCCTGGGACGCGGGGCCACCGTGGCGGAATACCGGCTGCTGCTGTCGGTCGCCTTCGTGGTCCCGGTCGCGCTCCTCGCGGCCGGGCGTGGCCTGCCGATCCTGCTGCCGATGCTGGCGCTGCCGCTCGCCTTTCCCCTTGACCGGACCGTCCACAGCTTCTCCGAGCCGCGGGAGCTGAACCTTGTGCTCAAGGGGACCGCCCGACTGGCACTGGTCTACGGTCTCCTGTTCGCGACAGGGCTCGTCATCGGCGGCTTCCGCGGCGGCCTTGGCGCGTGACCGTGGTGACCGGGCTGACCGCGGACCGGGTCCGGATCCCCTTCCGGCGCCCGTTCGTCACGACGACCGGGATGTGGCTCCAGCACGACGCCTGGATCATCCAGGTCCGGGCCGCCGACGGGCGGGTCGGGGTGGGTGAGGCGACCCTGGGACCGGCTCCGGGCGAGGTGGCGGACACGGTCCTTGCGCAGCTCGTCCGTGAGGCGGCGGAGGGTGCGACGGAAGGTCGCGTTCCATCGGCTGTGGACCTGGACCTGCATGGCACCCCGGGACGCGCACTGGCCGCGGCCCTTGCGAGTGCACTGCTGGACCTGGAGCGGCCGGTCGTCACCACACCCGTGGCGAACGGGGATGAGGCCTGGGTCCAGGTCAATGCCACCATCGGGTCCATGGGGCCCGCCGCCGCCGCCGAGGCCGCGCTCCAGGCCGTCGCGGCCGGGTTCGGGACCCTGAAGGTCAAGGTGGGGGTGGAACGCGAGACGGAAGCCCTCGTGGAACGGGTCCGCGCGATCAGGACCGCCATCGGGCCGGAGGTCGCCCTGCGACTCGACGCGAACGGGGCGTGGGATCTGCCGACCGCCGAGGACCGCCTGACGGCGATCGAGCGATTCGCGATCGAGTACATCGAGCAGCCTCTGGCAGCCCTGGATATCGATGGGCTGGCTGAGCTGCGCCGGCGCGTACAGATACCAGTCGCCGCCGATGAGGGGGTGGAGTCCGTCCGTGCCGCCGGGGCTCTGCTCATGGCCGACGCCGTGGACGTCCTGGTCGCCAAGCCGGCCCGGGTCGGTGGACCGGCTGCTGTCGCGGAGATCGCGGCGCTCGCGGCGGAGCGGGGCGTCCCGGTCGTCGTGAGCACGCTGTTCGAAACGGGCGTGGGCATCGCGGCAGCGCTTGCGGCGGCAGCCGATCTGCCCGATGTCACGAGTGGCCGACTGGTCGGGATCCCCGCCCACGGCCTGGCCACGGCCGGGCTGCTGGAGCACGACCTGCTCCAGGTGTCACTCATGGTGGACGGCGGCTGGATGCGGGCACCCGCCGGCCCTGGCAGCCTGGGACTCGGGATCGTCCTGGATCAGGAGGCGCTGGTCCGATATCGAGTCGAAACGGTCGGGACGAGGCGGTGACTCGCCCGCTGACCCTGGCGGAGTCGGCGTCCGTGCACGCCGCGGACCGGGGCTCCTCCCTCGCCGTCGTCGATGGGCTCATTCGCTGGAGCTGGTCGGAGCTGGACGCGCGGGCCGATGCCGTCGCCTCGGGGCTCCGCTTCGACGGGGTCGTAACGGGTGATCGGGTCGCGCTGCTGGTACGACCATCCGCGCTAGCCATCGCAGCGCTGTACGGCATCGCCCGGGCGGGGGCGGTCGTGGCGCCGGTCGGGCGGGGTTTGACTGCGGCGGAACTTGCAGCGGCCGTGTCGGCCCTGGATGCGCAGCTTGTCCTGCACGACGACGATCGAACTGCGGAGGCAGCCGCGTTCGGGCGACCCATGCGAGCCCTTGGCGATCCATTGATCCCAAGCGATCCCACCCGTTCGGTCTTGCCCGCTTCGAACCGGGACGAGTCGGCCCCGGGCGAGTCGGCCCCGGACGAGTCGGGCCCGGGCGCCGTCGTCCTGACATCCGGCACGACCGGACGCCCAAGGGCCGTCGACCTGTCTGGCACGGCCCTTCGAGTCAGCGCCGAGGCATGGCTGGCCGTCCTCCCGCCGGTGACCGGCTGGCTCCTCGCGGTGGGCCTCGGGCATGTGGCGGGTCTTGGGGTGGTGTGGCGCGCGGCCCTGGACGGTGTGCCGCTTGTCATCGCGGATCCGACGAACGCGGACGCGATCCTCAAGGCTCTCGCCTCGGACCCGTGGCCTGGTCACGTCTCCCTCGTTCCCACCCAGCTTGTTCGCCTGCTGGACCGCGCTGATGCTGCCGGCATGGTCCCACCGGTCACCGTGCGAGCCATCCCCCTTGGCGGTGGGCCCATCCCGCCCGCGCTCGTGGAGCGCGCGTTGTCTGGCGGCTGGCCGATCGTGCCGACGTACGGTCTGTCGGAGGCCGGCTCGGCCGTGACCGCGCTGACGACCGCGGAGGCAGCAAGTCATCCGGACAGCGCCGGCAGGCCACTCCCCGGGGTCTCGATCCGGATCGAAGCGCCCGACGCGGACGGGATCGGCGAGATCCTCGTCCTGACACCCGCCCGGTTCACAGGCTATCTGAACCAACCGGACGAGACGGCCCGGATGCTGACGCCGGACGGCTGGCTATGCACCGGCGACCTCGGATCGGTCGACCGTGATGGACGCCTGACGATCGCGGATCGACGGACCGACCTGATCGTCCGCGGCGGCGAGAACATCGCGCCGGGCGAGGTGGAAGCGGTCCTCCGGAGGCACCCGGCCATCGAAGACGCCGCGGTAGTGGCGCGCACGGATACGACCTGGGGCCAGGTGCCGGTGGCCGCGATCGTGATCCTGCCTGGCGCCGCCGATCCGGGTGACGACGTCCTGGTCGCGCACGCCCGCGGGTCCCTGGCCACGGCCAAGGTTCCCGTCGCCTTCATCCGCATGACCGGACTGCCCCGGACGGCCTCCGGCAAGCTTCGCCGAGCGGTGGTGCGAGCGCGCATGACCGAGCTCGGATCCAAGCCCTCGTTCGAGCACAGCACCCGTGTCCGCCGTCCGGACGGCGTCTTCATCGCGTTTCAGCAGGTCGGCCTCGGACCCGTTCCGCTGCTTCTGCTTCATGGAACGCTCTCGACTTCCCGACAGCTGAACGGTCTGGCTCGTGCCCTGGCCGACTCGGGCGAGCTGACCGTGATCTCGGTGGATCGCCGGGGCAGCGGGCTGAGTCGCCTCGAGGATCCCGGCCCGGTCGACGTCGCGACGCATGTGGAGGATCTGGCCGCCGTCCTGGACGCGCTGGGTTTGAACGAAGCCGTCATCGTGGGCATCAGTTTTGGTGGCGTCGTCGCCCTGGAGGCGGCGGCGCGGTTGCCGGACCGCATCCTGGCCGTCATCGCCTATGAGCCGCCGTATGGACCGGTCGCCGATGCCATCACCCAGCGGGCGTTCAAGCGAGTCTCGGACGACACGGCGGCCGCCTTCAAGACGGCGGGAAGGCCGGCAGCCGCCGAAGCCTTTCTGCGCGGCGTGGGTGGTGAGCGGTCCTGGGAGGGTCTGTCCGATCGCAGTCGAACTGCGTTGGCGAGGGAAGGAGCAGGCGCCGTCGTGGATTCCGCCCTCCTCGGTCTCGACCCCGTGGGCCTCGAGCGTATCCACAGTCCCGTGACCATCGTCACCGGTGACGCCAGCGAACCCGTCTACCGGCCGATCGCGGAGTCGCTCGTCGCGCGCATCCCGAGAGCTCGCCACGTGCGGCTGCCGGGGGCTCGTCACGTCAGCCCGATCACCGATCCGCACCCGTTCGCTGCCGTGGTGGCGAGCGTTCGCGATCAGGAGATCCGGCCATGACCCAGCCCAACGACGAGGCACCATCGGGACGTGCCACGGACAAGGGGAATGCCGCCCCTTCAAGCGAGATCCGAACGATGTTCGATGGGATCGCCCGCGTGTACGACCCGATGAACCTCGTGATCTCCGCGTTCCAGGAACCGCGTTGGCGGCGACGTGCGGTGGCGCTCACCGAGTTGCGGCCGGGCGAGCGCGGGCTCGATGTAGCGACCGGAACGGGCAAGGTCGCGGCGGACCTGCACGCGCGGATCGGACCCGGCGGGAGCGTCCTCGGGGTGGACCTGTCGCCCGGGATGATCGGGGTCGCGCAGCGACGATTCGGCGAGCGAGCCGGCCTGACCTTCGTGGTAGGCGATGCGCTCGCGCTGCCGACCGAAGATGGCGCCTTCGATGCCGCGACGATCGCTTTCGGGATGCGCAACCTGCCCGATTACCGGCTGGGCTTCGCGGAACTGCGGCGATCCGTTCGGCCCGGCGGGCGGGTCGTCTGTCTGGAGATCGCCCGTCCCAGGAGTCGGCCGGCGCGAATCCTGCAGGCCTGGTTCGACTGGATCGTGCCGATCATCGGTCGTCTCGCCGGACAGGGTGGCGCCTATGGCTACCTGGTTCGCAGCGTCAAGGGCTACCCGGATCCCGATCGGATCGCGACCATCATGGGCGAGGCCGGGCTCGTTGACGTGCACTGGCAGGGGATGACCGGCGGGATCGTGACCCTGCACGTCGGAACGGTGCCGGAACACTGAACAGGGCGGGCCTCGCAGCTCCGGCCGGTCCCCGCGGGGTACCGTGCCCGGCCATGCCAGATGCACCCGTCCGTCCAAGTCGCAGGTCTTCTCGACCGCGTTGGACTCGCAATCGCAGGTGGGGATCCAAGTCCTGCAGGGCGAGCGCGACTTCGCCGCGAGCCAGATCGAGGTCACCTTCGACATCGATGCGAACGGCATCCAACAAGACGCTGGGTCGGTTCATCCTCGACGGCATCCCGCAGGAGGTCTGGGCGTCCTCGACTCTGGGGCCCGGATTTCTGCCAGATTCCAATGTGGATGACCGGTGACACCGGGCTTTCCGGCACGGAGCGCTCTGGTTGGTTTCTGTCACGGATCCGGTCCCGAGCACAGTCGTCTGAGCGTGGGGGGTCAGGTCAGCGACGGCGACAGCCTTCCGCGAGCTGACGGCGCCCATCCAGGTTGGAATCTGACAGAAACAGGATCCCGGCAATCGGTCCGGCGGGGTCACGCAACCACCGGTTGACGGTCGCCGTCCTGGCCGGGAGCACAGCCTGGAACGTCGTGGCGTGCATGGCCACGCGACGTCGCGCGGTTCGGTCGTCGGGAAGGATCAACAGCCTGGAGACGATCCGCGGCTGCCAGCCGAGCGATCGCCCGATCCCCGCCGCGAGTCGGGCCTTTCGGTCGAGGGCGGACAGCATCGCCTGCAGGTCCGGCACGACCGACTTGACTTCGATCACGAGCAGAGCACCCGTGCCGGTGTGAAACGCCATGAGGTCGATCGAGCCGCGCTCGCCGTACTCGCTGAAGGACACCTCGGGCCGGAAATCCCATCCTGCCTTCAGAAGGCGCTGCGACGCCTGTTCGACGATCCGGGCGTGGCGTCGATCGCGGAGCCGGTCCAGGCCCTCACCCTGCCAGAAGATCCGGATCGACAGTCGAGCGTCCAGCGCATCCACGACCTTGCCGAGCGTTGCCAACGTCAGGCGATCCGCACGACCCCGTTCGATGAGCGACAGTGCCGACGCTGAGATGCCGGCCTCCGCGGCGAGTCGACGCTGTGTCCACCGACGTTGCACGCGGAGCACGCGCACGTCCAGTCCGAGCTTCACGACATCCATCGCC
>JBKJQY010000082.1:0-3632 GCA_046593725.1 Candidatus Limnocylindrales bacterium
AGGCCCCGCTGGGCCAGCTGCGCGGCCAGGTTGGCCGTGATCGACGACTTGCCCACTCCGCCCTTGCCCGAGGCGATGGCAACGATACGGGTGGTGGCCGGGATGTCGGTGTCGAGCGCCTTGTCGCGCGCCTTGAACCGGGCCCGGGCCATGACGTTCTTCTTCTGTTCTGTGGTCATCTCCCCGAAGTGGACCCGCACCTCGGCAACACCGGGCAGGCCGGCCACGCGCCCCTTGATGTCCTTCATGATCTGGGCTCGCAACGGGCAGCCGGCCGTGGTCAGGGCGATGGTGACGTCCACGTCGCCGCCGCGCGGGTCGATCTCGATGCGCTGGACCATGCCCAGGTCGACGATGTTGTCGCCCAGCTCCGGGTCGATCACCCCGAGCAGGACGTTGCGCACGGCTTCCTCAGCCACCACGGTGGTGGACATCACGTTCTCCTCATCTACTTCTTGGCCTTCTCGTAGTAGGGGTTGGTGCCCGCGGCGTGGTCGGTGACGTCGATCACTCGAGTGATCTCGGGGACCGACTCGCGGAGGGCCACTTCGATCCCCTGGCTCAAGGTCACCGCCGCCATCCCACATCCCGCGCAGCCTCCGCTCAGGCGGAGATAGGCAGCGTCGTCCTCCACCGCTACGAGGTCGGCGTGGCCGCCGTGGGCGGCAATGGACGGGTTGATCTGCTGCTCGAGGACCTGCACGATCCGCTGGGCCACGTCGCCGCTGAGGTCGACCGGGGGTCCGGCCATAGCCGGGCTGAGGTCGAGGATGCCCGGCGTTCCCGTGAGCAGCTGGGTCCGGATGGCGGCTCCGATCGCCGATTTCAGCTCGGACCACGAGGCGCTCGCCTCCTTGCCGACGGTGACGACGTTGTCGGCGACGAGGACGTGGGCGACACCGACAAGCGCGAAGAGCTGCTCGGCGAGGGGGGATCCCGCGGCCCGTTCCCTGTTCTTGAAGAAGAACGGCCCGCCGGAACGCACCGCCCTGCTCAGCGTGAACTTGCACGTGTCGGGGTCGGCCACCGACGTCTCGGCGCGGATCGTGACGGTCAGATCGACGGGCAGGACCTCAGACATCTTCCACGACCTTGGCCGTGTCGCGCTCGCCCAGGACCCGCAGCCACTCGAACGAGTAGATCCCGGTGCTGTGGCCGTCGCTCCAGTTCACGGTGATGGCGTAGTGACCGACACTGATGATCGTCCGGGGAGCCACGTCCGGTTCGACGCTCGCCGGGTCCAGGAGCGGCCGGCCGCTCATCTCCTCGATGCACAGCGCGCAATGACAGGCGAGCCGCAGGTCCCGCACGTCGAAGTCGTCACGGTGGCCGTCCTCCCAGAGCACCGACAGCGTGCGCGCATCTCGCCGGTGGAAGCCGACCGGGGTGGTCCGAGAACCCGATGAGTGGGCGGCCGTCTCCACCCAGGCCGGCTCGCCCTCGTTGGTGTCCCAGACCCAGGAGAACGGCCTCAGCGCGGTCGTCGGGAGCCCTTCGAGCTGGCCGGCAAGCTCGGTGGCGATCGCCAGGTAGGTCTGGGCCGATACCGAGTGGGGCTTGTCGACGAAGATCGGGTGGCCTTCGTCGCCGCCGGTGACGATGTCGGCGTCGAGGGGGAGCGACCCGAGGAACGGAACGCCGATCTGGCGGCTCATACGTTCACCTCCGCCGCTGCGGAACACGTCGGTGCCCTGCCCGCAGTGCGGGCAGGTGAACGTGCTCATGTTCTCGATGATGCCGAGGATGGGGACGTGCACCGTCTCGAACATCCGCAACCCTCGCCGGGCGATCTTGAGGCTCACATCCTGGGGCGTCGTGACGATGACCACACCAGACAACGGGAGGCTCTGGGCCAACGTGAGCTGGGTGTCGCCCGTCCCGGGCGGGAGGTCGATGATCAGGTAGTCCAGCTCGCCCCAGTCCACCCCGCCGACGAACATCTGCAGGTACTTGCTCACCATCGGGCCGCGCAGGATGGCCGGGTTGTCATCACCGCGGAGCAGACCCATCGACACTGCCTTCAGGCCGTGCCGATCCGGGGGGACGATCCTGCCGTCGGGGGTCGCCTCGGGCGGCTGATCGGTGGGCAGTCCCAGCATCCCCGGGATGCTGGGCCCGAGGACATCGGCGTCGACGAGCCCCACCCGGCCGCCGACGTGGCGGAGCGCGAGCGCCAGATTCACGGCGACGGTCGACTTGCCGACGCCGCCCTTCCCGCTGCCCACCGCGACGATGTGCCGGATGCCCGGCAGCTTGTCCTGATCAGGCGAGGTGGTGCTGCTCATTGGCTGCGGACACTCATCCATCCACCTCGATGAAGATGCACTCGCCGGGGCATTCCTCGGCCGACTCGATGGTCGCTTCTTCCTGCCCGGCGGGGACGTTGGCCATCCCCTCGGCACCCTCGGGGTTGCCCTTGGCGGCGGCGAAGACCTTGTCGCCGTCCGTGACGTAGGCCAGGCCGTCGTCGAGGAGGGTGAACACGTCGGGTGCGATCTCCTCGCACAGGCCGTCGCCCGTGCACAGATCCTGATCGATCCAGACCTTCATGGCGGTGTGTTCTCCTCTGGTTCGGTTCTCATCAAACGGACTCGGTGCCGCCCCGTCACAACATGCCGAGCTGCAGGCGGGCGGCGTCGGACATGCGGCTCGGGTCCCAGGGCGGGTCCCAGACCAGCTCGACGTCGACGTCGCTGACGCCGGGCACCGATCGCACCCTGGCGAGGGCGTCGTCTTTGAGCACGTCGCCCATCCCGCAGCCGGGGGCGGTCATGGACATCTTGATCTCGACGCGGTGGCCGCCGTCGGCGAGCGGCTGCGCCTCGCAGAGGTAGATCAGGCCGAGATCCACCACATTCACCGGGATCTCCGGGTCGAAGACGGTCTTGAGCTGCTCGATCACATGCTGGAGCTCGAACGGACCGGAGTCCGCTGGTTCTTCGTCGTCCTGGGTGACGCCGAGGCCGAGGGCCGCGACGTCCTGGGCGCCGATGCGGGCGAGGTAACCCTGCGCGGTCTGGACGGTGAAGCTGCCGCCGAGGGCCTGGGTCACCACCACGGTCTCGCCTCGCCACAGCGTCACCTTGTCCCCACCCGGGATCAGGGTCGCCTGGCAGTCCTGCTCGAGCTCAATTGGTGTGTGTCGGTCGAAGGTCATCGTGCTACTCCGTGGAGACCCGTGCGCCGTCGGGTTCGAGGGCGCTTCGCAGCGTGTGCCAGGCGAGGGTGGCGCACTTCACGCGCATCGGGAACTCCCAGACGCCGGAGAGCACGGCAAGCTTGCCCAACTCCTCCGGCTGCACGTTGGCGTTGGGGCCTTCGGTCAGCATGGCGTGCACCCGCTCGAACAGGTCGAGGGCCTCGTCTTGGCTTTTGCCCTTGAGCGCCGTGGTCATCAGAGACGCCGAGGCTTGGGAGATGGCGCATCCTGCGCCCTGGAATGCGATGTCGGCGATGCGGCCGTCGGCGAGCTTCACGTAGAGCGTGAGCTGGTCGCCGCACAGGGGGTTGAAGCCCTCGGCCGTCCCGGTGGCGCCTTCGAGCTCACCGAAGTTCCGGGGCTGGCGGCCGTGGTCGATGATCACTTCCTGATAGAGGTCTGCGAGGTCGCTCACCGGAAGACCTCCGTGACC
>JBKJQY010000156.1:0-3501 GCA_046593725.1 Candidatus Limnocylindrales bacterium
GCAGCAGGAGTCCCCAGCGGATCGTCGCAGAAACCGGCATCAGCGCGATCGCGCCCACGATGGACGCGATCAGCAGGCCGGTTTCTGCGACGATCCGCTGGGGACTCCTGGTGCTAGCCGGACTGGACTGGCCCGTGCTGTATTCCCTGAAGCTGGGCCAGGTGGGCCCGGTCCTCCTCCTGCTCTTCGTCCTGGGCTGGCGGGTCCTGGACCGTCAGACGCCGCTGGGCGTCAGCATCGGACTAGGCGGCCTGGTCAAGCTCCAGCCGCTCCTTCTCGTCGGCTGGGCGGCCCTCGTTGGGGCCTGGCGGGCGGTCGCCGTGGCGATCGCGGTCGTGGCGTTCGCCTGCGCCGTCACGCTGCCGCTCGTCGGTACGACGGCGTGGACGGACTATGTGACCTTGCTTCGGTCCGTCAGCGAGCCAGTGGTCACGCCACACAACTTCACCGTGGGTGCGGTGCTCTACCAGGCGGGGCTGTCGGCCTCGGTCGCGACGGCCATCCAGTGGGTGGGCGTCGCCCTGACCCTGGTGATCGGGGTGATCGCCGCGAGGTGGCTGTCCCTGGCTGCCGGGTTCGTCGTCGCGGTCGTCGCGACGCAGTTGGTCTCGCCGCTTCTGTGGGACCACTACGCGGTGATCCTGCTCCTGCCGACGGCGTGGCTGTTGGCGAATGGGGCGCGCTGGGCGGTGGCGATCCCGCTGGCGACCTCGATCTTGTTGCTGTGGGTCGTCCCGCCGGCGATCTACCCGGTCGTCTTCTGGGTCGCGCTGCTGGGGCCGTTCACGGTCCGGACCGGGACCTCTCCGGCTGACGCCAACCCGGTGCCGGCATGACCCGTCGCCTGGACCGACCGATCCTCATCGGTCTCGGACTCACGGTGGTCTCGTTCGTCATCTATTGGTTCTGGGCACGAGACTTCGACGCTGGTCGGGGCGACTTCTTCTACCTGGCCGACGCCTTCCTGCACGGTCGGACCTACCTGCTCTTCCAGCCCGGGCCGTTCGATGTGATCATCGTGGACGGGCGGTTCTATGTGCCGTTCGCCCCGTTTCCGGCGATCGCCCTGATGCCGTTGGTCGCCGTCCTGGGTGCCGTCACGGCGGACCAGGTCGAGTCCGGGATCAACGCCGCGCTGGCCGCTGCCGGTGTGGGCCTCGCCTGGTGGATGCTCGGGCGGATCGGGGTCAAGCGGCTCTCGAGCCGCGCCTGGCTGACGATCCTGTTCGGCTTCTCCACGCAGGTCATCTGGATCACGACACGCGGCGGCGTCTGGCACACCGGCCAGCTCATCGCGACGATCCTTACGTTCGCCTGCCTGATCGAACTGTGGGGGGGCCGGCGCGCCTGGCTCATCGGCCTGCTCGCAGGTGCCGCCTTCCTGACCCGAGCGCCGCTCGCGTTCGCGATCCCGTTCTACGCCCTGCTGTTGATGCCGTCGGTCCGCGAGATCCCGTGGCGGCGGTGGGTCTGGCTGGGCATCGGTGTCCTGCCCTCGCTGGTCTTCTTCTTCGCGTACAACCAGGTCCGCTTCGGGTCGTGGTTCGAGTCCGGATACGCCCTGGCGATCCTGCCGGACTGGCTGGAGGCCAAGCGAGAGCTCGGCCTGTTCTCGCTGGCGCATCTCCAGATGAACCTGGACCTGTTCCTGTTCCACCTGACCGGGGTCGTCCCCGAGTTCCCGTGGTTCCGCCCGGATGGTCTGGGCCTGTCCGTGCTGATCACGAGCCCTGGCCTGCTGTACGCCGTGCGGGCTGACTGGCGCGACCGCCGCGCGTGGTGGCTCGCTGGGGCGGCGCTGCTCGTCCTGATCCCGTCGCTCCTCTACTACGGCGGCGGGTGGCTGCAGTACGGCTACCGCTACTTCCTGGATTCCGTGCCGCTCGTCATCGCCCTGTGCGGGATGGCGGCGGCGATGCGCGGGACGATCGGCATCGGCTGGCGCGTCCTCATCGTCTTTGGCGTGGTCGTCATGGCGGCGGGCGCCTACTGGGCCCATGTCATCTGACGAGGCCCGTTTGGTCGACCGGCTGTTCCGACGACCGATGACGGCGGGGCGGGTGTGGCTCCCGCCGCCCGCGCTCCTCTTCTTCGCCGTGATCGGAGCGATCCTGTTGCTCGTCGTCGCGGTTTACCGATGGCCCGTGCCGGCCGATGAGCTGAGCTACTACATCGGTGCCCGCCGGCTCATCGATGGCGTGCCGCTCTACGACCCGACAGCGACGGCCGTGACGCCGTATGCCTACCGCTATCCGCCTCCGCTTGCGCAGTTCCTCGTGCCGTTCGCGCTCGTCCTGTCCCCGGCCGTCTTCACGGCGCTGTGGACCGTGCTCCTGATGGGCTGTCTGTACTGGCTGGCTGGACGTGACATCTGGGTGATGCTCGCGCTGGTGGCCTTTCCGCCGGTCGCCGTGGAGCTCTGGTTCCGCAACATCCACCTGGTCCTGGCCGTGCTGCTGGTGCTGGGCCTGCGGCGCTGGTCCGGGTTCTACCCGGTCGGCGCGTCGATCAAGTTCGCTCCTGCACTGGGCCTCGTCTATCTGGCCGTCCAGCGGCGATGGCGCGAGGTGACGGTCGCCGTCGGTGTCGGCCTTGGGATCCTGCTCGTCAGCTACCTCCTGAGCCCGGCGGCGTGGGCGCAGTTCATCGAGGTCACGCGGTCCCGCGGGCCGCTCGACGAGTCGGGGTTCGTGGCCGTTCCGTATGCCATCCGGTTCGCCGCGGGCGTGGGTCTGGCCATCATCGCGGGCCTCGTTTCATCCCGCCGGTGGGGCGAGGCATTGCTCGTCGTGGCGGTGACCATCGCCCTGCCGACACTATGGTTCACGGCCCTCTCGACGCTCGCGGCGTTGTATCTC
This sequence comes from Candidatus Limnocylindrales bacterium, assembly GCA_046593725.1. GTDB lineage: Bacteria > Chloroflexota > Limnocylindria > Limnocylindrales > CSP1-4 > SPCO01. The sequence continues at coordinate 2,859 of JBKJQY010000156.1, forward strand.
GTGCTGCGGCCCGACCCCCGACCGATGACCGCAGGCGGTACTGATGGATAGTTGCCTGGATGCACCGGGTCGGTCAAGGTCGTCTCGTTGACCCCAGAAAGGACTACCAAGTAGTGCGAACCCGCATCCTGTTCATCTTCGCGTTGTCCGGCGCCGCCGCCCTGATCGACGAGATCGTGTGGTCTCGCCAGCTCGTCCTGGTGTTTGGCAATACGACCCAGGCCGTGTCCGCCATCCTCACCGGGTTCTTCGCCGGGATGGCGATCGGTGCCCCCATCGGTGGGCGCATCGCCGACCGCGTGCGGTCGCCCCTGCGCCTGTACGGGTTCCTCGAGATCGCACTCGCGCTCGTTGTCATCGCGACGCCCCTGACGTTCCGCTGGATCAATCAGATCTACCAAGGCATCTATCCGAGCCTAGAAGGGTCACCCCAGGCGCTCGCACTCGTCCGGATGGCGTTGGCCGTCCTCGCCCTGGCTCCGGCCACGATCATGATGGGCGCAACACTGCCCTCGTTGACCCGGTACCTGACGCAGGATGGCCACCTGAGCAAGGCATTCGGCAAGCTCTATGCGGCGAACATCATGGGCGCCATCGTCGGGACCCTCGTCGCCGGGTTCGTCCTCATCGAAGTGCTGGGCCT
>JBKJQY010000017.1:0-25858 GCA_046593725.1 Candidatus Limnocylindrales bacterium
GGCACCCGGCGATGATCGCTTAGTGCTGCTTCCTTCCGGATCTGACACGGTTCGCGGTTCGCCGCTGCGCGGGACCCGATCCTCAACGTCGCACCGTCGGGCAGCGTTCGGAAGCGGTGACCTCGGGAGGGGATTCAGCCCTGCTGGAGCGGATTGCAGGTACAGGGCACCGCTAGTTCCCCGCCTAGCACGGCTCAGGAAGGATACCCGGTTTGGGGCGGTCGGGGTCCTGGCGTAGCGGGCGGTCAGTCGGCGTTGCCCGGCGCACGTGGCGACCGTATCGGACAAGCCGGCCCGTCATCCCGACCGGTCCGCGCATCTCGTGCACCGACTCCGCATGAAGAGCCGCTTCGTCTGCAAGACGGGTCATGAGATGCACACCTGAGTCAGGACAGCCCCCGACGGTGGCGCAAATGGTCACCCGATGCACATCGGGCCCGGCCCGCGACCCGGGCGAACCGTTCACGCGTCTGGCGCGATGTGGCGGAGAGGGCGGGATTCGAACCCGCGATGGGTTGCCCCAAACCGCATTTCCAGTGCGGCGCCATAGTCCACTAGGCGACCTCTCCCGGGAGTTCGCGGCCAGGCGGCGGGAGAACGCCGGGTCCGGATCGGTTCAGGGTTGCGTGGCGGAGAGGGCGGGATTCGAACCCGCGGTGCTTTCGCACACCGCTTTTCGAGAGCGGCACCATCAACCACTCGGACACCTCTCCGTGGGAGAGGATACCAAACCGACGGGTCCACGCCTGTCGGCCGACCGATCAGCGCGCCGCGACGGTCTCGAACAGGGCCGCCGCCTCGTCCCGGCGGATCCCGCTGACGATCTTGATCTGACGGGGCATCGAGGCGTGCTGGGCGAGCTGGATGACCGAGCCAGCCGCGCCGTCACGCATGTTCGGCATGGCGAAGACCAGCGCTTCGACGTCGCTCTGGAGGAGTGCCCCGATGCACATCGGACACGGCTCATGGGTCGCAAAGATCGTCGCATCCGCCAGGCGGATCCGGCCGAGCTTCCGGGAGGCTTCACGCAGGGCAACCACCACGGCGTGAGCGGTGGGATCGTTGGTCTCGAGGACCCGGTCGTGGGCCCGCGCGACCATCGCCTCGTCGACCACGGCGACGGCGGCGACCGGTCGTTCGCCCTTGCTGGCGGCGAGCTTTGCCTCGGCGAGAGCCTCGCCCATGAACAGCTCGTAGTTCATGACCCGATGCTAGCAGACGGGCATCGGGCAACGGATGTCGGATGGCACCGGGTCGCAATCATCCTGCTGTTCGCCGGCGCAGTAGCATCAGCGCACATGACCGCAACCAAACGAATCGCCATCCTGACCGGCGGCGGCGATGTCCCGGGCCTCAATGCCGTCATCAAGAGCGTGGTCTATCGGGCGACCGAGGCGGGCTACGACGTGCTTGGGCTTCGCCGGGGATGGGAAGGCCTGACCCACGTGCGCCCCGGCGCCGAGCCGGACCCGGACTACCTTCGGGTCCTCGACCGGACGAACACTCGAACGATCGACCGGACCGGCGGCACGATCCTGCACACCTCGCGGACGAACCCGCGCAAGATGCGCGCCGAGGCGCTGCCGGCCTGGCTGGGCGACGCGCAGCGGGCCGGCTATGCGGTCGAGGAGGACCGCTACGACCTCACGCCGCTCGTGCTGGACCATCTCACCTCTCTGGGCGTCGAGGTCCTGATCACGATCGGTGGCGACGACACGTTGTCGTACTCCCAGGTACTGGTGAACGCTGGCGTGCCACTGGTCGCGATCCCCAAGACCATGGACAACGACGTCCAGGGCACCGAGTACTGCATCGGCTTCTCGACGGCGATCACTCGCGCCAAGGAAGCGATCAACCGTCAGCGCACGACGCTCGGCAGCCACGAGCGGATCGGGGTCTTCCGGATCTTCGGTCGCGACGCGGGATTCTCGGCGCTCTATACCGCCTATGTGACGTCGGCGCGCTGCGTCATCCCTGAGGCACCGTACGACCTGGACGCACTGGCGACCCTACTGGCCGCCGACCACCACGACAACCCGAGCCACTACTCGTTCGTGATCACGGCCGAGGGCGCGATCTGGCACGGCGCGCAGATGCAGGACGTCGGCGAGGCGGACGCGTTCGGGCATCGGCACAAGGCCAACGTCGGCGAGGCGTTGGCATACGAGCTGCGAGCGCGGACCGGCATCGAGACGTTGGCATCCGAGCTGACCTACGACCTCCGAAGCGGCGAACCAGACTCCATCGACTCCATGGTCGCGACCACATTCGCCAACGTCGCGATGGATCTCGTGGAGAACGGCACGACTGGCCGGATGGTCGCGATCCAGGATGGCAAGTACGCCCACGCTCCCCTGCCCGACCCCGAGATAGGTCCGCGCAAGGTGGACGTCCCGGTCATGTACAACGCGGAGCGGTTCCGCCCGCGCTACGACGGGAAGCTGGGCGACCCGATGCTGCTGGTCGGCCTCGACTGAGGTTCCGGGCGGTCCGAGCGTTCGGAGGGACGGGCGGGCTAGTCCTCGAGACCGGACAGGCCGCGGATCGAGCGGGCCAGCGCGGACATGTCGTCGTCGCCGTGGCCGCGGGCGATCAGCCCTGACTCCAGCTGCGCGGCCAGCGCGCTGACCGGGAGCACGGCCCCTAGCTGGTTCGCGAGGTCCAGGGCGATGCCGAGGTCCTTGCGATGCAGCGCGACCTTGAACCCAAGCGGGTAGTCGTTGTCGATCATGCGACCGCTCCGGTTCTCGAGGACCCAGCTCTGGGCCGCTCCCCCACCGAGCGCCGTGACGACCTGCTCGACGTCGAGGCCGGCCTTGATGGCGAGGGCGATGCCCTCGGCGACCCCGAGGTAGGCGCCGGCGAGGATGACCTGGTTGACGGCCTTGACCGCCTGGCCGGCGCCGATCGGCCCGACGTGGGTGATCGTCCGGCCCATGGCGGCGAGGACCGGGCGCCCACGTTCGACGTCCTCGGCGTCGCCGCCCACGAAGATGGTCAGCGTCGCCTTGATCGCGCCCTCGCTGCCACCCGAGACGGGGGCATCGATCATCGCGATCCCGCGCTCGCGTAGTCGCGTGGCGAAGTCCCAGCTGCCGGACGGGGCGATCGTCGAGCAATCGATGACGAGGGTGCCTTCGCGGGCCCCGCTCACGACGCCTTCCGATCCGAACAGGACAGCCTCGACGTCCGAAGTATCCGAGACGCAGATGACCACGATGTCGGCGAGGGCGACCGCCGTGGCCGGCGTCGCGGCGATGGCCACGCCGAGTTCCTCGAGCCCGGGCGCGCGACCCACTGTCCGATTCCAGCCGATGAGCGGGAAACCGGCACGGGCCAGATTCGCGGCCATCGCGGCACCCATCGTGCCCAGGCCCAGGAACGCGACCCGCGGTCGATCGATCACTTCGTCACCGTGCATGAGACGGACGCCAGGGAGACGTACCCATCGTCCGACAGGTAGTGGACATCGTACTCGTCGGCCGGGATCGGCCGGTGATCATGCACGCACCAACGGTCGGAGGCGCATTCCGGCGACCCCGGAGGCACGGATCATTCGCGCGGTGGCGTTCGACCGCTGGAAAGCGAAGGTGCGGGCACGCGGGGACGCCTTGACCGCGAACCCCGGAAGCGGTGAAGACCCGACGCTGGCGGCGATCGGGTTGAGCTCGTTGGCGATGACGCTCGCGGTCGCGAGGTCCGCGAGCTGCGCGACGGTGAACGTCGCGACCAGCCACGGAAGGGGGATCGACGAGAGACGGTCGACGACCACACGGAATGAGACCATCCGTGTCAGGACCTCGCGTTGGATCGACGTTTGAGATTTGGCGCGCCCGGCGGGACTCGAACCCACGACCTTTAGGTCCGCAACCTAACGCTCTATCCACTGAGCTACGGGCGCACGCGATACCGGATCCTGGCGGAGAGGGAGGGATTCGAACCCTCGATGCAGGTTACCCCACATGGCGGTTTAGCAAACCGCTGCACTAGGCCACTATGCGACCTCTCCGAGGCGACGGCGGCCGACATCCTATCATGGGGGCCTGACCGATCCGGCCGGACCGGTCGATCTGCTCCGGCGCGCGCATTGACTCAGGCGTGCTCGTTGAGTACCGTCAGCGGAACACATGAGCGACGTCTTCTACTTTCGATGCCCGGCATGAGCGTTCCCCGTCCCTAGGACCGGGAGCACGGGTCGTGCCGGGCGAACGAAGCAGAGGTCAGACCTCTGCTTTTTTGTTTGGCCCGGGCGACCGACAAGGAGATCCCTGACCGATGTTCGTCGTGATGGCCAGCGGAGCGAGCGAGGCCGAGACCCTCGGCGTGAAGAGCCGCATCCTCGCGGAGGGGCTGACCCCATTCGACCACGCCGGTGCCGAACACATCGTGATCGCCGTCGTCGGTGAGATCGGGGCGCGGCGAGCCGAGCTGCTGGACCGCCTCGCCGCCCTGCCCGGTGTCGAGCGAGTCAAGCAGATCAGCCATCCGTTCAAGCTGACGTCGCGCGAGTTCCACCCCGAGGACACCGTTATCCGCGTCCTGGATACTGCCATCGGGGATGGTTCGCTGACGGTCATGGCCGGACCGTGTTCCGTGGAGAGTCGCGACCAGCTGTTCGAGACGGCGGACGCGGTCAAGGCGGCCGGGGCCACGATCCTGCGGGGCGGTGCGTTCAAGCCGAGGACGAGCCCGTACTCCTTCCAGGGCCTGGGGGTGGAGGCGCTGCGCTACCTCGCGGAGGCGCGCGAGCGCACGGGTCTGCCAGTCATCACGGAGGTCATGGAACCCAGCCAGGTCGACATCGTCGCCGAGTACGCGGACATCCTCCAGATCGGCACCCGCAACATGCAGAACTACTCACTCCTGCGCGACGTCGGTCGGGTCGCTCGACCGGTCATGCTCAAGCGTGGCTACGGCGCCACCGTCGAGGAATGGCTCATGGCCGCCGAGTACATCGTCAGCTCGGGCAACCCCAACGTCATCCTGTGCGAGCGAGGGATCCGGACGTTCGAGACCTATACGCGCAACACCATGGATCTGGCCGCAGTGCCGCTCGTACATCACCTCTCCCACCTCCCGGTCATCGTGGATCCGAGCCACGCGACCGGGAAGCGCTGGCTCGTGAAGCCGCTGGCGATCGGTGGCGTGGCCGTGGGCGCAGATGGCGTGATGGTGGAGGTCCATCCGCGCCCGGATGAGGCGCTCTCCGACGCCGAACAACAGCTGGATCTGGAGGGGTTCCGCGACATGATGGCCGCGCTTGGTCCGGTCCACGAACAGGTGCGCTCCCTGCGCGGCGAACCGCTCCCGATGGATACGGGCGGCGCCAGTGGCGGCGGATCGAGCAAGCATTGAGTCGAGCCGACGCTCCCGCCCTGCCTGCCGACGTCGCGGAGGTCCGACCGGCCGCTCGCCTGCGCGGCACGATCCGGCTACCCGGCGACAAATCGGTCAGCCATCGGGCCTTGCTGCTGGCCGCCCTGGCCGATGGAACGAGCCTGATCAGCGGGGCCGGGGATGGGGCCGACGTGCGCTCCACGGCCGGGATCGCACGAGCCCTTGGCGCGACCGTCGAGCGGATCGAGGGAGAGGCCGGGACCGTGACGTATCGCGTGACGTCGTCTGGCGCTGACGGCCTGACCGCCCCTGCCATCTCGCTGGACTGCGGGAATTCCGGGACCAGCCTGCGCCTGACTGCCGGGGTCCTCGCCGGGCTTCCACTGACGGCCACCCTGGACGGCGATGCGTCGTTGCGACGCCGTCCGGTCGCTCGTATCATCGAACCCCTGCGGGCGATGGGGGCCAGCCTCCGCGCTCGCGACGACGATAGGCTGCCCCCGCTGGTCGTGACCGGTCGGACGCCGCTTGACGCGATCGACTACGCGACCCCGGTTCCCAGCGCCCAGGTCAAGTCCGCGATCCTGCTGGCGGGGATGCGCGCCGATGGATCGACCACCGTGCGCGAGTCGGTCGCGACGCGGGACCACACGGAACGGATGCTTCGGGCCCGCGGGATCGTCGTGGTCAGCGAGCTCGGGCGGGATGGAGGCGCGACAGTGACGGTCAGCGGAGGACAGCCGGTCCGGGCGATCGACCAACGCATCCCGGGCGACGTCTCGGCGGCCGCGTTCTGGCTCGTCGCCGCCTCCATCCATCCGGATGCCAGGCTCACGCTGACCGGCGTCGGGGTCAATCCCACCCGGCGAGCCGTCCTCGACCTGCTCGGCCGGATGGGCGCCGACATCGAGGAGCGATCGCTGACCGGGCCGGACGATGGCGTCGGTGAGCCGCTGGCCGATCTCACCGTTCGTTCGTCTGCCCTGCACGGGATCGAGCTGTCGCCGGTGGACGTGGCTTCGGCCATCGACGAGATCCCCATCCTGTGTCTGGCGGCGGCCCTTGCCGACGGCTCCAGCACCATCCGCGGCGCCGGTGAACTCCGCCACAAAGAGTCTGACCGGATCGCCGGGATCGTCGCCGGCCTGGTCGCCTTGGGCGCGACCGTCGACATCGACGGGGACGACCTGCGGATCGCCGGCGGCGCGACGCTCGCCGGCGGCGCGATCGACAGCCTTGACGACCATCGGTTGGCGATGACCTTCGCGATCGCGGGGCTCGTCGCCTCCGGTCGAACGACGATCGCGCGGCCCAGCTCCGCGGCGATCTCCTATCCGGGATTCTTCGACGACCTTGAAAGGGTGCGAGCATGACGAAACGCGTGGTCCTCATCGGTCATCCCGTGGCCCATTCCCTCTCGGGCGCGATGCAGCAGGCAGCGTTCGACTCCGTGGGCATGGATGCTGCCTATGAGCTGTGGGACCGGACGCCGATGGAGCTGGCCGACGCGGTCGCGGAGCTTCGGGGCGACGACTTCCTTGGCGCCAACGTGACGATCCCCCACAAGGAACGGGTCGTCCCATTGATGGACCGCATCACGGAGGAGGCCCACGCCACCGGTGCCGTGAACACGATCACCAAGGAGGGCAAACGGCTGGTCGGCCACAACACGGATGTGCCGGGCTTCAAGATCGCGCTCGACAGGCTGGTCGGCAAGCAGAAGATGCCGCGCCATGCCGTCCTGCTTGGTGCCGGCGGCGGCGCCCGCGCGGTCGTCCACGGCCTCATCACCGAAGGCTTCCAGCGGATCATCGTCTTCAATCGCCACCTCCACCGCGCGGAGGGACTGGTCAAGCACTTCGGGCGCAGCGCGTCGCACATGGAGTTGCGCGCGATGCCCTGGCACGAATCGATCATCGAGGCCGAGCTGGCCAAGACGAAGGTCCTCATCAACGCGACCTCGATCGGCTTGACCAGCGACGCGAGCCCGATCCCGGCCGAGATCCTGCACGGCGACCTCCTCGTCCTGGACCTGATCTACGCCCAGACGCGCCTGCTGAGCGATGCGAAGTCGGCCGGGGCGACCACCTCGGACGGCGAAGTCATGCTGCTCAATCAGGGTGCGGCCTCGTTCGCGTTGTGGACCGGCCAGCCGGCCCCCCTGGACGTGATGGCCGCCGCGCTCGCCGCCGCGCGTGCGAGCGGGCTGCGCTCCGCCGAAGGCGAACCGGCGGGCGAGCCCGAGGCCGCCGCCGCGAACGGCGGCGACTGATCTGCCGCTGATCACGACCAAGAACGCGACCGAGACCATCCTCGAGCCATGACCGCCTTTCGCTTCCTGACCGCCGGCGAGTCGCACGGCCCTGCCCTGGGCGTGACCGTGGAAGGCGTGCCGGCTGGGCTGGCGCTGACGGCGGACTGGCTGGCTGTGGACCTGTCCCGGCGGCAGCGAGGCTACGGCCGTGGCGCGCGGCAGGCGATCGAGCAGGACCGGGCGGAGATCCTCGCGGGCGTCCGGCACGGCCTGACGCTCGGATCGCCCATCCTCCTCCTGGTCCGCAACCGCGACTGGGAGAACTGGACCAAGGTCATGTCGGTCGAGCCGCTGGCGGCGGACGAAGCCGAGGCACTGCGCACCGCGGCAGAAGAGGGCAACAAGCGAGCCACGCCGGTCACGCGCGTACGCCCCGGTCACGCCGATCTGGCGGGTGCGCTCAAGTACGGCTTCAACGACGTCCGCAACGTGCTCGAGCGAGCATCCGCGCGCGAGACCGCCGCCCGGGTAGCCGCCGGCGGCATCGCCCGCGCGTTCCTCGCCGAGCTCGGCATCAGCGTCTGGTCCTTCACCGCCGAGGTGGGCGGCGTGGCCCTGGATCCGGGCAACGCGACGCGGTCTCGCGACGAGGCGGACGCCTCACCGCTGCGCTGCCCGGACCCCGACGCGGAGGCCCGCATGATCGCCCGCATCGACGAGGCTCGGTCCGCCGGCGACACGGTCGGTGGGGTGTTCGAGGTGGTCGTGCACGGCCTGCCGATCGGGCTCGGATCGTACGTGCACTGGGACCGGCGACTAGATGCCGCCCTCGCATCGGCGGTCATGAGCATCAACATCGTGAAAGGCGTCGAGTTCGGCCTCGGGTTCGAGCAGACGCGACGGTTCGGTTCCGCCGTCCACGATGTCATCGAGGGGCGCGACGACGAGGGCCGCTGGGTCCATCGGACGAACAACGCCGGCGGGCTGACCGGCGGCGTCACGAACGGCCAACCCCTCGTCGTCCGAGGCGCGGTCAAACCGATCTCCACGCTTGCCCGTCCCCTGCCGTCCGCGGACCTCGTGACCGGCGAAGCAGTCGACAAGGCGCACTACGAACGCAGCGACATCAGCGTCGTGCCGGCGGCCGGGGTCGTCGGCGAGGCGATGGTCATGCTGACGCTCGCCGCGTTCGTCATGGAGAAGTTCGGTGGCGATACGCTCGGCGACGTCCAGGCGAACCTCGCGACCTACCGCGCCCGCCTGGCTGCGCCCATCGCGCCGCCCGTCCCCGGCCACCCACATGGCCTGACCGGCACGGACGAGGCTGGCTCCGGCGGGGACGACTGACCCGCGATGGACCTCGTGCTGGTCGGCTTGCCCGGCAGCGGCAAGAGCGCGGTCGGGCGGCGGCTGGCCCAACGCCACGGCGCGGCCTTCATCGACCTCGACGAGCGCATCGAGACCGATGCCGGTCGGACCATCCCGAAGATCTTCGCCGACGACGGCGAGGCCGCCTTCCGGACACTCGAACGACGGGCGGTCCTTGATCTCGGGCCGGCCGACCCGGATCCGGCTATCGCCCGCGTCATCGCGAGCGGCGGTGGGACTGTCGCGGATCCGCGCAACCGGTGGGCGCTATATCGCGGTCGCGCGTCGATCTGGCTCGATGGGCGCCCAGAGGTCCTCGCCCAACGATTGCGCCGATCGCCGCGCGTCCGCCCACTCATCGAGTCGCGTGATCCGATCGGCGCCGTGCGCGACCTCGGCGCGAAGCGCCAACGGTTCTACGCGGCCGCAGACCTCCGCGTGACCGGCGTGGCCGAGGTCCCGGACGTCATCCGCGCGATCGAGGACCAGCTGGACGCTCGACGGGCGGCCGGGACATCGGGAACGACCCTGCTTCGGGCGGAGACCCCGATCGGGCGAGTCGTCATCGGCGACGGGATCGCCGTCGCCGAAGTGGCCGCCGCGCTGGATCGGACGAACGCCCGACGGGCGATCATCCTCTCGGAGCCCGGCGCGTGGGATGCCTTCGGCCTGGCTATCGCGACCGGGTTGCGAGCTGCCGGCTGGACGGTCGAGACGATCCTGCTGCCACAGGGCGAGGAGGCCAAGCGACTGTCCGTCGTCGAAGGGACGGCCCGGGACCTGGTCCGACTTCACGTTGAGCGCGGTGAGCCGCTCGTAGCCATCGGCGGCGGGGCGCTCGGCGACGTCGCCGGGTTCGTCGCCGCGACCTACCTGCGCGGTGTCCCCCTGATCCACGTCCCCACGACACTCGTCGCCCAGATCGACTCATCGATCGGCGGCAAGACCGGCGTGGACCTGCCCGAGGGCAAGAACCTCGTCGGGGCGTTCCACCTCCCGGAATCGACGATCGTCGACGTGCGCGCGTTGAGCACGCTGCCCGAACGCCAGCGACGGGCGGCCCTCGGCGAGGCGGTCAAGATGGCCGCGCTGGGCGATGAGCGCCTGTTCGAGCTCCTCGAGATCGATGGGCCACAGATCGCGACGGGCGCCGATGGGGCGGAGGGTGCCGTCGCCGAGGTCGTCGAGCGATGCGCCTGGGCGAAGGTGGAGGTCGTCACAGCCGACGAACGCGAGCTCGACGCAGCCGGTGGCCGGATCACGCTGAACCTCGGGCATTCGGTTGGTCACGCCCTGGAAGCCGCCGCCGGGTACACGGGCCTGCTCCATGGCGAGGCCGTGGCGTACGGGCTACGCGCGGCGAGCGCCATCGGACAAGCTGTCGGCGTGACTCCTGCGGCCCGTGCCGACCGGATCGTCCAGCTGCTGGACCGCCTGGACCTCGCCACCGAGCCCCTCACCCTGCCCCTCGAGGCCGTCATGGATCACCTGGCCTCGGACAAGAAGCACGCCGCCGGGTCGCTGCGCTGGGTGCTGCCGACCGAGGATGGAGTCGTCGTTCGGAGCGGGATCGAGTTGGCCGTCGTGGAACTCGCGGTACTGGGCTTGCTTGCCGAGGCGGCTCCGCGATGACGCGCGTGCTGGTCCTCGAAGGTCCGAACCTGAACCTCGTCGGCACCCGTGAACCGGAGATCTACGGCAACGAGACGCTCGAGGAGATCCATAGGGGCATCGCCGGCCGGGCCACCGAGCTGGGCCTGACCGTAGACTTCTTCCAGTCGAACCACGAGGGCGCCCTGATCGACCGGCTGCACCAGCGCGACTTCGATGTCGCCATCGTCAACGCCGGCGGCCTGACCCATACCAGCGTTTCGTTGCGGGACGCGCTTCTCGCCGTGCAACGCCCATTCATCGAGGTCCATCTATCGGACCCGGCGACTCGCGAGCCGTTCAGACACGTCAACTTCCTGCACGACATCGCGATCGAGTCGATCGTGGGCCAAGGGGCTCGTGGTTATGGCCTCGCGCTCGAGTCGATCGCCACGCGGTTCGGGAGCGACCGTGCCTGACCGGCTCGAGGAGACGGCCGAGCTCCGTCGGCTGCGCAAGCGGATCGACGCCCTCGATCGCAAGCTCGTGGACCTGCTCAACCAGCGCGCCACGCTCGCCCGTGAAGCCGGCCGGGCCAAGACCGCGGCCGGACGGCACGCGATCCGCGACCCCGAACGCGAGCGCGAGGTCCTCCTTCGCGTCTCGATGGCGAACACCGGTCCCTTCCCCCAGGCTGACCTCGTCGCGCTGTATCGGCGGCTGTTCGCCGCGACCCGGGCGCTCGAGGCGCGCGACCGAGCGCGTGGAGGCGGCACCAGCAACGGCCACGATGGCGACTGACCCGTCGCCAGGTCGGCCCGCGTCGGACGTTGGGTCCACCCTGCGGACCCCCAGACCTCGACGGATGGCGCTGATCCGCGGCGTCATCGACCCGGATGCGGCCCTGGGCCAGGATGTCGCGACGCAGGTCAGGGTCTTCGCTGCCGTCACCTACCCGGCCAAGGTCGCGCCGTGACGCTGACCCGGTTCGCGCCTGCGCCAACCGGGTACCTGCATCTGGGCCACGTCGCCAATGCGATCTGGGTCTGGGGGCTGGCCGCGCGGGTGGGCGGTCGTGTCCTGTTGCGGATCGAGGATCACGATCGGACCCGCTGTCGTCCCGAGTACGACGCGGCGCTGCTGGCGGACCTCGAGTGGCTCGGGTTCAGGGCGGATCTGGGGCCGGTCCGCCAGAGCGACTCGGATGAGCCGTTCCAGGTCGCGTTGGGGCGGCTCCGCGCCGATGGGCTCATCTACGGGTGCGACTGCACGCGGTCGACGTTCGCTCGGTGGGCGGCAGCACGTGGTTCGGCATGGTCTGGCGCGGGTTGCCCGGGTGGATGCCGCGACCGTGACGCCCCGGAGGAGACGCTCCGTGTGGTGCTCGGCGACGGGTCGGAGCAATGGGAGGATCGGCTCGCCGGACCGTGCGATGGTGCCGTTGCAGCCGGCGGCGATCCGGTCATCCGCGACCGGGGCGGCGGGTGGACGTACGCATTCTCGGTGGTCGTTGACGACCTGTGGCAGGGCGCGGACCTTGTGGTCCGGGGCCTGGACCTGCTCGACGCGACGCCGGATCAGATCCGACTCGGGCGACTCCTGGGTCGCCAGACACCACCGACGTTCGCCCACCATCCGCTCATCCTCAGGCCGGACGGGACCAAGCTCTCGAAGGCGGGCGGCTCCACAGGGGTTCGCGAGTGGCGCGCCGCCGGTGAGACGCCTGCAGACGTGATCGGTGAGGCCGCAGCGGAAGTCGGGCTGATCGACGCCCCCAGGGCGATCGCGGCGACCGAGGTGGGCTCGCTCGTTTCATAGCCCGACGGGATGGACGGCCGTCCCGGATCACATGCAGCCGACTTCGTCCCGCAACCGACCCCACCGCTCCACCGTCCCGTCGGACGTCTCGATCCAGACCGCGCCTGCGCCGTCTTCGACGAACAGGCGCCAGTCGTCCGTGTGGAGACCTGTATCGCGTGCGCCGTCCGGGAGCGCCGTGTTCGCGTCGAAGGCGACGACCGTCAAGTCGGCGAGCGCGCCGGGTGGATCGCGGATGTACTGGCTGCCTTCGAACCAGAGGAAGACTGCCGTCTGCCAGCCACAATGTTCCGGTCCGCGGCTCGAATGGATCCGATCGGCCCGCTCGACGTCACCATTCCCGTCCAGCCAGAGCTTCTGATCGAAGCTGAGGCCATCACCTGGTGCGAACTCAGACTGGTCACACGCCCGCAAGCCGACCGGTGTCCAGACGCCACGCCCCTGGTCCGGACTCCGCTCACGCACGATGACGATGGCCTTGACCCGGTCATCGACGCTATTCGTGAATCGCGCGTAGTGCCCTTCACGATCGGTCATCTCGTAGCCTTTGACGGGGACGCTGGCGAAGGAGGTCGAAGCAAGAAATGCCGTCATGGCGGCCTGTGGGGAGACCGACGATCCGGCCTCGCCGACGACCTCCCCGGTCTCACCGCCGATCGATTGGGGTTGACCGTCGCATTCGATCTGGGCGATGAGGTCCGCCGCCCAGCTGGGGGCGGGCGCCTCCGTCGGCGTCGTGGGTGGTCCCGAATCGGGCGGGGCCGACCGGGACGGGGCGGGCGTCCCGGTCCCGGCGTCGCCGAGGTCGACCTGCATCCTCGAGATGTCGACATCGTCGTACACGGACGGCATGTCGCTGACCAGGACGCAGATCGTTCGGTGATCAGGGCCCAGCGGCATAGACTCGGCGGGCCCCGTCATCGGATGCGCGCCGGCAGCGTAGATCACGACGAACCCCGGCTCCTCGACGTTCAGCTCGGGCGCGAGCAGCATATTCGGAAGATGTCGCTGGTAGTCGTGCGCATGTGGCATCTCGAAGACGAACTCGACCGGAGCTGTGTCGCCGAAGCAGGCTGCGACACGGGGGTCGCCGGCAAAGGCGGCCGGGTCCGGCGGAAGCGGCACCAGCGGTCCGCCGCTAGATCGCGGGAGCCCCAGGATCGCCACAGTCCCGAGCGCCACCATCAGCACGGCGACCGCCGCGGCGACGGCCGACAGGCGAGGGCGTCGGCGGTCGGACCGGGGTGGCAGGGTCACGAGCGAGGCGTACACGGTCGCCATGGACACAGGATCCGGCACGGCCCGGTCCCGGAACCACGCACCGACGAGGGTGTCGAATTCCTCGGTCATCGCCGAGCCTCCGCGTCGTATGCCGCCCGTAGGCGCTGCATGGCGTAATGGACCCGCGACTTGACGGTCCCGGCTGGAACGCCCAGGAGGTCCGCGGTCTCGGCGACCGGGAGTCCCCACACGTGATGCAGGGCCAGGAGCAGGCGGTCCGGTTCGTCGAGGCGGTCGAACGCCCGACTGAGGCTGCGACCCTCGACGACTCGCTCCAGATCGTTGGCTCCAGCGGTCGCGGGATCGAGCTGCATCACGCGATGCCGGTCGCGGACGCGACGGATGTGCGATGCCGCCCGGACGACGTGCTTGCGGAACCAGGCGGGGAAGGCATCTGCTTCGCGTAGTGTCGGCAGCCCTTGCCACGCCGAGAGCAACGCCTCCTGGACGGCGTCGGCACCATCCGCAGCTGAACCCGTCAGGAGGGTCGAGGCGCCAAGCGCGACACCGAGATACGGCTCAACGAGCGTCCGGAACGCGTCGCGATCGCCGCCATTGGCGGCGGCGACGAGCGGCGCGAGGGACCGGTCCTGCGGACGAGTCGACGAGTCCAGGGCGACCTCCATGTCCATGAGTGGCGCACCGCGGTCGTTCGGTTCGATCTTTGCCGGTCAGGCCGGGTCCGTTCGGTCCTCGATCTCCCAGGCGTGGTCCAGCACGTGCCAGGCGATGCGGCGGGCGGCATAACGGGGCGGCCACTTGCGACCGGCGATCGGCGACCCGTCGGAGGGTTGTCGGAGCACCTCGATGATCACCGTCCGCATCGCAGCGACCGTCTCAGAATCGGCGCGGTTGGAAGCCGGGACCTTGATCCCCATGACCTGGGCGTAGGCGTGCTCCGCCTCGAGGATATGGGTCACGACCTTGTCGCGGTCGCGGCCTCCACCCCGCGGGCCTTTACGTAGCTCCTGCGGCGCCGATGCGGCGACCTCGTCGAAGACCCGCCAGCTCGCCTCGACGAGCCGGGCCAATCGATCGGCCTCGGCCGCCGACGTCGGGCGGCGGTCCAGTTCGGTCTTCACGGACGGCATGCCGAAGTCTGTACTGGCATCGCCCGGGACGGACTCGACGACGAACAGGTCGTTCGCGCTGACCCTGAAAGGCTCGAGCCCGGCCCGCTCGATGACGACGTTGTAGCGCTCGCAAGCGTCGATCAGGCGATCGATCGCCTCGGGCTCGGTCCTGCCGGATCGGCACCATCCCGGCCAGTCCACCGCCCAGACGAAGACGCGCTTGACGACCGTCTCGGTCGCGATCTCGACGCGATCGTCGTGCCGCCGCCCGGCGACCCGGCGTTCAGCCGACACGGGTGGCCGCCCGCAGTTCCGCCACCAGCCGCCCGAGTCCCGCCACATCACGACCATCCGGGCCAAGCGCATCCACGAGTGCCGACGCGACGATGACGCCGTCAGCGCCGGCCTTCGCGATCGCGCGGACATGGGCCGGCCGGCTGATGCCGAACCCGACCGCGACGGGGACCGGCGACGCGGCCTTGACGTTGCGGACCAGCCGACCGACCGACGACGGGAGTGAGACTCGGGCGCCGGTCACCCCCACAAGCGACACGCAGTACAGGAACCCGCCGCTCCGGCTGGCGACCCAGGCCCGGCGTGCCGGGGAGGTCGTGGGTGCCACGAGGTAGACGACCGCCAGGCCGGCCGAGCGCGCGACGGCTTCGAACGCCGCACCTTCATCCGGTGTGAGGTCCGCGATGATGAGTCCTGCGGCCCCGGCGCCGACCAAGCGCTGCGCCACCGCCTCGCCATCGCCGCCACCGATGACCTGGTTGGCGTAGCCCATCGGCACCAGCGGGAGGCTCGGCCTGGCGGCGCCGATCCGCTCCAGAAGTCGGAGCGATACGTCCAGGGTCGCGCCCGACGCCAGCGCGACCCCCGAAGCCCGCTGGAGCGTGGCGCCGTCCGCGAGTGGGTCCGAGTAAGGCAGGCCGACCTCGAGCAGATCCGCCCCGGCATCCGCCGCGGCGAGCGCCGCCGCGAAGCTGGTGTCCGCGTCCGGGTAGCCGGCGACGACATACGGGATGAGGGCGATCCGGCCATCTCCGGCTGCTCGCGCGAAGGCCGCCGCGATCCGCGTCGCACCTGCCGTGGCGTTCGTGCCCGAGACGATGTGGGGTGCAGCGGCCGTCATCCCGGCTCGCTGTCGCCCCACGGCCCCACGTCGGCGAACCGCTCGAGTGCCGCAAGGTCCTTGTCGCCCCGACCCGAAAACCCGAGCAGGACCAGCACCTCGGCCGACCAGCCGCCACCGACCCCGTCGATGCCGGCCAACAATTTCGGCAGGGCCGCGATCGCATGGGACGTCTCGAGTGCCGGCAGGATGCCCTCGGTCCGGGTCGCGCTCTTCATGGCCGCCACGGCTTCGCGATCCGTGGCCGCGGCGACTTCGATGCGGCCGCCCTCCGCGAGCGCGGCGAGCTGTGGACCGATGCCCGGGTAGTCGAGGCCGGCCGACGCCGAGTGCGCCTCGGTCACCTGGCCATCCGCGTCCTGGAGCATCAGCGAGCGCGAGCCGTGCAGGATCCCGGGCGTGCCTCCCAGGATGGCTGCCGCGTGGCGCCCGGTCGCCATACCGTCGCCGGCCGCCTCCACGACCGCCAGCCGCACGGATGGCTCACCGATGAACCGGGCGAGCAACCCGATCGCGTTCGAGCCGCCACCGACGCACGCGATCGCGAGGTCCGGCAACCGCCCTTCGACGGCCGTGAGCTGAGCCGCCGCCTCATCGCCGATCCGACGCTGGAGATCGCGCACGATCGTGGGATACGGGTGCGGACCCATCGCCGAGCCCAGCACGTAATGGGTGGTTTCGACGTTGGTGACCCAGTCGCGCATCGCCTCGTTGACCGCATCCTTGAGCGTGGCCGTGCCGGACGTCACGGCGCGTACCTCCGCGCCGAGCGCGCGCATGCGCAGGACGTTGGGCCCTTGGCGCTCGATGTCCTGCGCACCCATGTACACGACGCACGGCAGGTCGAGCAGGGCACAGGCCGTAGCGGTCGCAACGCCGTGCTGGCCTGCGCCGGTCTCGGCGATGACCCTGGTCTTGCCAAGTCGCCGAGTCAGCAACGACTGGCCGAGCGCGTTATTGATCTTGTGGGCGCCCGTGTGGGCAAGGTCCTCACGCTTGAGGTAGAGCCGGAGGCCGGGGATCGCCTCGAACCGGCGACGACCCTTCGCCCGACCGGCGGCCAGTCGCGCGGCCTCGGCCCGGGTAGCCGCCGCGAGCCGATCGGCCCGGTACAGGGCGGTCGGCCGGCCGGCGAAGGTCGCGAGCAGCTCGCGCAGCTCGGCCCAGAAAGCCGGGTCGTGGCGGAGGGCCTCGTACGCCGTCTCGAGCTCTTCGAGGGCCGCCATCAACGTCTCCGGCACGTAGCGACCGCCGAAGTCGCGCTCCATCCCCCACCGACCCGCCGCATCAGCATCGACCAGGCCCGGGTGGACGGGGGTGGGCCCGAATGCCACGTCCGGTCGATCGTCACGGGCGGCGCGGGCTCGCTTGACGAAGAGGGCCGCCCGGAACGCATCCTTCGTCGGCCGTTGGCCGGTCATCCGCGGCCCCTCCACGCCGGACGCGACATCCACGCCCGAGGCCGCGATCGCCTGCAAGGCTCCAGCCACGTTGGCGGGATCCAGCCCGCCGGCGAGCGTGACCGGAAGCTCGCGGGCGACCATGGCCGCCAGGCCCTCCGCGGCTCGCGTGCCCGTCCCGCCCGGATGCGGGCCACCAGCCGTGTCGAGCAGGATCCGCGTCGCACCGGCATCGAGGAATGCACGGCCGCGCGACACCACGTCACCGACCACGCGCTCCGGGTCGGCTGGCGCAGCCGCGGGCAGATGCAGGACCTTCCAGACGTCGCGTCCCACGGCGGCGACCCGACTCACGGGTTCCGCGCCGTTCAGCTGGACCGCATCCGGGTCAAGGGCGGCCACGATCGCCGCCAGCTCCGTCGGTCCAGCGTCGACGGTGATCGCGACGATCCGGGGGCGGGTGGCGGGTGGCGCCGCGGTGCGGATCCAGCGGGCGAGCTCGGCGGCTTCGGGCAGGGTCAACGCGCGAGGCGTGCCTGGGACGAGATTCAATCCGACCGCGTCCGCACCGGCCCGGACCGCGGACAGCACGCCATGCGCATCGGTGATGCCGCACAGCTTGACGAAGGGGCGTCGCGCAACGTTCGCCGGGTCATCGGGCTGTCGGCCGGCCGCGACGAATGAGCGGACGACCGACGCCGGATCTGCAGCGCGGACGAGCGCCTCGCCGACGAGTGCGGCATCGAACCCCTGCGCGCGCCACCGGGCGATCTGGGCCGGCTCGCGGACGCCGGATTCCGCGACGACCAGGCGATCGTCCGGCACGAGCGCGCGCAGTCGCGAGGCAGCCTCAGGGTCCACGACGAGTGTCCGGAGATCGCGGTTGTTGAGCCCGATGATCCGGGCACCGCTGCCTACCGCTCGGTCTACCTCGCGGGCGTCGTGCGCCTCGACGAGCGGCTCGAGGCCGATCTCGCGCGCCCGCTCCACGAGGCGACCCAACGCCCTTGCCGTATGCAGGCTGGCAAGCAGCAGAACGAGGTCCGCGCCGGCTGCGCGGAGCAGCGGCAGCTGGATCTCCTCGACGACGAACTCCTTGGCGAGGACCGGGATCGATACGGCCGCGCGGACGGCACGCAGGTCGGCCACGGACCCACCGAACCAGTGCGGCTCGCACAAGACCGAGATGACGGCGGCGCCGCCAGCCTCGTAGGCACGGGCACGGGCGACGATGTCCTCGCCGCTCATCGTGATGGCGCCGGCCGACGGCGATGCACGCTTGATCTCGGCGATGAGATGCAGCCCAGGGGCGGCGAGCGCCTCCACGACCGGTCGCGGACGAGGCGATGCCAGCGCCGCGTCCAGCTGGTCTGCCAGGGAAGTCGCGGCCACCTCGGCGACGATGTCCGCGCGGCGCCGCGCGGCGATCTCGTGGACCACGGACCGGCCTCGCGCTGATGGTCCAGCAGCGACCGTCATATGGAGCTGGTCCCGGCTGCCGCGGCCGTGGCGGCGTCGGCGGCACGTCGCTCCGCGCGAAGGGCCTCCAGGAGCTCCAGACCAAGCCCGGCGTCGATGGTCAGCGCTGCGCGGTCCACGCCGTCCTCCAGCGACTCGACGCGGCCCGCGACCAGGAGCGCCGCGGCCGCGTTGAGCACGGTCACGTCGCGGCGGACGCCCGGCTCGCCCCGCAGGATCGCCTCGATCATCCGGGCGTTCTCCTCCGGGCCGGCGCCGGCGAGACGCGCGGTCGGGGCTGATCGGAGTCCCAGGCGTTCCGGCGATACGGCGATCGTCTCGATACCGGCCTGGGTCACGTCGTGGATGACCCCGGACCCGTCGAGCGGCAGCTCATCCACGCCGGTCCCATGGATGACGAACGTCCGCTCCGTGCCCAGGCGCTGCGCCACCTCGGCGACCTTGCCGGCCACCTCGGGCGCACCCACGCCGATGACGCCGCGGGTCGTGCCGGCTGGATTGGTGAGTGGCCCAAGCAGGTTGAACGCGGTCCGGACCCCGATCTCGCGACGGGTGGGCCCGGCGTGGCGCATCGCGGGGTGGAAGTTCGTGGCGAACAGGAAGGCGAACCCCAGCGAGCGCAGCGCCTCACCCGCCGAGGTCGCATCGTGGTCGATCCGCACGCCCAGCGCATCGAGGACGTCCGCCGCCCCGGACTTCGACGTGATCGCCCGATTGCCGTGCTTCGCGACGGGGATCCCCGCGGCGGCCGCGACGAGCGCTGCGGTCGTCGAGATGTTGAAGGTCCCGCTGCCGTCGCCGCCTGTCCCGACGACGTCGATCGCGTCGGCGGGCGCCTTCACGGGGACGACCCGATCCCGCATCGCCGCAGCGAAGCCGGCGAGTTCGTCCACGGTCTCGCCGCGCATCCGCAGACCCATCAGCAGGGCCGACAGCTGGGCAGGCGTCGCCTCGCCGTCCATGACCTCGCCCATCGCCGCACGCGCCTCATCCATGGAGAGCGTGCCGCCCTCCACGATCGTCGCAAGGGCGGCCTTGACGAGGTCGGTCATGTGGGGCGCGCGCCCTCCGCGAGGCCGGCGGTCGCGAAGGAGCCGCTCGCGGCATCCAGGAGCGCTCCGTCGCCTTCGCCCGCCTGGCGCAGGAAGTTCGCGAGCAGGTGCGGACCCTCGGGCGTCAGGACGCTCTCCGGATGGAACTGCACCCCTTCGAGAGGCAATGAGACGTGGCGGATGCCCATGATCACGCGGTCGGACTCACTCATCGCGGTCACCCGCAGCTCCTTGGGCAGCGTCGCCGGATCGATCGAGAGCGAGTGGTAGCGCGCCGCCATGAACGACGGCGGCATGCCCTCCAGGAGGCCTGCGCCATCGTGGGTCACCTCGGATGCCTCGCCGTGGACCAGCGTCGGAGCGCGGACGATGGTCGCCCCGAACGCCTGTGCCATCGACTGCATGCCGAGGCACACGCCCAGCAGCGGGATACCGCGGTCGGCGGCGACGAGGATCGTGTCCATCGAGACGCCGGCCGTGTTCGGGTCACCGGGTCCGGGCGAGATGACGATCCCGCGCAGCGCGGCACTCGGGTCGTCCGCGAGGCGCTCCAGGCCGGCTCGATCGATCGCGTCGTTGCGCAGGACGGTGACCTCGGCACCGGCCGCCTGCAGGGCCTGCACGAGGTTGAACGTGAAGCTGTCGTAATTGTCGACCACCAGGATCACGACACGGACTCCGGCTCAGCCTGGGTGGCGCCGCTCGACGCGGCGCGTGTGCCTTCCGGAGCCCCCGCCGCCAGTTCGATGGCACGCTTCAGGGCGGCCGCCTTGTGCTCGGTCTCCTCGAACTCCGACTCCGGGACGGAGCCGGCGACGATGCCGGCACCAGTATGGACGTGGGCCTGGCCCTCGCGCAGGACCGCGCTCCGGATGGTGATGGCCGTATCCAGGTTGCCGTCGTACCCGAGGTAGCCCACGGCCCCGCCGTACAGTCCGCGCCGTTCGCCCTCGGCCGCCGCGATGAGCTGCATCGCGCGGACCTTCGGGGCGCCCGACAGGGTGCCGGCCGGGAACACGGATCGGAGCGCGTCCAGCGCGTCCAGCTCGGGACGGAGCCTGGCCTCGACATGCGACACGAGGTGAAGGACGTGGCTGTACTTCTCCACCTCCATGTACTTGCTGACAGTCACGGTCCCGGCCCGCGCGACGCGGCCCAGATCGTTGCGGCCCAGGTCCACGAGCATCACGTGTTCGGCGCGCTCCTTGGGATCGCGCTGGAGCTGCTCGGACAGGATCGCGTCCTCCTTGGCATCGGCGCCGCGCGGCCGCGTACCGGCGATGGGGTGCGTCGTGAGCTTGTCGCCCTCGACCTGCAGGAGCAGTTCCGGCGAAGCGCCGACGACCTCGAAGGTCGGCGTTCGCACGAAGAACAGATACGGACTGGGGTTGACGCGGCGGAGCGCCCTGTACAGGGTGATGCCGTCCAGGGTGGCGCCGCTGGACGCGACCGTCGGAAGGTCGAACGACTGGCGACGCGCCAGGACCACCTGGATCGCTTCGCCCGCCGCGATCGCATCCTTGGCCGCGCTCACGGCGCGGATGTAGGCGTCGCGGCCAAGGCTGGTGTCGACCGGGGGATCCACGACCGGGGCGGCGCCGATGGGCCGGGCCGTGGCGCCGGCGAGTTCGGCCGCCGACGGGCGTGACGTCCGCTCGAGGGCCTCGAAGATAGCCTGCTCAGCGATCCGATACCGACGCTCGAAATCGGGCGTCTCGGTATGCAGGGAGGCGATCGCCGAGATCGCGTGGGTCAGGTGGTCGAAGACGATGACGAGGTCCGTCTCGATGAAGGCGGCCATCGGGACCCCCACCGGGTCGCGCTCCGGCAGCGGCACAGACGGCTCGAAGGCGGTGACGGCATCGTAGGCGAGCGCGCCGACGGCACCGCCGGTGAAGCGAGGCATCCCCTCGACCGGCAGGATGCGGCGGCGCGGAACGAACGCCCGAATGGCCGCGAGCGGATCAGCCGCAGGGTAGGCCTCGGTGGGCAGGCTCGGGTCGTACGTGGGAACGGTCACCGGCCGGGTCTGCACGTGGGCCTGACCGTTGCGGACCTCCAGGAGCCGGCGCGGACCAACGCCCAGGAACGAATAACGCCCCAGTCGCTCCCCGCCCTCGACGGACTCGAGGAGGTACGCCGGACCGCCATCGTCAAGGCGCAGCAGAGCGCCGATGGGGGTCTCCAGGTCCGCTGAACGCGTGGCGCGCAGCAAGATCGTGTCGGCGGAACTCGCCAGGCGTTGGGCCTGGGTCAGGCTGAGCGGATCGGCTGCTGCCATGGCTGTGGACCCCTGGGAATCAAGAACGGCCAGTCGTCTCAGGGACGAAAGGCCGAACCTTCCGCGGTGCCACCCTCATTCGGCGTATGCCGCACTCATGGATCCCGAGGCTCGCGGTCCCATTCCCTCGTCGTCGTCGTTCCGGCTCGCACCGACCGCCGGATCTCTGGTTCGACGTCGCGACGGGTACTCGTCCCGTTCACAGCCCGCTCTTCGCGATGTGGCCGGGAGTATGGGCGGCCGGCGCGCGACCCGTCAAGCCAAGGGCGGTTCCGAGCGACGCCGTGCTTGTTGGAGGTCGGATTCGCGCGCGTGACGACGCTGGGTCAACGAATGGGGCCGGCAGAGCGGGGCGGTAGTGGATCAGCACATCCAGCGGTCATAGTGATGACTCGTGGTCATTACGAGGCCAGATGAGGCCCGGCTGCGCGAATCCGCAAGCCCTACGTCCTCAGATCAGTGACGCTGGGTCAACGCCGAGCAGTGCCGTCGGCCTCGGGCTCGGCGGGTGGCTCGAAGCCGGGACACGACAGGACCGGGAGGGCTGGGTAGGGCCGGAACCGAGGGTCACTGCGCGCCCGGCCGCACAGGACGAAGACGCTCCCACGATCGTTCGCGAGGGCGCGAGCTCGCACGCAGCCGGCGCACAGGCCGGCGCTCGGCGGCACGACGGGCGGGCTGAGCCGTGGTTCCACCCGGTCAGCCTAGACCGGACGCCCGCCTCGTGGCGATGGTCGCCTGGCCGGGATGTCCTCGCGACCGAGCCGGCGTCGGGCGATCGGAACCCAGGCGAGCGCCCCGACCATCTGCAGCAGGACCATGAGGATGATGAGCAGCCCCGGCACGGTCAGGACGAGGCCCGGGACCAGCCACTCGACGTTCCCGAATGACAGTGACATAAGCCCGGCGAGTGCGACCGATCTGTCCTGCGGATCGAGGCCGTCCACGCCCGGCATGGCGATCGCCGCCCCTGGAGCGATTCCCGGGGCGGTGGGTCCGGAGCCCTCGCCGGTGCTACCACCCTTTGCCGGGCCGGTCGTGCCACTACCGGGCGGCGGCGGCGATCCCGAACGGCTGGGGTCCGGCGACGGCAAGATCCCGGACGGCTCCGGGGTCGTCGCTGGCATGGGCGTGCGGGTTGGGCCTGTGTCCACGGACGGGACTGACGTCGCCGACGTGGGTCTGGGGGTCGGGGTGGCGCTGGCAGTCGGCCGCGGCGTGGGCGTCGGCGCAATGGTCGGGACGGATGTCGGTTTGGGCGTGGGGACCGGGGTCGGGCTGAGGATCGAGAGGATCACCGGATCGTTGAAACTCGTGGTGCAGTTCTGCGATTCAAAAGCGTTGGCGGTCCAGACGAGGCTGCCGAGCCCAAGGCCGCTCACGACGATGTCCGTCTCGACCTGGTCGGACGAGCCCGCGTTCAGCCGATCGCCACCACTTGACGGCTTGATCGTCACGGTCGTGAGGCCGCCGATCGACGCGGCCCATGTCGTCCCGGCCTGCTTGCCCGTTACCGTCGCCGAGGATACGTCGAGCCCGACCGGGATAGCGATCTTCACGCACCCCAGGTCGTCCGTCCCGCCCGGTCCACCGAGATTCGAGAAGATGATGTGGAACGTCGTGGAGGCACCGGATCCCATGGACGACGGCGAACGACTGATCTGCCACGTCGTCGCAGCGGTGGTCACGAGGGGGCTGGCGAGCCCGAACACGACAACGACGATGGCCACGAGGGCGGACGCGCCCCGCCGCAACATCTCAGGCGACCCTTCGACTCGGTGTCCAGGGCGACGTGGTCGGGGTTTCCATACCGGGCATCGGGGCGTCATCGGCTGACTCGATACCAGTCACGAAGGCGAGCACGAGCCGCTCGTCGAGTTGCGTGCCAGCGGCGTCGCCGAGACGGACCAGCGCTTCGCGGACATCCAGGGCCTTGCGATAGGGCCGCGTGGTGGTCATCGCCGAGAACGCGTCGCTCACCGCGAGGATCCGGGCGATGAGTGGGATCTCCTCGCCGGCGAGGCGATCGAGGTAGCCCTCGCCGTCCCAGCGCTCATGGTGGTGGCGAACGCCGGCGCGGATGAGCTCGACGTCCGGCAGGTCGCGGATGATCAGGTCGCCCAGCGCGACGTGCTGCTTGACGATGTCGTATTCGGCCTCGGTCAGCGCACCCGGCTTGCGCAGGATCCCGTCCGGGATCCCGATCTTGCCGATGTCGTGGAGCAACCCCGCGACCCGCACGGTGGCGGTCAGCTCCGGCGAGCAGCCTGACTGCGTCGCGAGGAACGTGGCGTAGCGCGCGACGTCCTCCGAATGGCGCTTCGTGTAGCGGTCCTTGGTGTCCACCGCGAGGATCAGGCCCTGGAAGACATCGAAGGTGCGCGTCTCGGCGGGGACATCCACCGTGGCTCCGGCGAAGCGGATCGCGTCACCGCCGCTCGACTTGGCCTCCTGAAGGGTGAGCGCCGCGATGGTCAGGAGGCCCGTCACGGAGTCGGCATGGTCCGGGAACGTGCAGACGCCGCCGCTGACCGTCAACGGCAACCGCTCGGAGACGCCGAACTGGAGGGCCCGGTCCACGAGGGCCGAGCGGACCTGGGCGAGGACGCCCTCGATCATGTGGATCCGTTCCGTCGGCACAACCAAGATCAGCTCGTCCGGTCCGTATCGCCCGAAGACGACGTCCGCTGGTAGTCCGTTCGACAGGACGTCCACCACCGTGAGCAGGGCGAGGTCACCGGCGGCGTGCCCGTAGGTCTCGTTGAGCGAGCGGAAGTTATCGATATCGAGGAGGGCGATCCCGAACGGATGCCCGTCAGCCCGCGACCGCTCCACCGCGAGCGCCACGACATCCACGAGAGCCCCGTGATCGAGCCGGCCGGTCAGCGGGTCACGGTGCGCCGCGTCGGCGAGGGCGGCCGCCTGGCGGGTGATGCGTGACTGGGCGGTTCGGAACACGAAGTAGAGCATGGCCGCGGCGATAAGGCCGGCTGACAGGGTCACGAGCACGATCCCGCGCCGAAGGTCCTCGAGCTGGGCGAGGATCGGCGTGGCGTCGCGCCAGATGCCGACCACCGCGCGGACCTGACCGTCGGCCACAAGCGGGAAGTACTCGCGCAGGGACTGGCTGATCTCAAGAGCCGGCCCGGCCGCCTCGCTCATGGCTCCGTCGGACAGGGCGGCCGTCGCGTGGCGCCCGTCAAGGGCCGTCGTGAAGTCCGCGCTTATCGCCGCTGTGCCGCCGCGGGCCGCCGGACGGCTCGCCGCCACGATCCGTCCGTCAGGCAGGCGGAGCTCGATCTGGACGATCCCATGCGCGTCCACGAGGGACGACAATCGCGCTTCGATCTCGGCGAGGCGTGGGGCTGACGGGCCGGTCCCAGCCAGGTCGTCTGGCGACAAGGTGCTGGTCACGAACGTCCGTACCAAGGCCGCGTCCGTCCCCACCACCGAGTTCAGGGTGGAGGTCGAGAAGTGCGCGGACACGAGGAGGATCTGCGCCATCGCGGTGATCCCGACGATCGCGATGAACACGCCGAAGACGATGACGAAGAGGACGGGGCGCTGCGTGCGCCGCGGGGTCCCGAACATGATCAAGTGGCTCGCTCCTAGGATGAGACGAGCCACGACCGTACTGGTCGCGTGTCCGCGTGCCCATGTGACCAAAGTCCCACAGCGACCGTCGAGGTGTCAGGCCGGGGTGGCGGAGAGGGTGGGATTCGAACCCACGGGATCTTGCGATCCAACGCTTTTCAAGAGCGCCGCCTTCAACCGCTCGGCCACCTCTCCG
>JBKJQY010000110.1:0-6111 GCA_046593725.1 Candidatus Limnocylindrales bacterium
TTTCGTTGGCAGTCCACCCGTACGCCCAGCTGACTCCCCCATGTACCGCACGACGGAAGGACTGCGCGGCCCTCCCGAACGGCAATGGATCGAGGACGCATTGCGACTCTAAGCTCCGCCGGGGCGGCGCGCCTGCTTAGACGACTCGAGCCCGATGCGATCCTTGCATGGGACTATGCCGACGCTGCATTCATCTAGTCCATCGTGTGGATCGGACCAGCGCGCCGTCATGCTGCCAAGCGTGCCGGCGTCGGTCCGCGATGGCCTTTCGGCCGTTTGGGTCGGCACCCTGACCATCAGCCGAACCGCGTCGCCTCCGTGGCCCAGGATGCCATCTGACCAGCCCGGACCCCGAGACCGGGGCGTACCTATTGGACCCTGAGCGTCACGCTCGTGGTGCGGGTGAGGGTGCTGCTGGTACCGGTGATCGCCAGCGCGTAGGTACTCTTCCTCGTGCTCGAGCTGGTCGTCACCGTGAGGGTCGACGAGCTCGTCGCTGGGTTCGTGCTGAACGAGCCTGTCGCCCCGATCGGCAGGCCGCTGACGCCCAGGCTGACCGAGCCGCTGAAGCCGCCGCTGGGCGTGATCGTGATCGCGTAGCTGGTGCTCCCGCCTCGGGGAAGGGACCGTTTCGTCGGCGAGGCGCTGAGCGTGAAGTCGGGCGTGGCGGGCGCGATGACTAAGAGCGTTGCGCTCGTCGTGCGGGTGAAAGCGGGGCTGCCGCTGGTGCCAGTGATCGTCAGCGGATAGCTGCCGGTCAGCGTGGTCGAGTTGGTCGTCACCGCGAGGGTCGACGAGCTCGTGACGGAGGGCGGGTTGAACGAGCCGGTCACGCCGCCCGGCAGGCCGTTGACGCTCAGGTCGACCAAGCCGCTGAACCCGCCGCTGGGCGTGATCGTGATCGTGATCGTGTAGCTGGTGCTGGCGCCCGGCGTCACCGTCTGGCTCGAGGGCGAAGCACTGAGCGTGAAGTCCGGTGGCGCACCAAAGGTCGAGACGTTGAGGAGCGGCTCGTGGATGCCGTCCGGGTCGGTATTGGTGAACCAATCGAGCGTGCCCGCGGCCCGAAGCGCAGTCTGGACCTCTGCGGGTGTAGCTGCCGGGTGACTGACCTTGTACAGGGCGATCGCGCCCGCGACGTGCGGCGTGGCCATCGACGTGCCCGACAGGACGACGTAACCGCTGAGGTCCCGCAGCGTGGTCGGATAGGTGGAGTAGATGCATTTGCCAGGCGCGATCAGGTCGACGGCCGCCCCGTAGTTGCTGAAGTCGGCGAACGTATCGTCGACGTCAGCGGAGCTGAACGAAGAGCAGGTCGAGGGCGCTCCTCCGCCCGGCTTGCCGTTGAAGTCGGCGAGGGCCGAGACGGTAATGACCTCGGGGTAGGCAGCAGGGATCCATTGCGAGGCATCGGTCCGATCGTTCCCCGCCGCCACGGCGTAGGTGATCCCCGCGGCCACCGAGCGACAGATGGCCTGGTGCTCGGCATCGCCATTGGTGTAGCCACAGTTGCCGTCATCCGAGCCGGCGTCGCGCAGGCTCATGTTGGCGGCCTCGAAGAGCGGTTTCGTCGAATCTGTCGGATCCTTCTGGCCGGTCACCCAGTCGATCCCGCAGACGATCCACGACAGCAGACTGAAGCCGGTGCTGTCGAACACACGGACCGCCCAGAGCCGAGCTCCCGGGGCGACGCCGACGACGCCGACGAGGTTGTCCTTGGCGGCAGCGATCCCGGCAACGTGCGTGCCGTGCCCGTAGCCATCACCCCAATCGGCCGGATTCGCGTTGATACAGTTATGGCCGCCCGCGACGTTAAGATCGGGGTGATCAGCCTGGATCCCAGTGTCGATGATCGCGATGTCGGCGTCGACCCGCTCGTCGAGCCCGTCGATCTTGGCGGTCGGGGAGAGGTCCGCATCGACCCGATCGATCCCCGTCGGGAGGATCTGCGCCTCGAGCTGGACGACCCGGTCCGCTTCGATCAGCGCCACCGCGGGATCGACTCTCAGGGCTGACAGCTGATGCGCATTCAGGCTTGCCGCGAATCCCCGGACAGCGTGGCGATACGCGTGGGTGGCCCGAACGCCCAATTGCCAAGCGTAGCGCGCGGTCAAGCCATCGACGTCGACCCCGTCTCGCAGGAGGACGAGGTATCGACCCGCCGCGCGGTCACCTGTCGGCGTGCTTTGCCTCGCCTCGACTGAACCGATCGACAGGAGGAGAGACAGGCCAACTGCGAGGGCGATGGCGCGACGGACATACATGGCGGTCGGCTCCCATTTGCGGGACGGTTGTCGCAGGGCGCCACCCTACACCCTGACCCTCACCCGATCCGCACCTCCCCCGTGACCTAGATGCCATTGACCAGCCCATCGACCGGGTCCTCCTCGCAGCGGCCAGTCGGGCGATCCCGCGTGACCGGTGGGGCGCCTTCCTTGTCACGCCCGCAACGCTCCTCCGCTGGCATCGCGAGCTCGTACGCAGGAAGTGGACGTACCGCCGGATCGGGCGCCCTGGCCGGCCGCCGATCGATGCCGAGCTCCGTGCCCTCATCCTGAGGCTTGCCCGGGAAAACCCGCGCTGGGGCTGCGTCTGGATCCAGGGCGAGCTCAGCAAGCTCGGCCTCAGAGTGAGCGCGACGACGATCCGCATCCTGCTTAGGCCGCCCGAGCGGGGGCCGTCCCGCCCGACGCGGACCGAGTTCCTGCGGGCCGAGGCGGACGGGATCATCGCCTGCGACTTCTTCACCGTCGAGACCGCATGGCTCCGGACCCCCTACGTCCTCGTGTTCACCGGAACCGATCGATCACGTGCGGTTGGTCGTGGGCTGTCCCCGCCTGCGGTCGACACGTGATGGGAAGCCCCGGTCACATGACGGCCTGTCATGACGCAGCGGTGACCACCTGTTTCACTCCAGCCAGAGCACTGGCCGAAGCGTAGCCCGGCGGTGATCATCAGGCCTATTTTCCCGGGCGCCGCCAGCACGAGGGCCCGCCGCAATCGGATGGACGCCTTGCGAGGACAGGCGCGCGACGCGCCCACGTGGCCCGTATGGTCACTGTCCAATGGATCTTCGGGCGTGAGCGGGCGTGAAAGACGCGCTGGCGAACGGCCTCGATCGGCGGCCTGCACATCACGAAGGACAGATGACATGAAACGACTCGGAACGATCACCCTGGCGGCCTTCCTGGCCGTCATCCTCACCGGCACGGCCCTTGCCGCGTCGTCGGTCGGGCTCGGCAACGCCAAGAGCTTCGCCGTACTGGCCGGCACGACGATCACGAATACTGGAGCGACCGCCATCACCGGTGATGTCGGGCTGCATCCGGGCAAGGCCGCGCCCGGTTTCAACACCGTGACGCTCCACGGGGCCAAGCACCTCGGCGATGCCGTTGCGCTCCAGGCGAAGAACGCCTTGGTCACGGCCTACAACGAGGCCGCAGGGGCCAAGCCGGTCACGAGCGTGCCCACCGAGCTGGGCGGGACAACCCTCAAGCCCGGCGTTTACGCGTCGGACACCCTCGGGTTGACCGGAACGCTCACGCTCGACGGTGATGGCGTCTTCATCTTCCAGGCTGGCTCCACCCTGATCACCGCGTCGAACAGCAAGGTCGCGCTGATCAACGGTGCTTCAGCGTGCAAGGTCTTTTGGCAGGTCGGCAGCTCGGCCACCCTCGGCACGACCACCGCCTTCAAGGGCACGATCATGGCCCTGACTTCGATCGCGCTCCAGACCGGCGCAACCCTTCAGGGTCGTGCGCTGGCCAGGAACGGGGCCGTCACCATGGACCACAACACGATCAACAGTTCGGAGTGCGCGGCGCCCAGCTCCACCACGAAACCCGGCTCGAACCCGGCAGGGACGGTTCCGCCGACCGACGTCGCCACCTCCACGTCCGCCGCGATCGCCGACCCGATCTACGCGGCGCTCCTCTCCATCCTGGTCGTGGCCGCCGTCGCGTTCGTGGGTTCGGTCCGCTTCGCGGCCGCCCGATCCCGCCCACGCGACTGACCGCGCGATCACGTTCGCGCGTAGCGACGCCCGGTGGGCTCACGCCAGCCGGGCGCCGATCGATTTGACGGGACCTGGACTCCGGGAGAGTGCGTCCTCGTGAGGCAGGCCCCTACCTGCCACGAGGCCTCGGAGCCGTCTTCTGCATCGTCATGCGGTCGGGCTTCCAGACGTGCGTGCCGGATCTTTCCTGTCGGCGCACGATGAGGTCGGACGCGACGCCAGTCGACGACCCGAAACCGCACTGATCCGGCCTTGACACCTGGCCGCATGCTGTCAGTACTTGCGGCGCGTTGAGCAGCGGCCACCCGACCCAGCCTGAGGAGCGACATGCGTATCCGACGTCACCGAGCTCTGGCTCTCATCGCCGGCCTTACCCTTCTGGCAGCCGTGCCGTCGACCGCACAGGCGACGCACGCCTGGGGCAGCTACCACTGGGCGCGCACTGCGAACCCATTCACGATCAAGGTCGTCGACAGCATGACGACCGACTGGGACGTCAACCTGTCCAAGGCCATCACCGACTGGGATCGGTCGACGGTCATGATCCTGACTCCCCAGACTGGCGACTCGTCCACGAAGGCGCGCAAGCGCTGCGCCGCGATCAGCGGCCAGGTCCACGCCTGCAACGCCACCTACGGGTACAACGGCTGGCTCGGGTTGGCGCAGATCTGGGCGAGCAGCAGCCACATCACCCAGGCCACGGCCAAGATGAACGACTCGTACCTCACATCGGGCTCGTACTCCGACATCCAGCGCCAGCACGTCATCTGCCAGGAGATCGGGCACGACTGGGGCCTCGATCATCAGGACACCTCGGGCGCCGACCTGAACACGTGCATGGACTACTCGAACGCCCTCGACAACCCGGCCCCCAACGCCGGTGACTACGACGAGTTGCTCTGCATCTACGACGAGACGAAGACCGCGCAGACTCTGACCAACGGGCCGCATTCGTGCACGGGGACGGGTCACCTCGACTCGGCGACCACGATCGCCGCGCCGGCCGGCTTCGCCAATACCGACGTCAGCGCCCAGGCCGCCTGGGGGCGGATGGTCGCCCGCTCCGGGGACGGCTCCGAGGCCGTCTTCGTCCGCGACTTCGGCAACGGCTTCCGGATCATCACCCACGTCCTCTGGGCCCGGTAGCCACCAACCGCATCCGCACAAGACCTGCCGACTACACGGTCTACGTTCGCCATTCCGCGCTTGTGCCACAACGCTCAGTAGGGCGCTCGAACCGGCTCGGTGCCGTATCTCAGGGCGCCTATCATTCGCTGTGTCGCCTGATGCGCTTGTGGGCCCCTGATCGGTCGTAGCCGAGGCCACGCGCGAATGGCCGGAGAGTTGCTTGAGCTTGCCTTCGCCACCGCTACCGCCGACGAGGGGCCACGCGACCCGGGTGCGACGCCGCCGCGGCCACGCGTATCAGGCCGAACCTGGTGGGCGATCTCCATCAACCGAAAGGCGCTTGACGCGCGGGCCGCGTGGGGCGACGACGCGCGCGCCCCGCCAGCGGCAGCGAGCCCTCCCCGAGTGAAGGTCCTTTTCACCTGCGTCGTGGGCCCAGGGCACTTTCATCCGATGGTTCCGCTGGCCCGCGCGCTGAAGGCGGCTGGCCACCGCGTGGCATTCGCAACCGACCCCGGTTTTTGCGCCTATGTCCGCGGTGTCGGGTTCGAAGCGCATCCCGCCGGCCTGAACCAGCGAGAGGCGAACGAGCGCCTCGATGCCATCATGCCGGAGTCGGAGTGGGAGGGCATCGCGCCCGAGGACTACATGCAGTACCTCCTTTCGCGACTGTTCGGCCAGATCCGCGTCCCGGTGATGCTGGAGGACCTGAGCAGCATTTTCGCCCAGTGGCTCCCTGAGCTGCTCATCCACGACACCGCGGAGTTGGCCGGCGCCATCGCCGCCGAGGTGGCCAGCATCCCCCATGTCGAGCATTCATTCGGAATCCTGCGTCCAGCGCTGGACCGACAGCTCGCCACCGAGGCCGTGGCGGCGATCAGCAGTGGACTCGGGGTGCGCAACCCCGGAGTCGGCGGGATCGCCGGGGAGCTCTATCTGGACATCTGCCCGCCCGGAATCCAGCAGCC
>JBKJQY010000122.1:0-26858 GCA_046593725.1 Candidatus Limnocylindrales bacterium
GCGGCCCTGTTCGCGACGGCCTACGGCGTGACGGATGAGGGCAACTGGGAGGGCGTCACGATCCTGTCGCGGGTCCGCTCCGATGACGCGTTGGCGGAGACCTACGGCCTGACGACCGCCGAGGTCGAGACGCGTCTGGCTGCTTCCCGCGCGCTGCTGCTCGCTCGCCGCTCGGACCGAGCCCAGCCGGCCCGGGACGACAAGGCGCTCGCGGCCTGGAACGGGCTGGCGATCGCGGCCCTTGCGGACGCGGGCCGGACGTTCGGGGAGCCGGGGTATGTGGCGGCAGCGGTCCGGGCAGCTGAGACGGTCGTCGGCGGGCTGCTCTCGGCGGATGGGGTGCTGGGTCGGTCATGGAAGGACGACCGAGCGAGTGGCAACGGCGTCCTGGAGGACTACGCTGACCTCGCCGATGGCCTGCTGGCGCTGTACGAGGCCACCTTCGATGAGCGCTGGTTCTCGACAGCGGTCGCGCTGATGGAGCGGGTGCTGGCGCGGTTCACCGATCCGGCAGGCGGCTTCTTCGATACCGCGGACGACCATGAACGACTGGTCACGCGTCCCAAGGACGTGCAGGACAACGCGGTCCCGTCCGGGAACGCTGTCGCGGCGTCCGTACTGCTGCGGCTCTCGGCACTGACCGGCGAGGGTCGCTACCGGGACGCCGCGGAACGAGCGATGCGGACCGTCATGCCGTTCCTCGTCCGCTATCCGACCGGGTTTGCGCAGTGGTTGTCGGCGATGGACTTCGCGCTGGCGCCCGTCGTCGAGATCGCGATCGTGGGGGCACCGGACGGGGTGGGGACGCGGGCCCTGCTGGCGGTCGCCACGGATGGGTTCCGCCCGAACCAGGTGCTGGCGGTCTCGCCGGACCCGGGCGCGTCGGCGGTCCCATTGCTGGCGGATCGCGTCGCGATCGGTGGCGCGCCCACGGCCTACGTCTGTCGAGGATTCGTGTGTCGGCTCCCGGTCTCGGCACCCGAGGCGCTTCGCGCGGAGTTGACGGCAACGTGACCCACGCGGGGGTCGAGCCGCGGCTGGCCGCGACCGTCGTGCTGCTTCGGCCGGGGCGATCCGGGCTGGAGGTCCTGCTGACTCGTCGACCGTCGTCGATGGCGTTCGCGCCCGACATGCATGTCTTTCCGGGCGGTCGCGTGGACAGAGGCGATGCGGACCCGACCCTGGTGGCTCGGTCCGCGGTCTCGCCCTCGGACGCCGCTGATGCGATGGGCGGCGACCTGCCGCCGGACTTGGCATTCGCCGCCTACGTCGCCGCGATCCGCGAGGTGTTCGAGGAATCGGGCGTGCTCCTGGCAGATGCTGGCGCGGGTGTTACGTCCAGGGCGATCTCCCTCGGGCGATCCGCGCTGGTGGGCGGCGACACGGACTTCGCGACGCTGGCGGCCGAGCTTGACCTGACGCTCGGCACGGACCGGCTCATGCCGCTGTCCCGCTGGGTCACGCCACCGATCCTGCCGCGTCGGTTCGATGCCCGATTCTTCGCGGCCGAGCTGCCGGCCGGCACCCGCGTCAGCTTCGAAGGCGACGAGGTCGCCGGGCACGCCTGGATGACGCCACGGGCCGCGCTGACCGCGATGGCCGACGACGCGCTCGCGATGTGGATCCCGACGAGCGGCACGCTCCAGCAGCTCTCCTGGGTCACATCAGCGGCACAGATCCGCGAGAGGCTGGCGCCGGGTCCGCTCGTGGAACCGTACGCGGAGGTCCTCTCGCCCGAGGTGACGCGCATCGTGATGCCGGCCGGTGGCGGGGTTCCGGGCCAGGCGATCGCCGCGTACCTCGTCGGGCGGCAGCGGTTCGTGCTGGTGGACCCGGGCGACCCGCTGGGACCTGGCCTGGACCTCGCGATGGCGATCGCCACGGAGCGCGGCGGCACGATCGAAGCCATCGCCCTGACCCAGGTCGCGCCGGACCATGCCGCGGGCGTCGAAGGTCTCGCCGAGATCCTCGCGATCCCGATCCTCGCCGGCCCCGGCGCTGGGCGGTCGCTGCCGTACGACGTCAGAGAGGTGGCGGATCTCGAACGGATCGACGCGACGGACGTCGAACTGGTCGCGATCCACGCGCCCGGCCCGGTCCCAGAGCATCTGGCCTTCGCCTGCGCTGAGGCGGTGCTGATCGGTGGCGACCTGGATGGCGCGGTAGGTTCGAGGACGGTCCCGGGCCCCGTGGACGATGTCGCCGCGGCCGCATCCCGGGCCAGGATCTCGGCGCTACACCCGGTCGCGACCTGGCTCGGGGCGCATCCAGGTTCGCCTTCGGCTTGACGTGGCGCCCGGCGAGCCCGAGCATCCGCACGTGGACGAACCGCCCAGCCATCCCGACGCCGCCGACGCCGCCGACGAAGCCGCCGACACGCCACACGGCCGTGCGGCTCGGCGCGCCAACCGGAGGGCCGCCGCCACATCCGCCACCATGTCTGCTGCCACGGACGACCCACGCCGCCGCCGGCTGCCCAGGCGGTTCTGGGCGGTCGTGTTCTTCACCCTCGGCTTCGTGGCGCTGTGGGTCTCGATCCTCGAGGCCATGAATACCTCGGATCGGACCCCGGGCTCCGCATTCGCCTCCGTGCTCCAGGCCGCGGCGCCGATCGCCTCGGTCCTCATCCCGGGCTTCCTGCTGTGGAACCATCCCGACGCCTGGAGCCGAGCGCGCACACTCACGTTCGGGACCCTGGTGTTCGCCATGGTGACCTTCCTCCACGCCGTCGAAGGCGGCCTGCAGGCGACCTTCAAGGACCTCACTCCCGGGACGCACCCGGACTTCGGGTGGTTCATCCCGTCGTCCCTCATCTACACGTCGCTGGTCTCGCTGATCGGGCTGTTGGGGCTGCTGTACATCGGCCTCGGGCTGTCGCGGACGCGCGATTACGCGTTCACCAAGTGGGCGATCTACGCGGGCTACGCCATCCTGGTCGTTGCCGCGTTGTCCGTCGCCGGTCGTCTGTGGACGCTCACCGGGGTGGACTTCGCGGACCCGTCGCTGACGTGGGATCTGTGGGTCTACATCACGTCGGTCATCGCTATCGGCGTCCTGACCATCCTGGTCTGGGCCTACCTGACCCGGGTCCTCACCCGTGGCGCCCTGTCCGGCGAAGAGCCCGTGACCGCGTGGTACGTGGCCGCGGCAGGGGCCTGCCTCATCCTGGCCGGGTATCTGGTCATCGCCTGGAGCACGTTCGTTTCGATCGAGAACGGAACCCCCCTCAACGACGTCATCCAGTACCTGCGCGAGATCCTGACGGGTCTGGGCTACATCCTGCTGCTGGTCGGGTTCGCCAGGGGATTGCCGTCACTAGAACGCGTCATCTGGGATGACGACGAGGACGCTGCCTGATCCTGGCCTAGCCTCGGTCCGTCGGCAGTGCGGACGCCAGGTTGCGCAGGAAGTTGATTCCCTCGTCCACCGATTCGGTGGGGGCGTACGGCCCGGGCAGCAGGACGCATGGTCGACCGGCGAGGGCCATCTTCTCGACATACCCCCACGGCTCCGGGAGGTCCCGACCGGCCGCGATCGATGCCGCGCGCTTGTAGATGAACACGATGGCGGCCGGGCGCCACACGGCGATCTTCTGCCAGAGCGGCCCGACGCCGGCGGTGAGGAGCGCGTCGGTGGCCTCGTCGCGTGCGGAGACCGTCTTGAGGAGGTCAGTGATGCCGTGGCCCGCGGCCATGAGGGCATCATCGGCTGTTTCGACCGGGGTGGCCGCGGGCAGGACGCCGGCGAGCATCAGGCGGCGCCAGAACGTGCGCCCGAGGCGACCCTGGTGGTAGTGGCCGGCCTCGACGCTGACGGGCGACGGATTCAGCCCGACGAACAGGAGCCGGTCGCGGAGCGGCGGGAGATCATCGAGCGTCTCGGTGGCGACCCCGTCCACGTCGAGCGTGACGCGATGGGAGCCTGGTCCCGGTCGATGGGTCATCGTGATCGCGCCTTCGAAGCGTCCGCTCATGAGGTTTGGGTCAGGTCGAGCCGGTCAGGGTCGTCCCGGGGGATCCGTGTCGTCGGGCGTCGTGGTGCGCGACTGGATCTCCTCCTGGGTCGCGACGGCGCCCGCCTTGGCTTCCTTGACACCTCGACCCAGGGCTTCACCCAGCTTGGGCAGCGTCTTGGGTCCGCGCAACAGGACGGCGATGACGAGGATGATCACCAGGACGATGAGGATGTCGGGCATGCGCGGATGGTAGCCCAGCGTCAGGACTTCGGTGGGCGAAGGCGGACGGGGATGACCAGTCGGAGCGAGGTGTGCGTTTCCGAGAACGACGCGACCTTGGTATCCACGAGGTCGGCGTCTCGAGCGGCCGCGATCACGTCTACATCGCGGATGGTCGCCGCCTTGCCCTTGCGCGACACGATCCATATGGCACCGTTCGGGCGGATCCTGGTCGCGAGGTCGCGGAGTGGCGCCAGGTCGGCGGTGCTGTCGGCGGCGAGAAGGACGACGTCCGTGTCGGGTTCGGGCCTTCCGATCGTGATGTTCGAAGTCCGTGTCGCGAGCTCCGCTCGGAAGCCCGCGTCGTCCACCCCCAGCACAGCCACACGCATGCCCGGCCGGATCCCGAGCTTGTCCATAAGGGGCGTGGTGTAGACGCGTTCCATCGCGGGTATCGTGCCATGGTCAGGCTTGGCCGGGCCTGGCCAAGCCGTCCTTGGGTTGGGGGGAACAGTCCTGATCTTGATGCCTATCGGCGGCATAAAGATGGCACCCGCGCACCCGCCGCCGATAAGCATCACGACAGGGACTCCGGCCCGAAACCCCACCTCGCGCCACCAACCGCTGATGCCGCCGATAAGCATCACGACTAGGACCTCACTCCGGTCGGCCGCGAACGGCTATCGTGCCGCCATGCTCCTTGTGTACGGACCGCGGTCCACGGACTACGACTTCGGGCCGGATCATCCGCTCACGCCAAGGCGCTTCGGGCCGTCCATGGATCTGATGCGATCGATCGGGGCGATGCCGGGCCTTGCGCCCGAGCCGGCCACCGACGAGGAACTCCGCTGGTGCCACGACCAGGCCTACATCGATACCGTGCGGCGGTTCTCGGAGAACCCGTTCGGGCCGAGCGAGGCAGGCATCGGGCGGGGTGGCGACGATCCTGCGTTCAAAGGGATGCACGAGGCGGGCGCGATGGTCGCCGGTGGTTCGATACGGGCCGTCGAGGCGATCTTGCGCGGTGATGAAGAGCACGCCTTCCACCCCGGCGGTGGGCTCCATCACGCGATGCCGGATCGGGCGTCCGGGTTCTGCATCTACGACGATCCGGCGCTCGCGATCGCCCGGGCGCGGCTTGACGGCCTGCGCGTGATGTACATCGACCTCGACGTCCACCACGGCGACGGCGTCCAGGCGATCCACTGGGAGGACCCGGGTGTCCTGACCGTGTCGTTCCACGAGACCGGCCGCTTCCTCTTTCCCGGCAGCGGCGACACGGACGAGGTCGGGGAGGGGACTGCGGCCGGGACGGCGGTCAATGTGCCGCTGGAGCCGTTCACCGGCGAGGGCCCGTGGCTGGCGGCCGTCCGGACGCTGCTCCCCGAGCTGGCCGCCGCGTTCGGGCCGGATCTGATCGTCTCGCAGCACGGCGCAGATTCGCACGCCTGGGATCCACTCGCGCACCTGCGAGTGACGACGACGGCGATGTCCGAGGCCGCGCAAGTCGTCGACGCGATCGCGCATCGATACGCCGGCGGCCGATGGCTGGCGACCGGGGGTGGCGGGTACGACGCCTACCGCGTGGTCCCGCGCACGTGGAGCCTGGTGTGGCTCGCCGGATCGCACCGTGACGTTCCGGAGCTGACGCCGGAGACGTGGCGCGAGGCCTGGACCGCCGAGGCCGGCCGCTACCGTCAGGCGCCACTGCCCGCGACGTTCCTGGATGCCCCGAACGCCGGCCTGCCGATGGACGACAACCAGGCGATGGCGGAGGCGATGTCGACCGAGACGATCGCAGGGGTCCGACGGGCGCTAGTGCCGCGACTGCTGCGCGAAGCGCGGGATCGCGGCTGGTGGGAGCCGCTGGGAGTCCGTGGCGACACGCCCGCACGGGCAGCGGGGCACGCCACGACCCTCGAGACGGGCGAAGGCGCCATCATCCAGCCGGCGATGGAAGCCGCGACCTGGGCTGGGCTGCTGTTGGCGGATGGCGTCCTGGCCGCGTTCGATGTCGCGGACGCGCACGCGATCGTCACGGCGGCATTGGCGGACGGCGCATCCGTGACCGCGGCGGTCGCAGGTTCGATGGTCGTGGGCGCTGCGGTCGTGGGCCGCGACGGCGAGCTGCTCGGGCTGGGCGTGGCCATGACCTGGCGGAGGCGCGGTATCGCGACGGCGTTGCTGGCGGCATCCGACGCACGGACGGCCGAGATCACCGTCGCCGAACGCGATCCGCTCGATCCGCTGCCCGTGCGCATCCGGACCGAGGTCGCAAGGCGCCTCGCGGCATCGGCAGGGATCTCGTCGTGACACGAGCGACCTCGGACGACCACGTACCGGGCGCACGGGACCTCGTGGACATGCGGCTTCTGGAAGCTGCGCGCGCCGACGGCTGTCCCATCTGAACGGTCCGTGCCCGCGCGGAGCCAGGGATCCTGGACACGATCATCACGAGGAAGGGCCCGGCTGCCTTGCGGCAGCCGGGCCCCTGGCCGTGGGCGACGGTGAGGGACCGTCTAGGCGGCCGGTCGAGTCTCGCTCCCGGAGATCGCCCCTGGCTTCCACGGCGTCCCGAGCATCGGGAGCACGAAGCGGTCGAGGCCGTAGTAGCCGGCAACCTTCCAGGCCAGCACCAGCCCGATGGCGAGCGTGAACAGGACGGGGTTGGTGGAGGCGGAACCGGC
The DNA here is from genome assembly GCA_046593725.1 of Candidatus Limnocylindrales bacterium. Lineage (GTDB taxonomy): Bacteria > Chloroflexota > Limnocylindria > Limnocylindrales > CSP1-4 > SPCO01. The sequence goes on from JBKJQY010000122.1 coordinate 6,862, forward strand.
CAGCAGGAACGACATGTTCATGAAGGCTCCGAAGAAGGCGGCGAACCCAGTCAGCAGGCCCACGAGCAGGCCGATCCCGACGGCCATCTCGCCGAAGGTGATGACGTAGGCCATCCACTTCTCAGCGCCGTTGTCGATGAGCATCTGGAGGAAGGTGCGGTACCAGTCGTAGGAGATCGCGGGTCGACCCTCTGCCGGGATGGCGACCGCGTGCTGCCAGTAGCCGAGCAGCGCCGCACCTCCGTCGGTCCAGCCTTCGCCCGTGAACTTGTGCCAACCGGCTTCGAGCCACGAGAAGCCGAGGTACAGACGGATCGGCAGCCAGAAGAGTCCAGCCTTGCTGTTCCCGAAGAGGAACCGCGTGAACGCCGGACCTTCGATCTCGATGGTCTCGCCGCCCGGCCGCTTGCGCTCCTGGAACAGGAGGACGAGCAGGACGAGGAATGAGATCCAGAAGCCGATCGTCACGGCCTGGCTGATGGTGCCGCCCGCTTCAGGGTTGACCCACGGGTTGACCAGGTAGAACAGGAGCACGGCCGCGATGCCTCCGGCGACCCCTGCCATGTTTCGATTGCTTGCCATTCCGATCCCTTCCCTTCCCTGCGCGTCCCGCCTCACCGGGCGGGCATCTCGCTTGACCACATCTAACCGCTCCGCGCCGTGGCTGACATACGGCCGACCGGCCCCTCATGCGGGCCGACCGGCCCGCCCCATCCGTGCCATCTGGCCCGGCTGTGCCGCCAGCCCCGAGGCGCGCCCGCCGCCCCAGCCCCGAGGCGCGCCCGCTCAGAGCCCGAGGAATCAGTCTATCTGAGCTGGTTCGGCCTCAATCGCCCGCTCAGAGCCCGCGAACCGCCCGAATCGGTCGCCACTTCGCCTTGAGTGTCCGCTCAGAGCCCGCGAACCGCCCGAATCGGCGCCACGTTCCTCGAAAGGTCGGGCTCTGAGCAGCTCCGGCGCGCCTGATGAGGGCCGATAGGTCGCCAGGTAAGGGCCATGCGCTTGACTGTGTGCATGACAAGCGGAGCCCCTAGTCGACCCAGGCGATCGTCGCGCTCCGTTGTCGGGCGGCAGGCTCGCGTCCTTCGGATCCGGATCGGGGCCGAGATCAAGCGCCTTCGCGAGGACGCGGGCCTGTCGATCCGCCAGCTCGCGGCGGCGGCGGGCATCGACGACGGTTACCTCGGACAGGTCGAGCGTGGCGTGCGCGAGCCCAGTCTCACTGTGCTCGTCGCGATCGCCACGGCCCTCGGCGGCGACGCGCACGTTCGTCTGTACCCAGGCACCGGACCGCGGCTGCGCGACTCGATCCAGGCCCGGATCGTCGAAGCCATCCTTCGCGCGGCCGATCCTCGATGGACCAAGCGCGTGGAGGTCGCGGTCTACCGTCCCGTCCGCGGCGTCATCGATCTGGTCTTGGAGGATCCGACCACATCACCACCGGTGTTCGTCGCGGTGGAGGTCCATTCGGAGCTCCGTCGTTTGGAGCAGCAGCTTCGCTGGGCGGGCGAGAAGGCCGAGTCGCTTCCAAGCGCGGACTTCTGGGTGGCCCAGCCGATCAAGCTCGATATCTACCGCGTCCTTGTCCTGCGCCAAACCCAAGCCAATCGAGTACTGGCCGATCGGTTCGCTGAGACGATCGCGGCCGCCTACCCTACGTCGCCCACCGAAGCGCTGCGGGCCTTGACCGAGCCGCACATTCGATGGCCGGGGTCGGCCTTCCTATGGGCATTGGTGGAGGGAGATGCCGTGCGCCTCAAGGATCGCCTCGGACGGGGCTTGTGAGTAGACCAGATCTTGCGAGCAAGCGGGATCTTGCGAGCAAACGGGATCTTGCGAGCTGCTCACAGCCCAAGATCCTGGGGATTCCGCCCTGGGTCGGCCTCGATTGCCGGCTCTGAGCGGGCACTCGACGTGGATTGACGGCCGAAGTCGCCCGATCGCTGGCTCTGAGCGGGCACCGAGGTGGATTCGGGGGCTCACGGCCCGATTCCTCGGGCTCTGAGCGGGCACCACGGTGGTTGTGGCGGACCCGGCCCCCGGCTCCCCCCAGGCGCCCCCCGGCGCGCGCCCGGGCTAACTGCGATTAGAACGGTTGGTCTAACCGGGCGAGCGGGCCGTATACTCACCGTCCCGTGGCCGCGATCGCCGAGCCTGCCCAGGCTCCACCGCCCGTCGATCCGCTCGGGCCGTTCTCACCGGCGGTCCGTGCCTGGTTCACGTCGAGCTTCGAGGCCCCCACCGACGCGCAGGCGCGGGGCTGGGCGGCCATCTCGGCCGGACGGCACACCCTGATCCATGCCCCCACGGGAAGTGGCAAGACCCTGGCCGCATTCCTGTGGTGCCTGGACCGCCTCGCCCGCGACCCCAGTCCACAGGCCACCCGCACGGACCCCGGCCACGTCCGCGTCCTGTATATCTCCCCACTCAAGGCGCTCACTTACGACATCGAGCGCAACCTGCGAGCCCCGCTGACCGGCATCGGCCTGGCGGCCCAGCGCCTCGGCGACGAGCCGCCGCATATCACGGTCGCCTCGAGGACCGGCGACACCCCCGCCGAGGACCGCCGCCAGATCGCCCGTCGACCACCGGACATCCTCATCACGACACCCGAATCGCTCTATCTGATGCTCACCAGCGCCGCCCGCGAGACGCTCCGCCACGTGGACCACGTGATCATCGACGAGGTGCATGCGATCGCCGGCACGAAACGCGGCGCCCACCTGGCCCTGTCGCTGGAACGCCTCGAGGCCCTGCGAGCCACCGCGCCGGGCCCGGACGGCCAGCCACCGACCCCAGCCCAGCGCATCGGCCTGTCCGCCACGCAACGTCCGCTCGCGTCGATCGCGGGTTTCATGGCCGGCATCGGCCCCGGAAGGGACGTGGCCATCGTCGATGCCGGCGCGCGCAAGCCGCTGGAACTCCGCGTCGTCGTCCCCGTCGACGACATGGCCGCGATCGGCCAGATCCTGCCGCCCGACCAGCAGCCTGGCGGCCCGGCGACGAGCCCGGAGGCGAGAACCAGCATCTGGCCGGCCATCCACCCGGCCATCCTGGAGCTCATCCGCGCGCACCGCAGCACGATCGTCTTCACCAACAGTCGCCGCCTCAGCGAACGGCTCGCGCAACGTCTCAACGAGCTCGCCGGCGAGGAGCTGGTCAAGGCGCACCACGGCAGCATCGCCCGCGAACAGCGTCTCGCCATCGAAGAGGAACTGAAGGCCGGCCGGCTCCCCGCGCTCGTCGCCACAAGCTCGCTGGAGCTCGGCATCGACATGGGCGCCGTCGACCTCGTCATCCAGGTCGAGAGTCCCACCAGCGTCGCCCGCGGGCTCCAGCGCGTGGGTCGGGCAGGCCACCAGGTCGGTGCCCCAAGCAAGGGCGTCATCTTCCCGAAGTACCGCGGCGACCTCCTCGAGACGGCGGTCGTCACTCGTCGGATGCACGAAGGCGCCATCGAAACCACGCTCATCCCGCGCAACCCGCTCGACGTCCTCGCCCAGCAGATCGTCGCGATGACCGTCATGGACCCCTGGTCGGTCGACGACCTCCTCGCAACGGTCACGCGCGCGGCGCCCTACGAGACGCTGACCCGCGAGGTCCTCGAAGGCGTGCTGGGCATGCTCGCCGGCGCCTACCCCTCGGACGAGTTCGCCGAACTCAAGCCTCGGGTGGTCTGGGATCGCGTCACGGACGTCGTCCAGGGCCGACGCGATGCCCGCGTCGTCGCCATCACCAGCGGCGGCACCATCCCGGACCGCGGGCTATACGGCGTGTTCATGGTCGGCGAGGTGGGCACCCCGGGCCGGCGGGTCGGAGAGCTCGACGAGGAGATGGTCTACGAGAGCCGCGTCGGCGAGGTCATCACGCTCGGGGCGAGCAGCTGGCGGATCGAGGAGATCGGCCACGATCGGGTCACGGTCAGCCCGGCGCCGGGCGTTCCGGGCAAGCTGCCGTTCTGGCACGGCGATGCCGTGGGCCGGCCCGTGGAGCTCGGCCAGGCGGTCGGGGCGTTCATCCGCGAGACCGAAGCGGACCTGGCTCGAGGGGCGAAAGGCCGAGCTGCCGCGACCGCCCGCCTGCAGGAGACCCATGACCTCGACGATCGCGCCGCCGAAAATCTGCTCGCCTATCTCGAGGACGAACAGGCGGCGACCGGCGCCCTGCCGACGGACAAGCGCATCGTGGTGGAACGGTTCCGCGACGAGCTGGGCGACTGGCGGCTGTGCCTCCTGACGCCGTTCGGTGGGCGAGTCCACGCGCCATGGGCACTGGCCATCGAAGCTCGACTCCAGGAGCGACTCAGCCTGGATGTCCAGACCATCTGGTCCGACGACGGCATCGCGATCCGCTTGCCGGAAGGCGATGCGCCGCTCGACGGCATCGAGGCGCTCCTGTTCCCCGACCCGGACGATCTTGAGGACCTGGTCGTGGGACAGCTCGCGACATCCGCCCTGTTCGCGAGCCATTTCCGCGAGAACGCGGCCCGGGCCCTGCTCCTGCCACGCCGCAGGCCCGGGACTCGCACGCCGCTGTGGCAGCAACGCCAACGCGCAGCGGACCTGCTCTCGGTGGCCAGCCGGTACGGGAGCTTCCCGATCCTGGTCGAGACGTACCGAGAGTGCCTCAGCGACGTCTTCGACCTGCCGGCGCTGCGGGCGATCCTGGCGGACGTCGCGCGGCGAGAGATCACGATCCACAGCGTCGAAACGTCGCGGTCCTCACCGTTCGCGAGCAGCCTGCTGTTCGACTACGTCGCTGCGTACATGTACGACGGCGATGCGCCGCTGGCGGAGCGCCGCGCCGGCGCGCTGACGCTGGATCGCGACCTGTTGCGCGAATTGCTTGGCCAGGAAGAGCTGCGCGAGCTACTGGACCCCGAAGCTCTGGCGGACCTCGAGCTCAGCCTGCAGGCGCTGACCGAGGACCGACAGGCGACGACGCTCGATGGGGTCCACGACCTGCTTCGACGGCTGGGCGACCTATCCGATTCGGAGGTCGCGGCCCGAACGGAGGGTGGCGCGGCCGTCGCGGACCCGTGGCTGGTCGAGCTGGGGAGTGCCCGGCGGGCGGTTCGCGTCCGCATCGCCGGCGACGAGCGCTGGATCGCGGTGGAGGACGTGGCCCGCTATCGGGATGCGGCCGGTGTCTCGGCGCCGGTGGGCGTGCCTGGTGCGTTCCTTGATCCGGTCATCGGCGCGTTGGACTCGCTGCTGGCCCGATGGGCGCGGACGCACGGACCGTTCCTGACGCCCGAACCGGCGCGTCGGTGGGGCCTGCCCATCGGGATCGTGGGAGACGCGCTGGACCGGCTGTTCGCGGCCGGCACGCTGCTCCGCGGTGAGTTCCGACCGGGCGGGGCGGAACGCGAATGGTGCGACCCGGACGTCCTGCGGCTGCTGCGGCGGCGGTCGCTGGCGCGGCTTCGTCACGAAGTGGAGCCGGTGGATCCGGCCGCGCTCGCGCGATTCCTGCCGGGCTGGCACGGGATCGCGGCGGTCGGGGAGTCACCTGCGCCGTTCCGCGGCTCCGCTGCGCTGGAGCGCCTCGCCGAGGTCGTCGAGCAGCTGGCCGGGCTGCCGCTGCCGGCGTCCGTCCTGGAGCGCGACATCCTGCCGGCACGGATCCCCGGGTACCAGCCTCGGTTGCTGGATGAGTTGGGATCGCTGGGCGAGGTCGCGTGGGTGGGGCATGGGCCGTTGGGCCGCGATGACGGTCGGGTGGCGCTCGTCCGTCCGGGTCGCGAGGCGGTCCGGACGGTGGGTCCCGCGGACGGCGTGGAGCGGCCGGCGGACGCGCGGCATGAGGCGATCCGCGAGCACCTGGGGAGGCGGGGGGCGTCGTTCTATCGGGAATTGTTCGCCGCGGCGGGTGGCGGTTCGGAGCGCGAGGTCCTGGATGCCTTGTGGGACCTGGTGTGGGCCGGCGAGGTCACCAACGACACGTTTGCGCCATTGCGGGCGCTCCGTTGGAAGCGCCCCGGGAGTGGGGGAGGCGGTGGTCCAAGGCGGCCGCGCGCGGGCCGGCTCACGGCGCTGGGTCCGCCAGAGGCTGCCGGCCGCTGGTCGCTCGTGGAGTCCATCGAGGTCGCGCCCACGGCTCGGGTCCACGCGCAGAGCCTCGCGCTCCTCGAGCGGCACGGCGTCCTGACCCGCGAGGCCGTGGCGTCGGAGGGGATCGCCGGCGGGTTCAGTGCCGTCTACCCGATCCTGCGGGCGATGGAGGAGGCGGGCCGGATCCGCCGCGGGTACTTCGTCGATGGGCTGGGTGCCGCGCAGTTCGCGCAGGCCGGTGCGCTGGACCGGTTGCGCGCGACGCGGGATGGCGCCGAGGGAGCGCACGGAGCGGGTCGGGCGGCGGTGTACCTGCTCGCGGCCACGGATCCGGCGAATCCATATGGAGCGGCCTTGCCCTGGCCGCGCCGCTCCGAGGCAGACCGACGGCCGCTGCAGCGGGCGGCCGGCGCCTACGTGGCGATCGTCGACGGGCTGGCGGCGCTGTACCTGGAGCGGGGCGGGTCCACGCTCCAGACCCTCGCGCCAGCGGACGACCCCGAGGTGGCGGCGGCGGCCGTGCGCGCGCTGAGCGTGTTGGTCGCCGATGGACGGCTCCGCGAGCTCGTCATCCGCAAGGTTGACGGGCAGCCAGTGGGGGAGTCGCCGTGGCGCGAGGTCCTGCTGGCGGGTGGCTTCGTGCCCGGGTATCGCGGCTTGACGCTCCGTGGTTCGCGGTAGGCGCGGGGCGGGCGGCGGCGGGCTCGTCCGTGGCTCGTTGGCCTTGCCAGGGATGGCTCGGTGCCCGCTCACAGCCCGAGGACTCGGGCGAACCGGATCCCAAACGCCTTGCATGCTGGCTCTGAGCATGTGGAACGCCCCCGACGAGGCGACCAAGCGCTTCGGCGCGGGCTCTGAGCGGGCACGGGGTGTCATCGGCCGCAGAACCCTCAAGATCTCGGGCTCTGAGCGGGCCCTGGGCCGCGGCCGGCCGCCCCACGGTGATCGCCGCGCAAGCGCTGAGTGATAGGATGGCCACATGAAACGCCTTGCGGAGACAAAAAGCGCCACAATATCGCCCTTGAGCGCCACAACGGTCGGCGTGCGGGAGCTCCGCGACCACCTGTCGACCTATCTCGAGCGGGTCAAAGGTGGCGAGGTCCTGACCATCACCGAGCACGGCAAGCCGATCGCGACCCTGTCCAGCCAGGTGATCCCACCCGGCCTTCTCGAGCTCGCACGCCAGGGCAGGGTGACGCTCGCCACGAAGCCCCGCACGCCGTTCGATGAGATCCCGAGATTCCCGTATGACGGGTCGATCCAGGACCTGATGGACGAGGTGCGTGGTCGGTGATCGCCTTCCTGGACAGTTCCGCGTTACTGAAGCTCTATCTACTTGACGAACCCGGCAGTGACGCGGTGCGAGAAGCGACGTCTGGTGAGGTTCGCAATGCGATGTCCCGTTTGACCTATGTCGAAGTGCGCTCTGCGTTGGCGGCAGCACGGCGGGCAGGTCGTCTCGGCCCGGTGGCCCATGACGGTGCCGTGGTGGCGTTCGAGCGTGCCTCGGCGGAATACGACCAGGTCGAGTTCGACAGTGCGATCGCGCTCCGTGCGGGCGACCTCGCGGAGAGCTACGGTCTTCGAACCGGCGATGCCATCCAGCTCGCATCTGCCCAGGAGTTGTCGGGCGATGGTGTCGTGCTCGTGGCGTGGGATCTACGCCTTCGCGCCGCAGCGACCGCCGCCGGACTGCCCGTGTTCCCGCAGACGATCTGAGTGCCTGAGGGCGACACGCTCTTCCGGACCGCCGCGGGACTGCGGCCATACCTCATCGGCAAGACCGTGACCGCCGCCCGAGCCCAGGGACCCGGCCCGATCCCGCAGGTCCACCGGATCGTCGGGCACGAGATCACCGCGGTCGAGGCGATGGGCAAGAACCTGCTGATCCGCTTCGAGGGTGGCCTCGAGATCCGCACGCACCTCCGCATGAACGGCTCGTGGCACCGCTATCGACCGGGCGAGCGTTGGCGCCGGCCGCCGGGGCGGGCGCGCCTGGTCATCGAAGTGAAGGACGCGGTCGCAGTCTGCTTCGATGCCCCGGTCGTGGAACTTCTGGAGCAGCGCGCCGAGGCCACCCACGCACCCCTCGCGGGCCTCGGGCCGGACCTCCTGTCGCCGACCTTCGATGCGGTCGAGGCCGTGCGTCGCCTGCGCGACCCGTCACGGGCACGGACGTCCGTCGCCGAAGCGCTCCTCGACCAGCGAGCCCTCGCCGGCATCGGCAATGTCTACAAGAGCGAGATCCTGTGGATCGAGCGTGTCTCGCCGTTCGCGACGACCGCCGACGTCTCGGACGACGCGCTCCAGCGCCTCGTCGCCACCGCCCGCCGCCTCCTGCTCGCGAATGTCGCCACGACCCACGGACCGGAACGGACCACCACGACGGGCGACCGCACCGCACCGGGTCCCCTCTACGCCTACGGCCGTGCCGGTCGGCCGTGCCGCCGCTGCGGCGGCTCGATCGCCCGCGCCCGCCAGGGCACCGAGCTCCCGCGCAACACGTTCTGGTGCCCGGCCTGCCAGCCGGCGCCGGGTATCATCCCGCCCGATGTGTGAACACTTCATCGCCCGGGCGAGCGAGCCGTTCCGCCTCGACGAGCTCTGGCCGTTCACGGAGCGGCTTGAGCGGTTCGGGATCGCCGGGTTTGGCTGGGGCGCTGCGTGGATCCGTTCGGACGGGCGACTGGCGAGCTACAAGGACATCCGCGCCTTCCGCGACGACCCCGCGACCGCGGAGCTCGGCGCCACGACCACGACCCGCGTCGTGCTCGTCCACCTGCGCCGACCCTCGAAGCTATCCACGCTGACCGTCCCCGACACGCAGCCATTCGACGATCCGGCCGGACGCTACGCCCTCAGCCACAACGGCGACCTGCGCGACTATCGAACGCTCCGCGCGACCTATCGAGCCCATGGCCGGATCCATGGTCGGGCGGACACCGAGGTGGGCGCGCGCTGGCTGGAGGATGCCTGGGATCCCGCCGCTCCGCCGGCGAGCCAGCTTGAAGCGCTCCACGACCGGTTCGGTGGCCAGGCCAACTTGGCGCTCCTGACGAGCGACGGGCGCCCGTTCCACTACGCCGGCAACAGCGAGAATCCGGTCTTCTCGTTCCGGCTGGGGCGGATCGGGATCGCCAGCACCGGGATCTATTCACTCGACCGCTCGTTGTTCCATCTCGTCGCTCCGGAGGCGACAGAGCGGCGACTCGTCCGCGTGGGCCGCGCGGTCACGCTCGACGCCGACGGTAGCGCCCGAACGCAGGCGTAGACTCCGGCGATGACCGCGGCGCCCACCCGGCTCTTGCCTCTCGGCCAGCTCATCCGGCTGTCCATCTACTGGCTGGGCCTGGTCGCGGTGTTCCAGGGCATCGGCCTGATCATGCAGGAGCGGATCAAGGTCCTGGTCCCGGACGAGTCCATCCAGTACACGGTCCTTGGGCTCGTGCAGTTCGCGGGGGTGGCCATCGCCGTGCTCGTGCAGCCGACCATCGGATCCATCAGCGACTACACGATCAGCCGCTTCGGTCGCCGCAAGCCGTACATCGTCATCGGGACCACGCTTGATCTCGTCTTCCTCGTCGGCATCGCGACGTCGAACTCGATCCTGGTCATCGCGGCGCTGGTGGTCCTGCTCCAGTTCAGCTCCAACTTCGCGCAGGGTCCATTCCAGGGGTATGTCCCCGATCTCGTGCCGGCGCCGCAGGTCGGGCTGGCGAGCGGGATGGTCGGGCTGTTCACGGTGCTTGGTGTCGTGTTCGGCAGCGCGATGGCGTCGCTGGGCCTGGTCACGGGCGACTTCACGATCCCGACCGTCGCCCTCGGCGTGGTCGAGTTCCTGACGATGCTCTCGCTGTTCTTCCGGCTGGATGAGGGCCGGGTCGCGAAGGACCGGGGAGGCCGGTCGTGGCGCTCGATCGCCGCCGAGGCGTGGGGCACGGACATCCTCAAGGAGAAGAGCTTCGTGCACCTGGTGGGCTCGCGGTTCTTCATCCTGGGCGGCAGCGCGTTCCTCATCACGCTCGCCGTGCCCTACCTCGAGCGCGCGCTCGGGATGACGAATCCGGCCGATCGTGCGGTGTGGATCCTGGGCATCACCGGGATCGCCGCCCTGTGCACGGCGATCGCGACGATCCCGGCCGCGCGGCTGTCCCAACGGGTGGGGCGGAAACGGCTCATCTACGCGGCCGTGGCCTGCAGCGCGGTCGGCATGACGGTCTGCGCGTTGGCGCCATCGGTGTGGTTCCTGGCGCTCGGCGCGAGCCTGGTGGGGATCGGCAGCGGCAGCTTCCTCGCCGTCGACTGGGCGCTCATGACCGACATCATCCCAAAGGCCTCGGCCGGCCGGTTCATGGGCATCTCGAATGTGGCCACCGCGACAAATGGGGTCGTCGCCGGACTCATGGGCTACATCATCGCGGACCAGTTCGCGCGGGCCGGCGAGAGCGCGCTGGGCCCGCGGGTGGCGTTCCTCCTGGCGCCGATCTGGTACCTCATCGGGGCGTGGCTGCTGCGCCCCGTCGATGAGCGACGGCGCGAGGAGGAGCCTGGCGAGCTGGTGGAGGCGCCCGCGGCTGCGGCTCCAGTCAGCGGCTGAGCCGCACGCGCCCTTCGGTCGCCCAGCGCCGCCACGTTGCCGGTCGCAGGAAGTCGAACGGATCCGGCCGGCGATACAGCCACGGGACGGCCGCCCAGAGATAGACGAGGTAGTCCAGGCGGATCGGTCGCGCCCCGAACCCGAACAGGGTCTGCAACTGGATGATCGTCAGCGGCAGCGTCAGCACGCTCAGCCCCACGGAGATCGCAAGCCAGACGAGGCCCCAACGCCGACCGCCGCGGGACAGGATCGGCCAGAATACGACCGGGATCCACTTCATCCAGGTCGCGAGCGCCCACAGCAGGCCGGCCAGCCGAGGCCCGCTGGACTGGGCGGCCCACAGCATCAGGGTGAGTTGCAGGTTGATGTTGCCGGTGTCCAGGTTCGCCCCGAACGGAAACGCCAGGAATACGACGATGACGGCTGAGGTCAACGGTCGGCGGCGGTACGCCCAGTGGATCGTCCACAGCAGCAGCAGGATCGTGCCGCCGCGCCACACGAACCAGGCCACGTCCCAGGGCAGCACGGCCCACGGCACGAACAACGGCAGCATCCACGGGGCGTAGACATACGGCAGGAACGGGCCGGTCGGGTGGTACGGGTCGCCGCCACTCAGCCAGAATCGGACGCCGGCCCAGTACGCACGGGCGTCGGCGCCGGCGGCCTCGCCCCGCGCGATCAACCCAGCGGCGATCAACGCGAAGACGACGCTGAGCAGGACGATGGCCAGGATCCGCCGCGGGTCGCGCAGCCGCGTAGTCTGTCGCCGCAATGCCCTGCGGAAGACCCCGGCCCGTCGCCGAGTGGGCTTATCGATGAGGTCGCCGAGGTCGACGACGATCCGGCCATGACCGCCGGCGGAGCCCGGGACCGGGATCAGGCCAGGCGGTTCGGACGGGGTCTCGCTCATCGCGCGGGCATTCTCCCACGGGAGGAGGCGCCACCTTGCTATCCTTCGCCGATCATCGCCGCATCATCAGGATGTGTCTTCTTGTCGGACGGAACGGTCATCATCATCGGCGGCGCCGAGGACAAGGTCCGCGATCGGGTCATCCTCAGTCGCTTCGTCGCCCTCGCCGGTGGTGAGAACGCCACGATCGCGGTCATCTCGACGGCGTCGTCCATGGGCATGGAAGCCGGCGAGCGCTATCGCCAGGTCTTCGGTGAACTGGGCGTGCCCAGGGTTCGACCGCTCCACGCCGTGACCCGGCCGGAGGCCAACGACGAGGCCAACGCCGCCGCCGTCCACGATGCGACCGGCATCTTCATGACCGGCGGCAACCAGCTCCGGCTCAGCTCCACGATCGGCGGCACGATCCTCGCGGACGCGATCATGGACCGCTTTCGAGACGGCGCGGTGGTGGCGGGCACGTCTGCCGGCGCCTCCGCGATGTCGAGCCACATGATCGCCTTCGGGGCGTCCGGCGCGACGCCCAAGCACCGGATGGCCCAGATCGCCGCCGGCCTGGGTGTCCTGCCCGGCGTCATCGTGGACCAGCACTTCCAGCAACGGAACCGCCTGGGCCGTCTGCTCAGCCTGATCGCCCAGAACCCATCGTTGCTGGGTCTCGGCGTGGACGAGGACACGGCCGGCGTGGTCGGGCCGGACCACGTGATGGAGGTCATCGGGCGTGGTTCGATCACCGTCGTGGACGGCGCCCAGTCCGAGACGGACGCCTGGGAGGTCCACGGCCATCGCCCCCTGATGATCAGCGGCGTCGTCCTGCACTCCCTGCCTGCGGGTTATCGCTTCGACCTGCGCCGCCGTCGTCGGGTGGTGGCACCCACGCTCCACGCACTGCCCGGCGGCGAGGCCGCCTCCAGCTGATCAGGTCCAGGTGGGCGGCACAGCCGCGCACGGAGAAGGAGTCCCGTGGCCCAGAGCACGCCGGCGTCAGGATCCAGGCAGACCTCGCAAGCGGTCGCCGCCGCCTCGAAAGCCGCGGCCATGAGGGCCGCCGACTCGACCGGCCGCGCGCCGACCGGCCCGGCACCCACCCTCCGAGTCCTCGATACCCGCGTCCTGCGTGGCCCGAACTACTGGGCACGGGAGCCGGTCATCCGGATGCTGGTGGACCTGGGCGTCCTGGAGGAGTACCCGTCGAACCTGATCCCGGACTTCACGGACCGGTTGGTCGGTCTGGTGCCCAGCCTGGAAGAACATGCCTGTTCCCTCGGTCGTCGAGGCGGGTTCGTCAGCCGGCTTCGTGAGGGCACCTGGGTGGGCCACATCGCCGAGCACGTGGCCCTGGAGCTCCAGAACCTGGCTGGGACGGATGTCCGTCACGGCAAGACCCGGGCCGCGGGCGCGTACGGCCAGTACAACTGCATCTTCGAGTACCGCGAGGAGGCCGTCGGTCTCGAGGCCGGCCGGATGGCCGTCGCCCTCGTCAACTACCTCGTGACGCCGGAGGATCCCGCGGTCGCGTTCGACTACGGCTCTGAGATGGAACGGCTCATCCGTCTGGCCGAGCGCCAGGCCTTCGGGCCGTCGACGCAGGCGCTCATCGATGAGGCGGTCAGCCGCGACATCCCATTCATCCGGCTGGACCGCCATTCGCTCGTCCAGTTCGGTCACGGCATCCACCAGCAGCGGATCCGGGCGACGATGACATCGCTGACGTCCGCGATCGGCGTTGACATCGCGTCAGACAAGAACCTCACCAACCGATTGCTCGACTCGGCAGGCCTGCCGGTGCCGCGGGCAGACCTGGTGGACACGGAGGATGGCGCCGTTGCCGCGGCGAAGCGGATCGGCTTCCCGTGCGTGGTCAAACCATTGGATGGCAACCACGGCCGCGGCGTCCACCTGGACCTCCGTTCCGAGGAGGCCGTGCGTGCCGCGTTCCAGGGTGCGCTCGGCCAGAGCCGCGGCGGCGACGTCGTCGTGGAGTCGTACGTGGCCGGCAACGATTATCGCTGCCTCGTCATCGGCGGCAAGATCGCGGCGATCGCCGAGCGCGTCCCGGCGAGTGTCACCGGCGACGGCGAACACTCCGTCCGCGAACTCGTGGATATCGCCAACTCGGATCCACGCCGCGGCATCGGCCACGAGAAGGTCCTGACCCGGATCAAGGTGGACGAGGCGGCCGAAGAACTGGTCCGGAAGCAGGGCCACGGTATGGACGACGTCCTGCCCGAGGGCCTCTGGATCAAGCTCGCCCTGACCGGCAACATGTCGACCGGCGGCACGTCGATCGACCGGACGATGGAGGCGCATCCCGACAACGTGGAGATCGCCGAGACGGCCGCCCAGATCGTGGGCCTGGACATCGCCGGCATCGACTTCATCTGCCCGGACATCACGAGCCCCGTCCGCGAGACCGGCGGCGCGATCGTCGAAGTCAATGCCGCGCCCGGCTTCCGGATGCATACCCACCCGACCGAAGGCGAGCCGCAGTACGTCGCTCGCCCGGTCATCGATTCGCTGTTCCCGGCGGGCTCCACCGCGCGCATCCCGATCGTCGCGGTGACCGGCACGAACGGCAAGACGACCACTGTCCGGATGCTCGCGCACATCATGAAGCTGAAGGGCCGCCGGGTTGGGATGACCAGCACGGACGGCATCGTGATCGATGGTCGGCTCATCAAGAAGGGCGACATGTCCGGGCCAAAGTCCGCCCAGATGGTGCTTCAGAACCCGACCGTCGACACGGCGATCTTCGAGGTCGCGCGCGGCGGCATCCTGCGCGAGGGCCTGGGCTACGACCGCAACGATGTCGCAGTCGTGACCAACGTGACCGGCGACCACCTGGGCCTGGGCGGCATCGATTCGATCGGCCAGCTCGCGAACGTCAAGGGCGTCGTGGTGGACGCGGTGCCGCGCTCCGGGACCGCCGTCCTGAATGCGGACGACAGCCACGTCTATCGGATGGGTCGGCACTGCGCTGGTCGGGTCGTGCTGTTCAGCATGTCCATGACCAAGGGCGAGGACGGCTACGACCGGGTCGACGGCCACACCAGTCGCGGCGGGGCGGCCTTCCGCCTCGAGATGACCGGCGACGGCGAGTTGATCGTCCTCAAGCTCGGCTCACGCACGATGCCCGTGCTCTATACGCACTTGATCCCAGCGACGTTCGGTGGGCGAGCCAGGATGAACGTGGCCAACGCGCTCGCGGCCGCTGCGGGCGCCTGGGCTGCCGGCGCCCATCTGCACGACATCCGCCAGGGCCTTCGAACCTTCTCCACGTCCTTCTTCCAGGCGCCCGGCCGGCTGAACCTGGTGGACGCCGGCGGGGTCCGGGTCGTCATCGACTACTGCCACAACGTGGACGGGATGCGCCAGCTCGCCGACTTCGTGAACCGGATGATGGTCGACACGAAGACCAAGGCCGGCCGGGTGGGGACCTCCGGCGGGGCGACGCGGACCGGCCGCGCGATCGGCGTCCTGGGCATCCCGGGCGACCGGCGCGACCAGGACCAGCGCGACTACGG
Source organism: Candidatus Limnocylindrales bacterium (assembly GCA_046593725.1). Lineage (GTDB taxonomy): Bacteria > Chloroflexota > Limnocylindria > Limnocylindrales > CSP1-4 > SPCO01. The sequence goes on from JBKJQY010000122.1 coordinate 21,946, forward strand.
GGCGATCGCCGCCGGTGCGTTCGATGAGGTGATCGTGCGCGAGGATAAGAACCTCCGCGGCCGCCAGCCCGGCGAGACGGCGACGAACGTCCTCGAGGGTGTCCGCCAGGCGAAGGCTGCCGGCACGGCCCGCGCGACTCGCTCCGAGAAGATCCTCGAGGAGATGGCCGCCGTCCGGACTGCGTTGCGCCGCGCCGTCCCGGGCGACCTCGTGGTCTGCTGCGTGGACGACGCGATCGCCGTCTACCGCGAGGCGATGGCCGCCGCCGGAACGTCGCGTGGCGGCACGGCCTTCGCCGACCCGGGCGAGCTCGAAGCCCCAGAAGGCTGACCGAGCCGAGCCGGGTCTCGATCGACCGATCATGGACTGGGTGATGCGCATGCGCTGGGTGGACCTGTTGTTCGCCCACTGGCCGTTCGAGCCGGCCGTCATCCAGCCGCTGATCCCGGCGGGCCTGGAACTCGATACCTTCGATGGTCAGGCGTGGCTGGGGGTCGTGCCGTTCCGCATGGAAGGCGTGGCGCCCCGAGGCCTGCCCGTTCCGCCACTCATCGGCACATTCCCGGAGCTCAACGTTCGGACCTATGTGCGACACGAGGGTCGTGGCGGGGTCTGGTTCCTCAGCCTGGATGCCGGCAGTCGCGTCGCCGTGGAAGGCGCACGCACCGCGTTCCACCTGCCGTACTTCAAGGCGTCGATGTCGGTAACGACGGCCGATGACGGGTGGACCGTCTACCGCTCGACGCGGACGGACCGACGCGGGGCGCCGGCGACGTTCCAGGCCCGCTACCGGCCGACGGGTCCCCCCGCGCCGGCGACTCCAGGATCATTGGCGGAGTGGCTGACGGACCGCCGCGGGCTGTACGCGGTGGATGGATCAGGCGGGCTGGCCTGGACCGCGATCCGGCACGACCCGTGGCTGCTGCGTCCGGCCGAGGCGGACATCACGCGCAGCACGATGGCCGAAGCGCAGGGCCTATCGCTCCCGGGCGTGGAGCCGTTGCTGCTATTCGCAGATCGCCTGGACGTGCAGGCGTGGTGGCCGTCGCCGCTGGGCTAGGTGTGGCGGTCTCGCCGCGGACCGCTCTGCGGTCCTGTGAGGACCGTGATCTGCACGAGTTCCTCGCGAAGCTTGACGATCACCACGTTCGACGGCGGATCCGGCCGGTGGCCATGCACGTTCGACACGATCGCGGTCCCTCCAGGACCGGAGCGATCGTCGCGATCGGTGGGCAGGACCGCGCCCCTGGCTAGGCCCGCATGTTGGCCTGGACGACACGGATGATCATCGCGGTGAGCGCGAGCGAGATCAGGATGAGCAAGACGCCAGCCGCCATCTCCATGGATCGCATCCTCCGAACACCCGGTCGGCGAGCCGGTCGACTCGCGCTTTGCGGCATCGTGCGCCGGTCGCGGGCGCCGTGCACGGCCGTTTCGCAGGGCGTCAGGCGCGGCGCGAACGCCCGCCCTTGTGCCGCTCTCGCGTTGATCCAGAGTCATCGTTCTGGGGCGCTGGGAGTGGCGGGGCCGCCGTGGCCGCTCCGTCCGGGCGGATCGATGACCCAGAGTCATCACAGCGACCGCAAGCATCCCGGACGGCGCTCGCGGGCCTTCCTGGCGTTCGAAACGGTGACCGTCGGTCAACGGCGGGCCAAACCACGCGCGTCGTCAGGCGCGGCGCGGACGCTCCTGGAGTCGGGGCACCAACTCGGCCAGCTCCGTCGCGATGTCGACCGGCCGGGCGCCCATCGAATCCAGGAGGTCGAACACCTGCTCGCGCTCCGAGTGGCACATGAGAACGACGACGCGCGCCGCGTCCGGGCGCATCCCGGTGGAGTTGCCGTGCGAGCCGCCGTTGAGTTCCGCCCGTAGTGCCGCCGTCTCCGAGTCGTAGATCGGGACGTCCGCCGGGTCGCCACCGCCCTCGGTCACCCCGACCAGCAGCTCGCCCACGACCGACGCGGCGGTCCGCCCACGCAGGTACCCCAGGGTCTGCTTGACGGCGACCCGGTCCGCGCGCTCCGCTGCGATCCGCCCGATGCCTCTGAGCGTGTCGTCCGGCCGATCGCCAGCGGTCCCGATGATGACCGTGATCGGCGCGGCCCGGCCGGCCGCGCCACCGGCGATCCCCTGGGCAACGTCCATGACCGCGGCGATGCCCGCCTCGTTGTGGGCGAAGTCCACGATGATCACCTTGGCCCCCAGCCGGAACAGGTTGAGGCGTCCTGGCGAGCGGTCCGCATCGGGTCGGAAGTCCGTCAGGCCGTGGGCGACCTCCGCGATGGTCGCGCCCAGGCCACGGGCCCCTCCGGCCGCCGCAAGCGCGTTGGCGATGTTGTGGCGGGCCAGCCCACCTATCGTCATCGGGACCCGCCGGATCTCTGCGATGTCCGTCTCGTGGCCACCGTCCGCCTCGACAAGCCAGCCGCCACGGACCAGGTACGCCCGACCGCCGCGGGTCACGTGGCGGCGCACGACCGGGGAGCCGCCGTCCGGCAGCAGCGAGAAGTAGGCGACGTTCGCCCGGACCCGACGCGCGACCGCAGACACATACGGGTCGTCGCCGTTGAGCACGACCCAGCCGTCCGGCTTGGTGATGCGGCAGATCGTGGACTTCACCTCGGCGAGCTCGGGGAGGGTGTGGATGCCCTGGAGGTCCAGGTGGTCGGACGATACGTTGGTCAGGACGCTCGCTTCGTTCGATTCGTAGCCGACGCCACGCAGGACCATCCCGCCGCGGGCGGTCTCGAGGACGGCTACGTCGAGGTCGCTCCGGGCGAGGATCTGCTGCGCGCCGCCCGGACCGGTCCAGTCGCCCGGTTCCACCATCCGCTCGTCGACGAGCACGCCGTCCGAGGTCGTCGTGCCCACCTTGCGGCCGGCGAGGAGCAGGATGTGCGTCATCAGGCGGGTGACCGTGCTCTTGCCGTTGGTCCCCGAGATCGACACGATCGGGATCGTCCGGTCGATGTCCCGGATCCACGAAGGCGGAGTCGTGCCGGCCTCGGCGATCCTCGCCGTCCAGCGCGCGAGCAGGCGATCCTGGGCGCCGGTCAGGTGCGCGGTCGGGACCGGAGAGACGTCACGTTCGGCCAGGGCCAGGGCGGCCTCGGTGAGCGTCAGCGACCGTTCCAGGCCGCTCCATGGATAGGTGACGATCCAGTGACCTGGGTCCGACGAGCGATGGACCGCGAGTCCGCGTCGGCCTTCACCGTACTCGGCGCGTAGCCGGCGGATCCAGGCCACGACCGCGGCGACGTCGTTCGGCCAGTCCCGCGCGGGGATGTCAGCGCCCAGGCGGACCAGCGCGTGTCGACCCGGATCGCGCTGCCCGTACCAGGTCCGCCGCTTGCCGACGGCCACCTCGAGCTTGACCACCGGCTCCAACCGGTAGACATTCGGGCCCTCGAACAGACGCGTCTCGACCAGTCGCACGGTTCGGGCAGGATAGCAAGCCGGCACGGGCTAGACTGGCCGCCAAGGAGGACCGGATGACGATGATCGCCAGCGACCCCGAACTCGACGCCCTGCGGACCGTCATCGCGTCGGACCTGCCGGCCTACCTGGCGGACCTGGAGCACCTGGTCAACATCGACTGTGGGAGCTACACGCCGACCGGGGTCGACCAGATCGGCGCGTGGACCGGGCGGTTCCTGGAGGCGCTGGGGGCGACCGTCGAACACCGAGCCGACCCGTCCGGACGGTACGGGCAGACAGTTGTGGCGACGTTCGAGGGGCGGGTCGGCGCGCCGCGGGTCCTGTTGATCGGCCACATGGACACGGTCTTCGATCCGGGCACGGCGGCAGCCCGTCCGTTCCGCATCCAGGATGGCGTCGCGTATGGCCCGGGCGTGACCGACATGAAGTCCGGCCTGCTCGCGGGGCTGTATGCCATCAAGGCGCTGGTCGGCGAACTCGGCGGTGTGCCCTTCGAGCGTCTGACGTTCATCGCCAACCCGGACGAGGAGGTGGGTTCGCCCAGCTCGACGCCGCATATCCGTGAGATCGCACGGACCGTCGACGCCTGCTTCGTCCTCGAATGTGCTCGTGCGAACGGCGACATCGTGTCGGCCCGCAAGGGGATCCTCGACACGCGGATCGTCATCGCCGGGCGCGCTGCGCATGCCGGTGTGGAGCCGGAGAAGGGGCGCAGCGCGATCCTTGAGGCGAGCCGGTTGGTCCGGGACCTGCACGCCCTCAACGGTCGCTGGCCTGGAGTGACGGTCAACGTCGGGGTCATCGCCGGCGGGACGCGGCCCAATGTCGTGCCTGAGCGCTGTCATCTCGAGGTGGACATGCGTTCGATCACCTCCGAGGGCCTGGACGCCGTGGAGGTGGAGGTCCGTGCAATCGCCGCTGCGACCGAGGTGCCCGACACGACGGCGACCGTCGACGTGATGGCCGGTTGGCGGCCGATGGAGAAGCTGGCCCGCAGCGGGCGCCTTGTGGAGCACGCCCAGGCGGTCGCGGGTCGGCTCGGCTTCAAGGTCCGCGACACCTCGACCGGCGGGGCGTCCGATGCCAACACGACCTCGGGCATGGGCATCCCGTCGCTGGATGGCCTCGGGCCGATCGGCGGCAACGACCACGCTCCGTCTGAGTATCTCGACGTCGATTCGATCGTGCCCCGGACGACGTTGCTCGCCGGGCTGTTGCTGGCCGTCGCGCGCGATCCTGAGATCCTCGCCTGGCGCGACTCGGCCGGGTGAGCGGCCTTGGGCCGCGCCTGTCGGACACCTGGGCGACGTCGTGTCTCGCCGGCTGATGTCCATCGGCGGCATCAGATCGGGTCGCGGGGCGGACAGTCTCGCCGGCTGATGTCCATCGGCGGCATCAGATCGGGTCGCGGGGCGGACAGTCTCGCCGGCTGATGCCCATCGGCGGCATCAGATCGGGTCGTGGAGCGGACAGT
>JBKJQY010000002.1:0-71029 GCA_046593725.1 Candidatus Limnocylindrales bacterium
GCGCCTTGCGCGATGGCGATGACATTCGGGACCGCGAACAGGGACGTCAGGGACTCCCAGTGGTCGCGCACGTACTTCCATGCGTCACCACCGAGGTCGCGATTCATCAGTGCCACCTGCAGGATGAACGGGCCATCCTGTGCGCGGATCGTGCCGGAGGCTACCAGTTGGAGGGTTCGCTGCAGCAGCGCTGGATCGCGGAACGTAGGCAGGGCGAACAGATAGCGGTCCTGGTCCTGCGGGGTGGCCGCCTCGCGCATGCGCCGGACGAACACGTCGTAGTCGCGGGCATCCCCGACAAAGGCCACGACATCGATGGCTGCCGATGCGACGGCCGGATCAACTGGATGACCGGCGCGCACCTGTGCCTCGTCCTCGCGAGCCATCGCCTGTGTCTCGCGGTCGTCACCCAGGATGCCCATCGCCCGGATGAGGTCACCGCGCAGTTCAAGGTCGGCGGGCGTGTCGACGTCGCGCGGGTCCCAGCCGAGCCGCAGCAAGGCCGGCCGCAGAAGCGTTCGCACACCCTCGCGGAACCGCTCGCGCGCCTCGCCCTCGACGAACCGGTCCACCCAGGCCAGACCGGCGAGCAGGGTCTGCCAGACCGACGGCGAGGTCTCCTCGCTGAACCCGGTCGCGAGGTCCAGATAGGAGTCGATGGTCGCGCCACCAGCCGCGACCGTGGCCCACGCATCGTCCACGAGGCTGAGGCGTTCGGCCGCGGACAGATCGGTCTGGGCCCGGCCGATCAACCGGGCGCGCAGATCGTCGTCGTACAGCGTTCGGACGTAGGCAGTCGAGCCCGCATTGACGACGACCATCGCGTTTGGATGGGCCAGCGGCAGATCCAGACCGTCCGCCTCCAACACGACCCGCTCGACCACTTCCCCATCGGGTGAGACCTGACGGATGGTCAATGGGATCGGCCACGTCGACGTGTCGTCCGGCAGTGAGGCTGCGAATCGGTGCTGCGTCAGCCGGACGTAAGCGCCGTCGCGGGTGACGGACACGGCCGGATAGCCAGGTTGGAAGACCCATGGTTCGGCGACGTGCCGGACCGGCTCGCCGCTCGCCGACGCCAGGGCGTCCCACAGGTCGTGCGTCTCGGTATTGCCGTACGCGTGCGTCGCCAGATAGCGTCGGATACCGTCGCGGAAGGTGTCGGGGCCAAGCCACTGCTCGATCATCCGCAGGACGGCGCCGCCCTTCGTGTAGGTCAGGATGTCGAACATCCCATTGGCCTCGGCGGGCGAGCCGACCGGGAATTCGATCGGGCGAGTCGTCGCCAGGCTGTCGACCTCGAACGCACGGACGCGCGACGTCAGGACCGTATCGAAGACCTGCCAGGTGGGCTCCATGGCGTCCAGACACAGGTAGGACATGAACGTGGCGAACGCCTCGTTCAACCAGATGCCATTCCACCAGCGCATGGTCACGAGGTCGCCGAACCACATGTGCGCATTTTCGTGGGCGATGACCTCCGCCACCCGCCGGCGCTCATCGATCGTGGCTGTCTCTGGATCGAGCAACAGCAGCGTTTCCCGATAGACGACCAGGCCCGTGTTCTCCATCGCGCCCTGAGCGAAGTCCGGCAAGGCCACCTGGTCCGACTTTCGCTCGGCGTAGGGGCGGTCGTAGTAGCTCGCGTACCAGTCGAGCGTGAACACACCGACCTCACCCGGATAGTCCGTCATCGCCAGCCGGTCCGGACGAGCGATCGTGCGGACCGCCACACCGCCCTGGGTCAGCCGCGGCTCGGAGAGCGCCATCGGCCCCACGAGGATCGCGACTAGATAGGTCGACATGACCATCGAGGGCGCGAACGACACGCGCACGAACCCCGGGTCCGCCGGCTCGCGGGCGACCTCCGGGGTATTCGTGAGCGCGAGATCGGCCTCGCGGACCGTAAGCGCCACCTGGTATGTCGCCTTGAGATCCGGCTCATCCCAGCATGGGAAGGCGCAGCGAGCGTCGGTGGCTGCGAATTGCGTTCCCACCACGAGCGCGTCGGGACCCGACGGCGTCGGGTAGCGTGACACGTAGAAGCCCTGCATCCGGTCATTGATGAGGCCGTCGAACGTCAGCGCAAGCACATGCTCACCGATCGCCAGATCGGCCTCGAATGCGATCCGCACGCGTTGCGTCTCCGGGTCCGGGTCGGGCGCGACGGCGGATGCGCGGACTGTCGCGCCGTCCGACCGCGACACGATGTCGACGTCCGGATGGACCGTGAGGTCTACCGCGTTGAGGACGATCTCATGGACCGGCTCGTGGACCATGACCGCGATCCGGGCCGATCCCAAGAACGTTGTGTTCCCCGGCACGATCCGGAACTCCAGTTCGTACGCCGACGGCGTGACGCTCCGGGGAAGCCGAAATCGAGGATCCTGCATCACGCTACCCCTCGCTGTGCCTCGAGCCCGGCCTTTGGTCGTTCGGTGTCGCCGCCCGTCCGAAGGCCGTTCAGAGCAGAGGCATCGAAGTCCGAGAGGAGTCTACTTGGTCCAGGGGGCCGCGACGACCGTCGTCGGACGGGATGATCAGCGCTTGGCGCGGGCGGCGTTCTCGGCGACACGGACCTTGACGATGCGTTCGACGAGGTCCAGCCGGATCGGTCTACTGGCCGGGAACCGGATCGTACCTTTGCCCGCCAGGAACGGCTCAAGATCCGCACCCAGAGCCTTGACGACCGCGTCACTCGCCGGAAACAGGCTGTAGTGGCTCTTGTAGGCGGCGTACGAGAGGAGGAATTGGCCGCCCGGACTCCGCAGCGCGGGCATCTGGTAAGCGATGACCTCGGTCGCCTCGGGCGCGGCGGCGTTGATCACCTGGCGCATCGCCTCAAGGGCGGCTCGCTGATCGGGCGGTAATTCGGCCAGGTACGCATCGACGCTGCCGGGTGAGGCCATACTTCCTCCCGATGTGCTCATGGACGATCGCGTTCATCGTCCCACAGGAGGACGCCCGGTCGGATGACGCCTTCTGACGACGAGATCCTGGTCCGCCAGGCTGCCCTGCAGACGCGGGAGACGCGTCTCGCGATCCTGCGCATCAAGGCGTCCGTCGCGGGTAGACCCGCAGGCCGCCGCGTGCGCAGTCATCTCGTGTATGAGGCCGTCCTGGATCACGGGATCCGTACGCCTGAGGCGTCCAGGAGCTACCTCGAGGGAAGCTGACCCGCCAGGACCGCGTCGACCTCCCGCACTTCGACCTCCTCCCCCACCCACGAGTCCTCCCCTATCGGATCGAGCGAAAACTGGGTCTTGTGCAACCGTGCGTACAGCCCGTCCGCTGCCAGGAGCTCGTCCTGCGTCCCGAGCTCGACCAGCCGGCCGTCGTCGAGCACCGCGATCCGGTCCGCGCTGCGGATCGTCGAGAGCCGGTGCGCGACGATGATGGTGGTCCGCCCCACCTTGAGCCGGTCGAGGGCCTCCTGGACAAGCCGCTCGGACTCGTTGTCGAGCGAGCTCGTCGCCTCGTCGAGCAGCAGGATCGGGGGATCCTTGAGGATGACCCGGGCGATCGCGACGCGCTGACGCTGCCCACCCGACAGACGCTGACCGCGGTCCCCCACCACCGTGTCGTAGCCGTCCGGAAGGACGCTGATGAAGTCGTGTGCGTTCGCGGCCTGGGCGGCGGCGATCATCTCCGCCTCGGTGGCGTCCAACCGGCCGTACAGGATGTTCTCGCGGATCGAACCGCCGAACAGCGTCGCCTCCTGCGCCACGAGGCCGATCGCCCCCCGCAGGCTACCCACGGTCACGTCACGGACATCGGCCCCATCCACCCGGATGACGCCGGCGCTCACGTCCCACAGGCGTGGGATCAGGCCCGCGAGCGTGGTCTTGCCGGATCCGGACGGTCCCACGAGCGCCAGGGTCTCCCCTGCCGGGATGGTCAGCGAGACGCCGTGGAGCACCTCTCGCTCAGACGAATAGCCGAATGACACGCCATCGAGCTCCACCCGCCCTGCCACCTTGGCGATCGGGCGGGCGTCCGGTGCGTCCAGGATGGTCGGTCGGGTGTCGATGATCTCGAACACCCGTGCGATCGCCCCGGTCCCCTCCCGGAACTGGCCGTACAGACCGGCCAGGCTGCCCAGGCTTGCGCCGATGGTGACGCCGTACAGCAGGAACGCGGTCAATATGCCGATCCCGAGGGAACCCTCGATGACCTGGTGCCCTGTGTACCACAGCAGCACGGCGATGGCCCCGAACCCCAGGAACCCCATCAACGCCCCGAACGACGCCCGCCAGAGGGCGAGCCTCGACCCGGTGGCCACCGTCTCGCGCAGATCCGTGTCGTAGCGCTGCAGCTCCCAGTCCTCTCGGACGTAGCTCTTGACGACCCGGATGCCAGAGAGGGCTTCCTCGGCGGTCGTGGTGCTGCGGGCGATGGTGTCCTGGACCTGCGTTGCGACACGCTGGAGTGGGCGACCGAACACGACCGCCACGACGATGAGCGCGGGCGCCAGAAGCAGCACGGCAACGAGCAGCGACGGACTCAGCGTGAACAGGATGATCACGGAACCGATCAGCGAGATGAGCGAGGAAAGGAGCTGGGTCACGGTCTGGGTGAGCATCGTGCGCACGATCGTTACGTCGTTCGACAGACGAGAGATGAGCTCGCCAACCCGTCGGCTGGCGTGGAAGTCGAGTGAAAGCGTGATCAGTCGCCCGAACAGCTCGCCCCGGATCTGGGCGACGACCCGCTCCCCTACCACACCCAGCAGGTACGTCTGCAGGAAGCTGCCGATCGCCTGGACCATGAACAGGGCGAACAGGATGAGGATCAAGCGGTCCAGTCCCGCCGCATCCCCGCCCGCGACGACGGACGTGGTGATCCCGGCGATGACCAACGGGAACAGCAGGCCGAGCGCGGACGAGAGGACGAGCCCGACCAGCGCGATCGAGAACGGGACCCGGTGCGGGCGCAGGTAGCCGAACAGACGACCCCACGGGACGCCGCCGAAGCCGCGCACTTCTCGGACGACGGCACCGGCGTCGGTCGGGACGCGGGCGAACTGCTGGGTCATGGGTCGGGACTCCATCGTGGGCGGCGAGGCGGTCAGGTCGGTCATGGGACCCACGATGGCGTTCGACTGTGGAGTCGATGTGGAGACCGCATGGAGGAGAGACGTCGCTCCCCTGCAGACGTTACTACCGGCAGGCGAACGCGTAGTAGATCGGCAGGTCCAGCCCGATGTGGATCGCGATCGGCAGGAGCAGCGAGCGTGTCCGGATCGCCACGAGACCAGCGATGAACCCGCCGACGCCCAGCGCGAGGCTGAGTGGGACGCCGTTGCCGACGACATCGCTGCCTGAATGGGCGAGTCCGAACACGACCGCCTGGCCGATGAGGGCGGGCCCGACGCCCATCACCTTCGACGACCAGCCGAACAGCGCGCCGCGATAGACCAACTCCTCCATCGTCCCGTTGGCGATGGCGAACACGAGGGCTGGGACGAACGCCCCGATGATGGTCAGGTCGTACCCGACGTCGCCGAAGAACGGCCGAGCCAGGATCGGACCGACGACGAGCGCCACGGGCCCGCTGACAAGGAAGGCGCCGATCGACCAGCCCACGATCGCATGCGCCGGCCAGCGCAGCAGGAGCGACGTCCGGGGTGCCTTGAGGGCGAGCGTGAATGCCGCGAGCGAGCCCAGGACGACGATCGCTTGCAGGGCGCGCCACATGGCCACCGGTGAGGCGAGGTTCGCGCAGTCGGAGCCGTCCGATGCGGCCTGCGGGACCGGCAGGATGCCCCAGACGAGGCTCACGGCCACGGGCACGGCTGCGGCCCAGGCCCACCGAACGGGCGCCCCGCGACCGATGCCCGCCGCGGCGCCGGCGATCAAGGCGACCAGGACCGGGACGCGCAACGGGCCGACCGCCGCGGCGAGGGCCAGGAGGACGAGCGGCACGAGGGAGCGTGAGAAGTCGCGCCAGTCAGGCGGGAGCGTACCGAGTCGTCGCACCTGCGGGGCTCCTGGGCCGTGCCGGACACACAGAAACGCCCGAAGGAACCGCCGGTCCGTAGTCAACGCCGCTGATTTGCATCCGCGACACCGCTTTCGGTCTGGGGCCCCTTCGGGCAAGACCTACGATAGCCGACCGTCAACCCGCCGCGATACGGGGTTATCCACGAGTTTCGAAGAAGTCATGCCGATCTTGGCGGTGTTGTCCACAGTCCATCCACAACGCGAGGCCGCGAATCGGTCAGTCCGCTTCGAGCGCCCACTCCACGGAGTCCGCAAGACCGACGAGGATGCCGCGATCGTCGAGGCGCACCATCTGATCCTCGACCGAGCTGGTCACGCGCCACAACCCGAAACGGACCGCCTCGAACTTGACCGCCTCCTCGCGCAGGGTCAGGTCCGGTGCGACCGCGACGACCGTCACGGACCGATGGTCGCCGACGCGGACCGCCCCCGTCAGCCGCCGAGCCGTGACGGCATCCGCGATCGGCCGTCCATCGACAGACAGGCCGTGCTCAGCGCCCCAGTCGTACGCCAGGTGCTCGATGCCGACGGGCGTCACGCGATTGCCGTGGAGCGTCGCACCGTCGGCTGACGGATGGAGCGTCAGGAGGCCCGCCGAGGTCGAGAGCTCGAACCGTGCGAATCGCCCGCTCAGATCCACTTCGAGGAGCAGGGCGTGGGTGATCGCGCCGGCGACCGTGGACACGGCGCGCCAGCGTCGCCCGCGGGCACCCTCGGCGACCGTCCAGGTGAGGATCGCGCCATCCACGAGGCGAGCCGTGCCACCCTGGCGCAGGTACTCCGTCATCCGGCGAGCGGCTCCACGATGGCATCGTCCGTGAGCGATTCCGCCCAGTGAGCGGCGACCGCCTCCAGCTCGCCGGCGAGCGACGGTGCGACCCGCCCGCTGACATGCACATCACGCTCGCGGTATTCAAGATCGACGGTGCCGCGCTCACGGACCCGGGCCAACAGCTCCCCGGCCATGTACGGCACCGCGACATCGACATCCACCCACAACGACGCGAGGACGGACGCGATCTCGGCGCGGAGCGCCTCCATCCCGAACCCCGTCAGCGCGGACACGTAGACGGCGCCCGCGACGACCGGAGCGGTAGCGCTACCATCCTTCGCGGCGTCCGTGAGCAGATCCGCCTTGTTGTATGCCACGAGACGCGGCTTGTCGCCTGCCCCAAGCTCGTCGAGGACGGTCTGGACCGTCGCCCGATGCTCCGCGACGTGCGGATCGGCCGCATCGATGACCTCGAGCAGGATGTCGGCGCGATTGACCTCCTCAAGGGTCGCGCGGAACGCTTCCACGAGTTGGTGTGGGAGCTTGTGGATGAAGCCCACGGTGTCCGTTACGATCGCGGTCTGCCCGTCGCCGAGCTTCACCTGGCGACTCGTCGGATCCAGGGTGGCGAAGAGCTTGTCCTCGGCCTTGGCGACCTCGGAGCCGACGAGCGTGTTGAGCAGCGTGGACTTCCCGGCGTTCGTGTAGCCGACGATGCCGACCGTGGGCCACAGCCGTCGGTCGCGCCCGCGCGCCGCGGTCTCCCGCTGCTGGCGGACACCCTCGACGCGCTCCTTCATCTTGCTGATCCGCGTCCGGATGATCCGTCGGTCAGTTTCGAGCTGGCTCTCGCCCGGACCGCGCGTGCCGATCCCGCCCCCGGTGCGGCTCAGGTGGGTCCACAGCTTGGTCAGGCGCGGCAGCTGGTATTCGAGTTGCGCCAATTCCACTTGAAGCCGACCTTCGTGCGTCTGGGCGTGGAGCGCGAAGATGTCCAGGATCAGGCGGCTACGATCGATGACCTTGACCTTGAGCAGCTCCTCGAGCGCGCGCTGCTGGGCCGGCGAGAGCTCGTCGTCCGCCACGAGGACATCGAAGCCGGTCTCGCGCTTGGCAGCGACCAGGTCCTGGGCCTTGCCCTTCCCGACGTACCAGTTCGGGTCGACATGACGACGGTTCTGCCACTCGGCGCCCACCACGTCGCCACCGGCGGTCGCGGCGAGCGCGGCGAGTTCCGCCAGCGACTCCTCCGCCGTCCAGCCTTCGTCGTCGCCCGTATCCACCGCGACCAGAAAGACCTTCTCGACTGGAGCCTCGAGTTCGATGAGGGTGCGTGCAGTCATGAGATCGCAAGGATAGTCCGGACGGCGCCGATCGCCGTCCGGAAGGGGTCGCCCGCCGCCGCGTCCAGCCAGGTGAAGGCGGGTTCGGCACGGAACCAGGTGCGCTGCCGCTTTGCGAACGAGATGGTCCGGGCGACGTCCGCCTCGATGGCCGCATCCAGGGTCGCTTCGCCGTCGAGGACGCTCCACGCTTCGCGATACCCGATCGCCGAGAACGCGGGCAGGCCGATGTCCCAGTCCTCACGGAGGGTTCGGGCTTCATCAAGCAGGTCCCCATCGAACTGGGCGCGAGCTCGATCGAAGATCCAGCCGCGGTGGGTAACGGGATCAGCGGTCAGGCCAAGGGCCAGCAGCTGGCCGGGGTAGGCGCCGCGTGGTGGCAGGGGCGCGTCGCCCTGCAGGAGCGCGATCTCGAGGGCGCGCTCGACGCGTCGCGGGTTGGCGGCCTCGATGGAGGCGGCCAGGTTCGGGGCGATCGCGCGCAAGCGGACGAACGTCGCAGCGAGACCGTCGGCAGCGAGGTCCGCGCGGACCTGCGCCCGCACCGCCGGATCGGCCGGAAGGTTGCCGGTGTCCAGCCCGCGCATGACCGACCGAAGGTAGAAGCCGGTCCCGCCCGCCAGAAGCGCGACGCCATCTCGAGCGTCAAGCGACGCCAGGACGCCGGCCACGTGCTCGTTGAACGCAGCCACGGTAAAGACGTCGTCCGGGTCCACGAGGTCAAGCCCGTGATGGACCACGCGCCGGCGATCCTCGGGTGTGGCCTTGGCCGTCGCGAGGTCCAGGCCCCGGTAGACCTGCCTCGAATCGGCGGAGATGACCTCGGCGATGCGGCCTTCGGCGATCAGCGCCTCGGCGAGGCGGATCGCCAGCCCGGTCTTGCCGGTCGCCGTGGCTCCGCCGATGACGATGAGCGGCGGCGTCACGCCCCGACGATCGACCCGCGCAGCGCGTATGGGCCGGCGTGCTCGATCCGCGCCCGGACGAGGCGACCGACCAAAGCCGGGTCGCCCTCCAGGTGGACCAGTTTGTGGCCGCGGGTGCGACCGGTTAGCGAGGCGCCGCCGGCGCTTACCCCGGGGCCATGCTCGTGATCGTGGCTCCGCGGCGCCTGGACGGCATCCACGAGGACCTCCACTTCACGCCGAAGCCACGCCTCGTTGCGCTCCAGCCCGATCGCCTCCTGTCGCTCCAGAAGGATGTTGAGCCGCCGTTTCTTCTCGGCGGGCGGGACATCGTCCGCGAGGTGCGTCGCCGGGGTCCCGGGACGCACGGAGTAGGCAGCCGCGAAGACCTGATCGTAACGAACCGTTTCCAGGAGGGCCAAGGTGGACTCGAACTGCGCCTCGGTTTCGCCACAGAACCCCACGATGATGTCGGTGGAGATCGCGATGTCCGGGATCGCGGCACGGATCGCGGACAGACGTTCGAGATAGTGCTCGACCGTGTACTGGCGGCCCATCCGGCGCAGAACGGCGTCGTCGCCCGACTGGACCGGGAGATGGAGGTGCTCGCAGACAGACGGGCACTCCGCCATCGCGGCGATCAGCCGGTCGCTCAGGTCCCACGGGTGCGACGTGACGAAACGCAGGCGCGGGATGCCAAGCGCGTCGATCGCGCGAATGAGCTCGGCGAGGTCCGGTCGCCCCTCGAGGTCCAGCCGACGCCCAGCCCAGCGGTCGGTGTCGATGTGGCCGAACCGTGGCTCGGTCGCGAGGTCGTGACCGTACGAGTTGACGTTCTGGCCGAGCAGGGTGACTTCGTGGTAGCCCGCGGCGGCCAGGGTGGTCGCTTCCGCGACGATCTCGTCGAACGGCCGGCTCCGCTCGGGACCGCGGCTGAACGGGACGATGCAGTAGGTGCAGGTCTTGTCGCAGCCGTAGATGATCGGCAGCCAGGCACTGATGGCGCTCTCGCGGGCGACACTCCCCTGCCCCACGGCCACGGCACGGGTCCCGGCCAGGTGGTCCGCCACACCCACGACGGTTCGCCCGACCAGGGTCGTCGCACCGACGGTCCCGCTCGCTCCGATGGGTGCTTGCGCGGACGCCAGTCCCAGCCGATCCACGAGCTCGGGCTCCTCGTCTGGGCGCAAGAACAGGTCAACCGCTGGGTAGCGACGCCTGAGGCCCGCTCGATCCGGCTCGCGGACCGAACATCCGGTGAGGACCACCCGCAGGCCGGGATTGGCCGTTTTGAGCCGTGCCAGCTGGCCTTGCCGTCCGATGACCTTCTGCTCGGCGCCTTCGCGAATCGCGCAGGTATTGATGACGATCAGGTCGGCATCATCCATCGACGTCGACTCATCACAGCCGGCCGCCAACAGCCGTCCGGCCATCTCCTCCGAGTCGCTCCGGTTCATCTGGCACCCCAGGGTCCAGACGTGGAAGCGCGGCAGCGCCCGGTTGTCGGGCAGGTACTCGGTCAGTCGGGTGTCGGCCGGTGCCGCCGGCACGCGCGGCTCGGCCGGCCCCGAGGGCACGACATCGAGGACGTCAAGCTGCGGCAGGCGGCGCGTTACGGGAGGGGCGTCGGTCACGGTCGAGTCATGGTACGACGTCGAGCGGCCAAGCCACGGTATCCTCACAGGCCATGGATCTGCTCACCAACCCCGAGACGTGGGTCGCCCTCATCACCCTGACGGTACTCGAGATCGTTCTGGGCATCGACAACATCATCTTCATTTCGATCCTGGTCCAACGCCTGCCGGGCGAGGCACGAGACCGGGCGCGGATCATCGGGCTGTCGCTTGCGATGGGGATGCGGATCCTGCTGTTGTTGACGATCTCCTGGATCATCGGCCTGACCGCGCCGGCATTCACGGTCATGGGCAATGCCTTTTCGTGGCGGGACCTGATCCTTATCGGCGGTGGCCTGTTCCTGATCTGGAAAGCCACGACCGAGATCGGCGAGTCACTCGAGGGGGAGCCGGCCCATCACGTGGAGGCCACAGCCCCGACGGCCTCTTTCCGCAGCGTTCTCATCCAGATCGTCCTCCTCGACATCGTGTTCTCGCTCGACTCCGTCCTCACCGCGGTGGGCATGGCGGAAGAGGTCCTCGTGATGGTAGCGGCGGTCGTGATCGCCGTCCTGGTCATGCTCGTCGCCTCGGGCCCGCTGGCAAAGTTCGTGCACGACCACCCGTCGGTCAAGATGCTGGCGCTGGCGTTTCTGCTACTCATCGGCGTCACGCTGGTGGCGGACGGCTTCGGCTTCCACATCGACAAGGCGTACATCTACGCTGCCATGGGCTTCTCGGTCCTGGTCGAGGGGCTCAACCTGCGTTCGCGCCGCAAGCGCCCGAAGCCGGTCGAGCTTCGCCCCACGTTCGTCAAGGAAGAGGCGGCGTCGGACCCGGGTTAGATCGCGGCCGGCCCCAGCGCGCGACGGATCGTGGCGCGGACGGCGTTGCGCCCGCTCCGGTCCTGGAGGGACCGCGATCGTGACGAACGTGCATGCCCACCGGCCCATTCCGACAGCCAATGTCGATCTCGTCGAGGTTCACGAAGAACTCGTGCAGATCACGGTCCTCACAGGACCGCAAGGCGCTCCGGGCGCTCCGAAGCGAGGTCGACAGCGTGTCCGAGGACCTCGCCTAGATCGCGACCGGCCCCAGCCCGCGACGGATCGTCGCGAAGAGCGTCACCCCCACCTCGGGTGGTACCCACAGCGCGGCGTGCGACTCGGCATAGGTGCCGAGATCGCCGTGATAGTCGGAGCCGCCGGTCGCGAGGAGCCCGAGGTCGGTCGCCACGGTGCCGACGGCGACAATCGTCTCGGCATCGAAGCTGCGGTAGTAGACCTCCAGACCGGCAAGGCCCACGTCCTTGAGTTCGCGCAGGAGCGGGATCCGCGCCGGCGCCTCGCGGAAGTGGGCCAGGACCGGCACGCCACCGGCGTCCGCGATCGTCCGGATCGCCTCGTCCGGTCCCAGGCCGTCACGTCGCACGTAGGCCGGATAGCCGTGCCCTATCAGCCGGGCGAAGGCATCTTCGACGCTGGTAGCGAACCCGGCGCGGATGAGCGCCCGCGCGATCGTCGGACGGCCGAGTGCGTCGTCCTCGCCCGGGTCGAGCTCGGCGACCTGGGTATCGATCGGCAGGCCGAGGTCACGCAGCAGATCGACGGTCCGCGCGAACCGCGTTCGGCGCTGATCCCGTTGGCCGATCATCGCCGCCTCGAACGCGTCGTTCGCCGGATCCATCCCGAACCCCAGGATGTGGAGCTCGCCCTCCCAGAGGCCAAGGTCGCGGGTCACGAGCGCATTGATCTCGACGCCCGGGATGAGGTCCATCCCATCCGGGACTGCGTCGGCCGCGATGACTTCGCGATAGCCGGCGAGCGTGTCGTGATCGGTCAGGGCGAAGGTACGAACGCCCGCCGCGAAGACGTCGCGGACCAGGACGGCGGGCTCAAGGACGCCATCAGAGCGGGTCGTGTGCGCGTGCAGGTCCACGGACGACGGCCGAGGCGGCACGACGGCCCCGTCGGCATGGACCGGAGCGTGGCGCCGCGACGTCCCCGGCATGGGGCGTCAGGCGTCCAGGAGCCGCTGGATGCGTTCCAGGGCGATCGCCCGTCCGGTCGCCGGGTCGATGTCGATCTGCAGAGCGTTGAAGATGACCGGCCCCTCGCCCACCTCGAAGCGGGTCGGCAACGCATTGATGAACCGCGGCAGGACGGTCCGTGGCGCGAACCCGATGACGCTCCACACAGGGCCCGTCATGCCCAGGTCCGTCAGGTAGGCCGTGCCCTGCGGGAGGATCCGTTCATCGCCGGTCACGACGTGTGTATGCGTCCCCACGACGACGCTGACCCGTCCATCCAGGTATAGCCCCAGCGCGTTCTTCTCCGAGGTCAGCTCGCAGTGGAAATCCACGAGGCGCACGGGCGGCAGCGGCTCGGAGGCCTCGTCGAACAGCCGGTCTGCGTCCGTGAACGGGTTCTCGATCTGCTGCATGTAGGTCCTGCCCTGGAGGTTGATGACCGCGAGGTCCGTGCCGTCCATCGCCTGATACGTACCCCATCCCCGCCCCGGGACATCGTGGGTGCCGTAGTTGAGCGGGCGCAGCACCCGGTCGCTCGATTCGAGGAACGGGTAGATCTCGCGCTTGTCCCAGATGTGATTGCCGGACGTGATGACGTCCACACCACTCGCGAGGATGGACTCGGCCGTGGACGGGGTCAGACCCATGCCGCCCGCGACGTTCTCGCCATTCGCGGTCACGAAGTCGATGCCACGTTCCTCGCGCAGATCGGGCAGGAGCCGCTCGACGGCTTCACGGCCGGGCTTGCCGATCATGTCGCCGATCATCAGGACGCGGCACGCACCCCGCGGCCGCGGCGCATTCCCGTTGGTCGGGTTGCCCAGACGGGTCAACCCGACAGGGTTCACGCCGGCCGCGCCGTATTCGGCGGCCACCGGCGCTACTTCGCGAACTCGACGGCGCGCGTCTCGCGGATGACCGTGACCTTGATCTGGCCCGGGTACGTCAGCTGATCCTCGATCTTCTTGACGATGTCGCGGGCCAGGCGGCTGGCCGTCAGGTCGTCGATCTCCTCCGGCCGGACGAGGATGCGCACCTCACGCCCAGCCTGGACGGCGAACGAGCGCTCGACGCCGGCGAAGCTCTCGGCGATCGCCTGCAGGTCCTCGAGGCGCTTGACGTACGTGTCCATGGCCTCGCCACGAGCACCCGGGCGGGACGCGCTGATGGCATCTGCGACCTGGACGATGGGGGCCTCCAGGCAGGCGTATTCGACTTCCTGATGGTGGGCCGCGACGGCGTTGATCACCTTGAACGGCAGGTTGTGGCGCTGGGCGATCGCGGCACCGATCGCTGCGTGCGGGCCCTCCACCTCGTGGTCCACCGCCTTGCCGATGTCGTGGAGCAGGCCGCCCATCTTGGCGATCTGGATGTCAGCCCCGATCTCAGCGGCGATGACCGCCGCCAGGTGACTGGTCTCGACGACATGGTTCAGCACGTTCTGGCCGTAGCTGGTGCGGAACTTGAGCCGGCCCAGTAGCCCGATGATCTCAGCCGGAAGACCGGGGACGCCGGCTTCGTAGGCGGCCCGTTCGCCGGCCTGACGCATGACGAGTTCGACCTCGGCCTTGGCCTTGGCGACGACCTCCTCGATGCGACCGGGGTGGATCCGGCCATCCGCGATGAGCTTGGTCAGCGCGATCCGGGCGATCTCACGCCGGACCGGGTCGAAACCGGAGAGGATGACCGTCTCGGGCGTGTCGTCGATGATCAGGTCGACGCCGGTCGCCTGTTCGAGAGCACGGATATTGCGACCTTCGCGGCCGATGATGCGGCCCTTCATCTCGTCCGATGGCAGGTGCACGACCGAGACGGTGTGCTCGGCGGTGTGGTCCGCGGCTACGCGCTGCATGGCAGTCAGGACGATGTCGCGGGCTCGATCCTGGGCTTCCTCTCGCGCGCTCCGCTCGATGGCGCGGGCGATCTTGACAGCATCGTGCTCGGCTTCCTCGCGGACGGCCTCGACCAGGACGGCCTTGGCGTCCTCGGCGGACATCCCGGATGCTCGTTCGAGCGCGGCGACCTGTTCCTGCTGGGCGCGGGCAAGATCTTCGCGGGTCTTGTCGAGCTCGCGCTCGCGTTCGATGAGCTTGCGGTCGCGTTGCTCCAACATGTCGGTACGCTGGTCAAGCGCCTCGTCGCGCTGGAGGAGTCGTCGCTCGAGGCCGGAGAGTTCGTTGCGCTTGGCGCGCGCCTCGTCCTCGGCTTCGGCCTGCATGCGGAGCTTCTCGTCCTTCGCCTCGAGGATCAATTCCTTCTGGCGCGTCCGGGCTTCCGCTTCGATCCGACGAGCGTCCGCCTGCGCGGTCTTCATCGTCTGGGACGCCCACATGCTGCGCACGAGTACGCCAAGAACGGCTCCGATAGCGACGGCCACGAGGGCCACCGCTATGACGAGCGGCGTGTCCATCTTCTCAATCCTCCCGTCCGATCATTCATGGATCGGAGGTCTCGAACTGTCGTAACGGTGTCACCGCGCGACCGAGGGACCGTGCTTGCGCACCATCCCTGGGGATCCGTCCGTGGGCCGCGATGTCCACCGAGCTGGGTCAGGGCACGCCGCCCGGAGCGGCGCGTCGATTCGTCTGTCGCGTAGCCTACGGCGCATCGACCTGAACGGCAACCAACGAGGGCTGGCGTGCCAGCCTCGGGGCACCCCCGTTGACCTGCAGTCACCGAATCGAACGCCTGACCGCCGAACCGACCGCTGTCAGGCCGCCAGCCGCGTTGTCGTCGACTCCCCGTCACAGATGCGGCGCCAGGCGATCGATCCAGACTCCTGAGGCCCGAAACAGTGGCTCCTGGTCAACACTCAGCCCCCGGGGGTCTTCGCCGACGCCGAGTACCTCGTCTCGCGCTGGTAGCCGCTAGTCTGGATCGCCGCCGCCGTCGAAGGCGTCAGCGACCTCGACCACCGACGCCGCCACCTCGCGACACGTCTCCGGATCGAAGCCGTTCCGCGCCAGCAGCGAGTACGCGCGGGCCTGCCGTTGTCGTAGCTCGGGGACGCGCGCCAGCGAGCGGAGGTGCTTGCCGATCAGTCGCTCCGCGGCTGCCCGGTCTGCCGACACGGCTGGTGCCTCATCCCCGTCGGGCGCATCCGATTTATCGCTCCCGGACGCGCCCGCACGCCGGATGGCCAGCACTTCCTCGATGACCGCCTTATCGAGGCCCTTCTGAGCCAGTTCAGCCCGAATCGCACGTTCACCGCGTGGACGCGATCGATCCCGCGACTCGACCCACGCCTGCGCGAAGGCGGCGTCGTCGAGCATCCCGAGTTCCGTCATGCGCGCGATCGCGCCCTCGACGAGGTCGGGGCGATAGCCGTTCGTCGTCAGCCGCCGGCGGACCTCGGCAAGGGACCGCGACCGCACCTCCAGGAACCGCGCCGCCGCCTCAAGGACGACAGCCGGATCGTCGACGGCGGCGCGACGCTCCCGACGCTCGGCGAACGTCTCACGCGGATGACGTTGGCGGGTTCGGGACGCCGGCGTGAGATCCGACGCGGTCGCACGGTCCTGCGCCATGGGCGAGGCCTATTCGGCCTCGGCGATGCCCTCCACCGGGATGGCGACCTCGTTGATCTTGGCCCGGATCTTGCGATCGATCTCCTCGGCAATCGGCACGTTGGTCCTGAGGAAGTCCTTGGACGCCTCACGACCCTGGCCGAGCCGGGTCTCCTCGAAGTTGAACCAGGCGCCCGTCTTGCTGACGACGTCCATCGCGACACCGACGTCCAGCAAGCCGCCCTCCTTGGAGATGCCGTCACCGTACATGATGTCGAATTCGGCGACGCGGAACGGGGCGGCGACCTTGTTCTTCACGACCTTCACGCGGACCCGGTTTCCCACGGACTCTGTGCCGGTCTTGATCGTCTCGATGCGGCGGATGTCCAGCCGGACGGATGCGTAGAACTTGAGCGCGCGGCCGCCCGGCGTCGTCTCCGGGTTCCCGAACATGACACCGATCTTCTCGCGCAGCTGGTTGGTGAAGACGAGCGCGGTGTTCGAGCGCGACACGGCCCCTGTGAGCTTGCGCAGGGCCTGGCTCATGAGCCTAGCCTGGATGCCCATGAAGCTGTCGCCCATCTCGCCTTCGATCTCGGCGCGCGGCACGAGGGCAGCGACCGAGTCGACGACGACACAGTCGATGCCGCCCGAGCGGATGAGCGTCTCGGTGATCTCAAGGGCCTGCTCGCCGGTGTCGGGCTGGCTGACCAGCAGCTCGTCCACGTTGACACCGCAGGCACGTGCGTAGCCGGGGTCCAGGGCGTGCTCGACGTCGATGAAGGCGACGACCCCGCCGCGCGCCTGGGCCTCCGCGAGGACGTGCTGGCAGACTGTCGTCTTGCCGGAGGACTCCGGCCCGAAGATCTCCGTGATGCGGCCGCGCGGGATGCCGCCCACACCGAGGGCGAGGTCCAGCGCGATCGAGCCGGTGGGGATGTAGTCCACAGCCTGCCGCTCGGCCGAGCCGAGCTTCATGATCGCGCCACGGCCGAACTGCTTCTCGATGGATGCCATCGCGGCCTCCACCGCCTTGCCGCGTTCGGTGATCGCTCGCTCCGCGTTCCGCTCTTCCGTCATCGCCATCGGTCCGTCACGCTCCTCATCCGTCCGTTTCGCCGCTCAGCGGAGCGGCGCGCGATGGCGTCCGTCCGTCCGGTCAGCTGTCCTCGCCCGGTTCCTCGTCGACGACGACGACCGGCTTCTCCTTGCGCGGCTTGCGGATGACCTCGACGTTGGTCGGGGGATCCATCAGCGGCGATACCTTGGGCTGGCCCGACTTGGCCTTCGGCTTCTTCTTGGCTTCCTTGCTCGGTCGATCCCGTGAGCCCATGGGTCTGCCTCCGCGTCATCGTCGAAGCTACTCGGAGACCCTTCACGCGGACTGCACCGCGCCTTCACTGCGGCTCACCTGACCGGCGCGCAGGCGCAGATCGGGGAGCATCGCCTGGAAGGAACCGGCCCTGATCGCGCTTCGGATCCTGACCATGAAGTCTAGGGTGAAGGTCAGGTTGTGACAAGTCGCGAGCCGGTATCCCAGGAGCTCCTTGGCGCGGAACAGATGGGCCAGATAGGCCCGCGAGAAGTGCCGGCAGGCGATGCAGGGGCAGTCGTCCTGGATAGGGTTCGGGTCGTCCTGGAACGCGTGGTTCCGGATGTTGATGCGGCCACCGGGGATCCACAGTTGGCCGTTGCGGGCGACCCGCGCCGGCAGGACCGAATCGAACAGGTCCACGCCCCGATCCACGGCTTCCAGGATGTCAGCAGGTGACCCGAGACCCATGAGATAGCGCGGCCGAGGGTCGTCTGCCAGCAACGGGACGACGACGTCCAGGGCCGTCTCGCGCTGGATCGGTGTCTCGTCGCCGGCCAGGCCACCGATGCAGATCCCGTCGACCGGCAGGTCTGCGATGAACCGGGTAGACGCTGCGCGCAGGTCCGGCTCCAATCCGCCCTGGATGATCCCGAACAACGCCTGGTCCTCTCTGGTGTGCGCCGCGACGCAGCGTTCGGCCCAGCGATGGGTGCGCTCCGTGGCGTCCGCGACGACCGCCTTGGGCGATGACGGGAAGACCGGCTGGTCGAAGGCGACCGCGATGTCCGAACCGAGCGCCTCCTGGACGCCGGTCGCCAGCTCTGGCGTGAACGTGTGCGTGGACCCGTCGATATGGCTGCGGAACGTGACGCCTTGCTCGTCAACGACCCGCAGGTCGCCCAGCGACACCACCTGGAACCCGCCCGAGTCGGTGAGGATCGGTCCCTCCCAGTCCATGAACCGATGCAGCCCTCCGAGCCGGGCGATCCTCTCGTGCCCGGGTCGCAGGTACAGGTGGTAGGTGTTCGACAGGATGATCGACGCGCCGACGTCGCGGATGTCGTCCGGCGAGAGCGCCTTGACCGTGGCATTGGTCCCGACCGGCATGAACTGGGGCGTCTCCACCACGCCATGGGTCAGCGTCAGCATACCTGCGCGCGCCCGCGTGGCACCGTCGACCGGAGGCGGCGTGGTGACCTCGTAGCGAGCGGCTCGACCGACGTATGGCCCGGTCACTCGACCTCCGGTGGCGGCTCGTCCCACAGCCCGACGAGCGTCGGGTCGGCCCGGCGCGGGGGAGGGATCTCGTAGCCGAGGCCCGCCATGTGCATACGCGCAAGTTCCGTCGCGATCCGACCCTGCGGTGTGCGGTCGATGAACCCGAGCCGCAGCAGGAATGGCTCGTACACGTCCTCGATGGTCTCGATCTCCTCGGACAGGACGGCGGCCAGTGCTGCCACGCCAACCGGCCCGGACCCGAACTTCTGGATGATCGCGGCCAGGAGCTTTCGATCTGTCGAGTCCAGCCCCTCGTCGTCGATCTCCATCGCGCGCATGGCGGCGGTGGCCGTGGCTTCGTCGACCCGGCCGTCACCGTGGACCTCGGCGTGATCGCGGACGCGCTTCAATAGGCGATTGACGATGCGGGGCGTCCCGCGTCCTCGACCAGCGATGGCGACCGCGGCCGCCGGCTCGATCTCCACCTTCAGGATCACCGCGGACCGGTTCACGATCTCGGTCAGTTCCGCGTCCGTGTAGAAGTCCAGCCGATAGGTGGCTCCGAACCGGTCGCGCAACGGGCTGCTGATCCGGCCGGCCCGGGTGGTCGCTCCCACGACGGTGAACGGCTTGAGGCTTAGGCGCAGCGATCGTGCCGACGGGCCCTTTCCGATCATCACGTCCAGCGCGTAGTCCTCCATTGCCGGATAGAGGATCTCCTCCACCGCGCGGTTCAGGCGATGGATCTCGTCGATGAAGAGGACATCGCGCTCATCGAGGGAGGTCAGGATCGCGGCGAGGTCCCCGGCGCGCTCCACGGCCGGTCCGGAGGTGTAGCGGACGTTGACGCCGAGCTCCCGCGCGATGATCGTCGCCAGGGTCGTCTTGCCGAGGCCCGGCGGGCCGTACAGGAGAACGTGATCGGCGGCCTCTCCCCTCCCCTTGGCGGCAGTGAGCAGGACCGACAGGTTCGCCTTGACCTCGCGCTGGCCGATGTACTCGCCCAGGGTCCGCGGTCGCAGCGTCCCTTCGATGATGAGGTCGCCCTCGGCCTCCGGGTCCGCCGACAGGATGCGTGAAAGGTCGTCCGTCACGGCCGGAGTCTAGCACATGTGTACCACCGTTTCGCACGGATGTTCACATCGCCGGCGGCGTATCGCCCACTACGGCAGTAGGCATTCGCACTACGATGCTCGCATGCGATTGTCCCGCCGTTCCGAGTATGGCCTGCGCGCGCTGGTCGACCTCATCCGCCATGAAGGCGGAGGGCCGATCCCGCTTGCGACCCTCGCGGAGCGCGACCGTCTGCCGGCCAAGTTCCTCGAGCAGATCATGTCCACGCTCAAGCACGCCGGCTTCGTCCGCACGACACTGGGCGCACATGGCGGCTACGCCATCGCGGTGGACCCGGAGACCGTGTCCCTCGGCCGCGTCATCCGGCTTCTAGACGGGGCCCTCGCGCCCCTCCCCTGTGTCTCGTTGCGCTATTACGAGTCGTGTTCCTGCCCGGACGAGGCAACCTGCCCGTTGCGCGAGGCGATGATCGACGTCCGCGATGCGATGCTGGAGATCCTCGATCGGGAGACCCTCGCCCACCTGGCCGCACGCCAGGGCACCGCCTCGATCGATCCGCGCGGCCGTCACGCCGATGCGTTGGCAGGCCTGCGGCCCTGACCGACCGTGGCGGCCCCGGTCCGGCCGCCAAAACGGCTCTGTGACAGAAGACGCCCGGCGGCGTCGTAAGTGCATGGATGTATCGCACGCGCCACGGACCGTCGGTGAGCGACCGACGAGGATGAACTATCTCAGACGCGCCGCACGAACTGGTTTCGCCTCGTTCGTGGGCATCGGTCGTGGGATCTGGCTGTTCCCGCTCGACCTGATGTTTCGGACCGTCGGGCTTCGGTATGGCTGGCTGATGGCCTTCTTCCGCATCACCCCGCCAACGCTGATGCGAGGCCTGGGTCAGCTCCGCGCCGAGCGGGCAGCCTGGCGAGCCGCGCGGCGTGTGCCGGCCTACGGCGCCTACCTGGAAACGACCGGCGTCGACGTCGCCGGTCTCCTTCCATTGGGGATCCTCAGGCATCTGCCCGAGACGGACAAGCCGAGCTACGTGGATCGCTACGGATTGCTGGAGCGCTGCGTGGGTGGGACCGTCCCGTTCAGGGGCACCACGATCGACGAATCGAGTGGGTCGACAGGAACCCCCTACAACTGGATCCGCGGGCGTCGCGAGCGCGAGGTGGCCCATCGCAACATCGCGTTCTTCGCCCGATACGCGTACGGGACCGAGCCGCTGGTCACGATCAACGCCTTCTCGATGGGCGCCTGGGCGACTGGGTTCAACATGAGCCTTGGGATCATGCGACACGGGATCGTGAAGTCGGTGGGACCGGACATCGACAAGATCCTGTCGACGCTCGCCTATCTGGGCCCGACCTATCGCTATCTGATCGCAGGCTACCCACCATTCGTGAAGCACCTGCTGGACGAGGGCACGCGCCGCGGCTTCCCCTGGGCGGACTACGAGCTGCACGCGCTCGTGGGCGGGGAAGGCATGACCGAGGAGCTCCGGGATGTGCTCCTGGAGCGGTTCGACTCCGTCTTTTCCGGCTACGGTGCCACGGACATCGAGATCGGGATGGCCGGCGAGTCGCCGGTCAGCATCGCCCTGCGTCGGCTGATCCGCGCCCGGCCGGAGATCCGGCAGGCGCTCTTCGGGACTGACCCACGGCTGCCGATGATCTTCCAGTACAACCCGCTGATCCATTACCTGGAGGGCAACGGGACCGGGGAGGTGGTCTGCACGATCAGCCGCCTGGACCTGTTGGCGCCGCGCATCCGCTACAACGTGCACGACGCCGGCGGCGTGGTGGGATTCGCCCAGGTCAAGCGGATCCTGGCGTCCTTCGGCTACGAACTGGACGACCTTGGACTCGCTCCCGAGGTGTTTGGCCCACGCGGCCCGTTGCCGTGGTCGCGTCCGATCCCATTGCCGTTCCTGTGGATCCATGGCCGCAAGGACGCGACCATCAGCGTGATGGGCTCGAACATCTACCCGGAGGACATCGAGTCCGTCCTCTACCGAGATCCACCCGTCGGGGGGCGGATGCATTCGTTCATGCTGTCGATCTCGCCGGACGAGACAGGTACGCCCCGCCCCAGTGTCGCACTCGAGTTCTCCGACGTGGACGGTATCGACGAGGCGTGGCTGGCGGCGGCGGCCGGACGGCTACGCGACGGATTGGCGAGCCTCAACATCGACTACCGATCGTCTCTGGCCGAATTCCCGGCAGCGATGCTCCCGCTGGTGTCCGTCCACGCCCTGGGGACCGGGCCGTTCGCCGGCGATGCGACGCGCATCAAGCAACGGCGCCTCGCCTGAGGCCGGGTGGCCTGACTTCGGCCTGGCCCGCGGCGACGCTCAGTCCCGGACGAGGCTCCGCAGGGCCGCCTTGACCCGATCTTCCAGCGTCGTTCCCACGCCGACCCCCAGGAGGGCGGCTCGCGACGCCTCGCGCGCCTCGCCGAGCGAGTAGCCGAGGGCCTGCAGCGCCGCGACGATCTCGCCCTCGCCGGCGGTCCCAGCGAGGGCCCCGGGTCCGGCCACGGACACCCCAGCCGCGGTCACCTTCTCCTTGAGCTCGAAGATGACCCGCTCAGCCAATTTCCTGCCGACCCCGGGGATGGACACGAGCATCGCCTGGTCGCTGATCATGATCGCGAGCTGGAGATCGGCGGTGGGGCGACTGCCGGCGATCGCGAGCGCGACCTTGGGACCCACGCCGGTCACGGTCAGCAGAAGCGTGAAGAACCCCAGATCGTCCGCCGTACGGAAGCCGTAGAGCGCCTGCGTATCCTCGCGGACGAGGTGGTACGTGTGGAGCTTGAGCTTGCCGCCTGGTTGCGCGGCAGCAAGGATCGCCGGCGCTGCGAAGACCTGGTAGCCGATGCCGCCGACCTCCAGGACCAGCGAATCCATGGCGACCGCGCCGACCGTTCCTTCGACCGAGGCGATCATCCGGCCGTCATACGATCAGGACCCGCTGCGCTTGGCGATGCGCTCAAGGACGAGCGCTTCGCGTATGGCCCGGTCATAGCTGCTCTCGGTCCGGTCGATCGGGGCGATGGCCGCGCGGTCCATCACCGCGGCGGTGTGCCGCTGGCCAAGCCGTTCCGTGTTCGCGGCCCAGGCCGCGATGGCCAGGGCGTCGGCGGCGTCATCCGGTCGCGGCAACTCGGCCATGCCCAAAACGAGCTGCACCATGCGAGCGACCTGGTCCTTGTCGGCGGCGCCGTAGCCGGCGATGGCGCTCTTGACCTCGTTCGGGGTCGCCTCGCGGACCGGGACACCGTGTTGGGCCGCCGCAAGCAGGACCACGCCACGCGCCTGCCCGACCCCGAAGGCCGTCTGCACGTTCTTTGAGAAGAACAGGCGCTCGACGCCCATCAGCTCCGGCCTATGTAGCGCCAGCAGTTCATCGACGAGACCGTGGATGAGCAAGAGCCGCTCTGGCAGCGGCAGGTCCGCGCTCGTCACGAGGCAACCGTGGTCGACTTCGCGGAGTCGTCCGCCAGTGCGCTCGATGATCCCGTAACCCAACGCAGCCGTTCCCGGGTCGATGCCCAGGATGATCACCCGGCGACCTCGGCGAAGACATCCTCGGGGATATCGAAGTTGGCAGTCACCCGCTGGACGTCGTCGAGGTCTTCGAGCAGGTCCACCAGACGGAGGGCCTGGCGCGCCTTGTTCGAGTCCAGCTCGACGGTCTGCTTGGCGATCATCGCGGACTCCGCGGATCCCACCTTGATCCCGGCCGACTCGAGCACCTGGCGCACGCGCTGCAGGTCTGCCGGCGAGGTGTAGATCTCGATCGACTCGGGATCGGAGGTGTCCACGTCATCGGCACCGGCATCGATCGCGGCCAACGCCACGTCATCGGCGTCCACGCCATTCCCAGCGACGGAGATGAGCCCGCGCGCCTCGAATTGCCACGCGACCGCGCCGGAGCCGGCCAGCTGGCCGCCGCTCTTGACGAACATGGAGCGGACGTCGGCTGCGGTTCGGTTCTTGTTGTCGGTCTGGGTCTCCACGAGGACTGCGATCCCGCCCGGGCCGTAGCCCTCGTAGACGATCTCCTCGTACTGGACCTGTTCGCCGCTGCCGGTGGCCTTGTCGATCGTCCGCTTGATGTTGTCGGCGGGCATGTTGACCGAACGTGCCTTCTCGATGGCGAGGCGGAGTCGATAGTTGGCGTCAGGGTCGCCGCCGCCCTGCCGGGCAGCCACGGAGATCTCGCGGGCGACCTTGGTGAACAGGGCGCCGCGCTTGGCATCCGTGATGCCCTTCGCGCGCTTGATCGTGGACCACTTGGAGTGACCTGACATCGCGGGGCGGAGTATAGCCGACTATCATGGCTGGACCCGCCTCACCCATCAGACATCCCGGTCGCTCCACGCAAGCAGAAGGACCGACGAGCCGATGACGATGAAGAGTGTCGACCTCCCCCATCTCCGCAGTGTCGTGTTGACCGGACACGTCGGATCGGGCAAGACCACGCTGGCCGAACAGCTTCTGTTCAGCGCTGGAGCGATCGCCCGGTTGGGCAAGGTGGACGACGGGACGGCTCACCTCGACTTCGAACCGGAAGAGCAGAAGCGGCGTGAGTCGCTGAGCCTGGCGGTGGGGACCTTCGAACGCGACGGGACCCGGATCTCG
The DNA here is from genome assembly GCA_046593725.1 of Candidatus Limnocylindrales bacterium. GTDB lineage: Bacteria > Chloroflexota > Limnocylindria > Limnocylindrales > CSP1-4 > SPCO01. Next base: position 24,423 of record JBKJQY010000002.1, read on the forward strand.
CTGGTGGACACGCCCGGGTATCCGGACTTCATCGCGGACGTCATCGAGGGCTTCGCCGCGGCGGACGGCGCGATCTTCGTGATGGATGCGTCCGGCAGCGTCGAAGCCGGCCTGGAGCAGGCCGTGGCCATCGGTCGCGCGACCGGAACGGCCGCGTGTTTCTTCATCAACAAGGCGGACCGTGAGAACGCGGATCCCAGCGCGGCCCTCGACAAGCTCCGGGCGGTTTTCGGCAACAAGGTCGCCCCGATCCAGCTGGCGATCGGCGCCGCCGACACGTTCAAGGGCTACGTGGACCTCGTCCACAACAAGGCCTACGAGTGGGACGGCAAGCAGGAAGTGGAGATCCCCATCCCAGACGACCTGGCGGACGAGGTCGCCGCGCGACGCGATCAGCTCCTGGAAGCCGCGGCCGAGGCGGATGACGACGTTCTGGCCAAGTACCTGGATGGGGTCGCGATCACGGACCCGGAACTCGAGGCGTGCCTGCGCAAGGGCGTCAAGGAGTCCGTCCTCGCCCCGGTCCTGCTTGGCAGCGCGATGAAGGGCATCGGCCTGCGCGGGTTGCTGGATGCGATCGTGCGCTACCTGCCTTCGCCTGCCGATGAAGCGCCCGCACAGGCGACGGACAAGGCGGGCAACGCCGTCGAGGTCGAGGCGGACGAGAATGGGCCGTTGCTCGTGCGCGTCTTCAAGACGACCGCGGACCCGTTCGTGGGCCGCCTGACGTACCTTCGCGTCCTGTCCGGGACGCTCCACTCACAGGCGCACGTCTGGAACGCGACGCGGAGCGCTGACGAGCGGATCGGCCAGCTCCTCTTGCTCCATGGCAAGGAACAGGAGCCGATCGGCGAGCTCAAGGCAGGCGAGATCGGCGCGATCGCGAAGCTGACCGTCACCGAAACGGGAGACACGCTGTGCGCCCAGGCAGCGCCCCTCACGATGGCGCCACTCGCTTTCCCGATGCCGTCGCTGGTCGTCGCGATCGAACCGATCTCAAAAGGCGACCTGGACAAGATGGGCCCGGCTCTCGCGCGGATGCTGGAGGAGGAGCCGACGGTCCGCCTCGAGCGTACGTCGATCGGCGAGCAGGTCCTGCGCACGATGGGCGAGGCCCACACGTCGGTCATCATCGAGCGGCTCAAGCGCAAGTTCGGGGCCGCCATCGCAACCCACACGCCGCGCGTCCCCTACAAGGAGACGATCCGCGGCAAGACCCAGGTCCACGGTCGGTACAAGAAGCAGACCGGCGGCCACGGCATGTTCGGCGACGTGTGGCTGGAGCTCGAGCCCAACCCGGAAGGTGGCGTCGTCTTCGCCGAACGCGTAGTCGGTGGTGCGGTCCCCAAGGGTTTCTTCGCCGGCATCGAGAAGGGCATCCGCGAGGCCGCCGCTGAAGGCGTCTTCGCCGGCTATCCGCTGTCGGACATCAAGGCGACCCTGTACGACGGCTCGTTCCATCCGGTCGACTCGAACGAGATGGCGTTCAAGATCGCCGCATCGATGGCGCTCAAGGACGGCGTCCACAATGCCAAGCCCGCGCTCATGGAGCCGATCATGGCCGTCTCGATCCGCGTTCCGGAAACGTATATGGGCGAGGTCAACAGGGACCTCAACGCCCGCCGCGGCCGCGTGCTCGGGATGGACGCGGACGGCAGGATGCAGGTCATCACGGCCCACGTGCCGCAGGCCGAGCTGTTCAGCTATGCGACTGAGCTGCGGTCACTGACCCACGGACGCGGCACGTTCAGCGCGGAGCTGGACCACTACGACGACGTCCCCGGCCACATCGCCGAGAAGGTGATCGAGGTCCACCGCAAGGAACTAGAAGCGGCCGGACACGGCGCAGGTCACTGACCAAGCGCGTCTCGCAGGTCCAGCGTGCCGTCGTACAGGGCACGGCCGATGATCGCGCCAGTGCAGCCGATGGCCCTGACGGCCCCGACGTCCTGGACGGAAGCGATGCCAGCCGAGGCGATGACGGCACCTCGTCCCAGGGCGACCAGACGTTCGTACAGGGCGAGGTCCGGCCCACCGAGCAGCCCGTCGCGATCGATGGCAGTCACTTCGAACGTGGTCACGCCCACATCGGCAAGGCGCTCGATCGCCTCGACGGCTTCGATGCCCTTGGCGTCCCGTGCCCAGCCATGACCGACAGCGAGTCCGTTGCGGACATCGATGGCGACAACGATCCGGTTCGCTCCGTGTTGCGCGACCAGGTCACGAACGAACGACGGGTCGCGGAGCGCGGCGGTGCCGATCACCGCCCGCGCGGCGCCCTCCTGCAGGGCCGCCGCGACGGTCGACGCCGTCCGAAGGCCGCCAGCAACCTCCACCAGAACCCGCTCGCCCACCGCGTCCACGATCGCCCGCACGACCCCTACGTTGAGCGGCTCCCCCGCCCTGGCGCCGTCGAGGTCCACGACATGGAGCCACCGAACTCCGGCATTCGCGAAGGCCAGAGCGACTGCGACTGGATCGTCGCTGTAGGCGGTCTCACGAGCGAAGTCCCCCTGCTGCAGGCGCACGACGCGCCCGCCCCGAAGGTCGATGGCGGGCAGGATCTCGAACGGTGTTGCGATCGTCATGCCAGCATGTTACCGTAGTAGCACGCTAATACGCTTCAACCTGATGGAGGGCCACGCCACATGGCCGACGACTGGCGCACTCCCGACGCCCAAGCCCTGTTCGAGGCGATCGGGTCGCTCGCGGGACTCGAGGAAACCGAGCGGTTCTTCCGCGACCTCTGCACCATCACGGAGTTGCGCGACCTGTCGCAGCGGTGGGCGGTGGCGCGCCTCCTTGACGAAGGCCTGCATTACGCCGACATCTCGAAGCGCACCGGCGCGAGCACGGCGACCATCACCCGCATCGCCTCCTGGCTGAACCACGGTGAAGGCGGCTACCGCGCGGTCCTCGACAAGGCCAGGGCGTGACCGAACGCCTCCGGCTGGCCGTCCCGAACAAAGGCCGCCTGGTCGAACCGACGCTGCGCCTGCTCCACGATGCCGGTCTTGTCTTCGAGGAGCACGACCGGAGCCTGGTGGCGCGCGTTCAGAACTTCGATCTCGACATCCTGTTCGTGCGGACCAACGACGTCATCGAGTTCGTCGGAGACGGCGTGGCCGACCTCGGGATCACCGGTGCGGACCTCCTGAGCGAGTCCGGCGTCGACCTGCCGCGTGTCCGCGATCTCGGCTATGGCCGCTGCCGATTGGCCGCCGCCGTCCCGACGGACAGTCCTGCCCGGTCGATCCAGGATCTCGCCGGCCTCCGCATCGCCACCGCCCACCCGAACACCACCCGCCGCTTCTTCGCGGACCAGGGCATCGACGTCAGCGTCGTCCCGATCTCCGGAGCGGTGGAGGTCGCACCCCGCCTGGGACTCGCCGAGGCGATCGTGGACCTCGTATCGACCGGTTCCACGCTGGTCATGAATGGCCTGCGCCAGGTCGGCGACGTCCTCGCCAGCGAGGCGATCCTCGTCGCCAACCCGAACGCCGACGCATCGCGCGCCGACGAGCTGGCTGCCATCGACACGATGCTGAGTGCCGTGCTGGCCGCCCGTGGTCGGAAGTACCTGATGATGAACGCCCCGGCCGAGCGTCTCGTGGACCTCGAACGGCTCCTGCCCTCGCTCGAATCGCCGACGGTCATCCCGCTGGCGCACGAAGGCATGATCGCTATCCATTCGGTCGTTGGCGCGGACGAGGTGTGGGGGCTGCTGCCGCGCCTCAAGGCCGCCGGCGCGTCCGGGATCCTGGTCCTCCCCATCGAGAAGATCGTCGCGTGACGGCCGTGCGCACGTTCGACCCGACCACCGACATCCGCCGATTGGACCTCGCCGCCGTGGTCGCCGGCGATCCCGACGCGATGGGCGACCGCGATGCTCTCGTGCGACGTGGGGCAGTACCGGATCCGGCGATGCGGGACGCCGTTCGGACGACGCTGGCTGGCGTCCGGGCGGACGGGGACGCCGCCGTGCGTGAGGCTAACGCCCGGGTGGGTGGCGGACGCCCCGACGGACGGCTCGTGCTCACCTCGACCGAGCTGCAGGCGGCCGCCGATACGCTCGAACCATCGATCCGCGCCGCGCTGGAGCAGGCGATCGTGCACGTCCGCCGGTTCGCCGAGACCCAGCGGCCCCGTTCGACGCGCACAGAGATCGTCCCTGGCGTCGAGATCGAGCGCCGATGGACGGCCATCGCCAGCGTCGGCTGCTACGTGCCGGGTGGTTCGGCGCCGTATCCGTCGTCGCTGATCATGACGGTCGTCCCGGCCCAGGTCGCCGGCGTGGAGCGGATCGTCGTTGCCTCGCCCGCGGACCGTGGCGGCGTGACGCATCCGGTCCTCCTTGGCGCGGCCGGCATCCTCGGCGTGGACGCGTTCATCGTCGCCGGTGGCGCCCAGGCGGTCGGCTCGCTCGCCTTCGGGCTCCCGGACGCTGGGATCGCCCCGGTGGACCGGATCGTCGGACCTGGCAATGCCTGGGTCACGGCGGCCAAGCTGGAAGTCTCGGGCGAAGTGGGCATCGACCTGCCGGCCGGGCCGTCGGAAGGCATGGTCCTCGCCGACGCGAGCGCGGATCCGCGCCTCGTCGCGGCGGACCTCATCACGCAGGCCGAGCACGGCCCGGACTCCCCTGCCCTGCTCGTCACGACCGACGCCGCCTTTGCCGATCGGGTGCTGCAGCAGGTCGCCCTGTGGCTGGCGACCGCGACGCGCCGGGACATCCTGGAACAGGCACTTGGCAAGCACGGCCGCGTCGTCCTGGCGCCGACGCTCGACGCCGCGATCGACTTTGCGAACGCGTATGCCCCGGAGCACCTCTCCGTGGACGTCGAACCACTCGAGCCAACGGTGTCGCGCTTGCGCAACGCTGGATCGCTGTTCGTGGGTCGCTGGGCACCCGAGTCGGCCGGGGACTACGCCACGGGCGCCAACCACGTCCTGCCGACCGGCGGCCTTGCCCGCGCGTCGGGCGGCCTGTCCGTGGAGGCCTACGGCAAGTTCACCCAGGTCCAGCGCGTCACCGAAGCGGGCCTGGCGTCAATCCGGACGACCGTGGCGACGCTGGCCGACGCCGAGGGCCTGACCGCCCATCGCGACGCAGTCGAGTCACGGTTCGCACGGTGAGCCCCACGCCCGTCACGTATGCGACGCCCGGCGAGCCCGCCCACTACAGCTGGGAAGCGACGAACGAGGAAGTCTCGGCACGGTATGGCGTCCCGGTCGACTCGATCGTCCGGTTCGACCTGAACACGTCGCCGGCCCCGCCCGAACTGATTGAGCGCCTGGTCGCCGCCGGCCGCTTCGTCGCCCCGATGTCGGAGTACCCGCCGGCCGACTACGGCGCGCTCATCGCGGCGGCTGCCGCGCGCTACGGGGTCGCGACGAACGAACTCATCGTGGGCGCCGGCGCGGACGAGATCCTCGACATCATCACGAAGGCGTTCCTCCCCGTCGGCGGGTCTGCGGTCGTGCCGGTCCCGACCTACGCGATGTACCGCGTCGACACGGAGCAGCGCGGGGCGACGGTGATCCCGGTCCCGCGGCTTCGCGAGGACGACTGGATCCTGGATCTCCCCGCCCTTCGTACCGCTGCCCGCCGCGCCGACGTCGTCTGGCTGTGCAGCCCGAACAACCCGACCGGCCTCGCCGAGCCCGACGGGGCCATCGCGGAGGTTCTCGTCGGGATCCTCGCCGACGCCATCACCGACGACCGCGAGGCTCCGATCGTCGTTCTGGATGAAGCCTACGCGGAGTTCACCGGAGTCTCCCTCGCGGTTCTTCGCATCGACTACCCGAACCTCATCGTCATCCGGACCGCCAGCAAGGCCTATGCGCTGGCCGGGCTTCGGGTCGGGTTCGCCATCGCCCGACCGGAGCTGATCTCGCGGATGAACCCATACCGGCCGCCGGGGTCCGTGTCGGTCATCTCGGTCACGATGGTCACCGAGGCGCTGCTGGACGACACGATCCTGCACGCGAACCTGGAGCGCGTGCTGCACGAACGGGAACGGCTCTCCTCGGCGCTCACTGCCATCGGCTGGTCTGTCGGCCCGTCGGTCACGAACTTCATCCTCATCGACTTCGGCTCGGCTTCGGCCGCCGAACGGGTCAGCGAGCGCCTCCTCCAGCATGGCCTCGTGCCTCGGACCTTCCCCGACGGCCATCCGCTCACCGACCAGCTCCGGATCACCGTCCGCTCGCAATACGAGAACACCCGGCTCATCGACGCCGCCACAACGATCGCCACGGAGATGTAGCTGTGACCTCGCCCCTCGGTTCACTCACGGTCGGTCCGCGCGAGGATGGCCGACGCGTCACGGTCGCGCGCACGACCGCCGAGACGGACATCACGATCACCCTTGGGCTCGATGGGTCCGGCCACACGTCGATCGACACTGGGATCGGGTTCTATGACCACCTGCTGGGTTCCTTCGCGCATCACGGCCTGTTCGATCTGGCGATCGCCGCCGATGGCGACCTGCAGATCGATGAGCACCACACGACCGAGGATGTGGCGCTTGTCCTCGGCGCCGCCTTCGCCGAGGCTCTGGGCGACCGCGCCGGGATCGCCCGGTTCGGCGACAGCTCGGTGCCCATGGACGAGGCTCTGGCCAGCGCCGTCGTCGATGTCGGGGGGCGACCGTACGCCGTGATCGACCTGCCGTTCCGGAGCGAACGCGTCGGAGCCCTCCCGCTCCAGTTGATCGAACACGCGCTCGAATCGTTCGCGCGGGCGTCGGGCAGCACGCTCCACCTCACGGGGACGGGCCGCAACGACCATCACCTGGCGGAGGCTGCATTCAAGGCGTTCGGTCGCGCGCTGCGCGTTGCCTGCGCACCCGATCCGCGGCGCACGGGCGTCGCGTCCACGAAGGGCTCGCTGGGATGACAGCTGTGCCACGGATCGGCGTCGTCGATTACGGGGCCGGCAACCTCGTCAGCATCGAACAGGCCCTGACGTCTGTCGGCGCGGCCGTGACGTTCGCCCGCGCGCCGTCCGACCTGGACGCGGCGGATGCCGTGGTCGTTCCAGGCGTCGGCGCGTCGGTACCGGCGATGGAACGTCTCGCGGAACAGGGTCTCATCGGACCCTTGCAGGCGTGGCTGGCGGCAGATCGGCCGTTCCTGGGGATCTGCCTCGGCATGCAGCTCCTGTTCGAGGCGAGCGACGAGGACGGTGCGATCACCCTCGGCGCCATCGCGGGCACGACCGAACGACTCACCGACGCGCCGACGCTGCCTCACATCGGCTGGAACCAGGTCGAACGACGGCGCGAACACGAGCTGTTCACCGGGATCGACGACGGTGCCGACTTCTACTTCGTGCACTCGTATGCGGGCGTTCCCGCTGACGCTTCTGCTGCCACCGCGCTGGCCGACACGACGCATGGCGGCCGATTCGTGTCTGCTGTGGCCAACGGCCGCATGATCGGGGTCCAGTTCCACCCGGAGCGGAGCGGGCCGGACGGCCTTCGGCTGCTCGCGAACTTCGTCGGACTCGTGCGGGCCGCCTGATGCTGCGTCGTCGCGTGATCCCGTGTCTTGACGTGGCCGACGGCCGGGTGGTCAAGGGCACCCGGTTCAGGGACCTCGTCGACGAAGGCGATCCGCCCGAACTCGCCGAGCGATACGCTGCTGAGGGCGCCGATGAGCTGGTGTTCCTCGACATCACCGCCGCTCCGGAACGTCGGGGCACGCTCCTCGACGTCGTCGAGCGAACGGCCAGGCGAGCGTTCATCCCGCTGACCGTCGGTGGCGGCGTGCGGACGGTCGACGACATGCGCGCTGTCCTGCGGGCCGGCGCGGACAAGGTTTCGCTCAATACCGCGGCCGTCACGGACCCGACCCTGATCGGTGGGTGTGCCGCCCGGTTCGGCCGCCAGGCGGTCGTCGTCGCGATCGATGCGCTTCGCGTGCCGCCTCGGACCGAAGGTGGACCGCCGGTGTGGGAGGTCGTCGTCAAAGGCGGGCGGGAGCGGACCGGGCTCGACGTCCTGTCCTGGGTGGAACGTGTCGTGGACCTGGGCGCCGGCGAGCTGCTGGTGACCGCGATCGATCGCGATGGGACCGGTCAGGGCTTCGATACCGAGCTCCTCCGCGCGATCACCTCCCGCGTGCACGTTCCGGTTATCGCATCCGGTGGCGCTGCCGGACCCGCCGACTTCGTCTCGGCGGTCGTGGACGGCGGTGCCGATGCTGTCCTTGCCGCTTCGATCTTCCATCGACGGATCCACGCCATCGCCGACGTGAAGGCTGCGATGGCGGCTGCCGGCTTGCCCGTCAGGCTCGTCCCGCAGGCCGTGCCATGACGGCGTCGCGCACCGTGGCGGAAGTCGCATTCCCGGCGACCGGGCTCGTGCCCGCGATCGTGCAGGATGCCGGCGACGGTCGAATCCTGATGCTCGCGTACATGGATGCGGAGGCCCTGGCGGTCACGCTCGAGACCGGCGAGGCGCACTTTCACTCACGTTCCCGCGACCGACTCTGGCGCAAGGGCGAGACCAGCGGCAACACGCTGCACGTTGTCGGCCTGTCGATCGACTGCGATGGAGACGCGCTCCTGCTGACCGTTGAGCCACATGGGCCGACGTGTCATCGCGGAACGCGCAGCTGCTTCGATGCGGACGGCGCGCCCGCCACCGCCTCGTCCGCCCAGGGATTCGCCTGGCTCGAGTCGCTCTGGGCGACGATCGCCGAACGCGCCGAGAACCGGCCGGTCGGTTCGTACACCACATCGCTGCTGGCCGGCGGCGTCGACGCGACGGCCCGCAAGGTCACGGAAGAGGCCACCGAGGTCCTGATGGCCGCCAAGGACGACGCCGCAGCCGAGGCAGCGGCCCTGGACCGTGCCTCGACTCGTGAAGCCCTGGCCGGCGAGACCGCCGACCTCCTGTTCCACGCCCTGGTCCTGCTGGCAGAGCGCGACCTCGATCCGTCCGACGTGATCAAGGTGCTCCGCGTGCGTCACGCTCGCTGACGCCGGATCTCCGCCAGATCGCAACCCCGACGCTCGTCGTCCGAGATATGTGGCTACCGAGGCGTTCGATCGGCCTCACGCAAGCGTGGACGTGGGGGCATCCAGCCCGGCATCGCCGCCAGCGCTAACCCGCCCTGCGCCGTCCGATCTCGCGGCGGCGCTTGCCGATGCGGACGTCCAGCCACTCCCCGGCGATGGGCATCGGGACGAAGGTCGGGTCCGAGACTCGCTCGCCGTTGATGGTCACGCCACCCCCGGCGATCATCCGCCGCGCCTCCCCGCGCGAGGCGAAGATACCGGCCTCAGCCAGCAGGACGGCCGTGCCTTCATCCAGCCAGCCCGCAACGAAGGTGAACCCGCCGGCCGACTCGAACAATGACGCCAGCACCGCTGGATCGATCACGGGTCCGGTCGCGAAGGCCGCTTCGGAATCGGCGATCGCCCGGGTCGCCGCATCGTCACCGTGGATCCGCGCCGTGATATCGAGCGCGAGCGCCCGCTGCGCGACGCGCCGCTCCGGTACCGCGGCCGCGTCCGCCTCGAGCCCTTCGATCTGCTGACGCGGGAACTCGGTGAACCAACGGAGGTACGTTCCAACGTCCCGGTCGTCCGTGTTCAACCAGTACTGGTAGAACGCGAACGGCGAGGTCCGCGCCGGATCCAGCCAGACCGACTCACCGCCATCGCTCTTGCCGAACTTGGTCCCGGATGGCGACAGCAGCAGCTTGTACGCAAGTCCGTGGGCATGGTCGGTCGCGGTCGAGTCGTCGCCGTCGGCGGGCCCGTCCCCTGCCCCGCCGGTCCGCCGGATGAGCTCCAGGCCGGCCGTGATGTTGCCCCACTGGTCAGCGCCGCCCATCTGCATCTCGACGCCCATCGTCCGATACAGATGCTCGAAGTCATGGGCCTGCAGCAGCATGTAGCTGAACTCGGTGAACGACAGCCCGCGCTCCAGGCGGACCTGCACGGAGTCCTTCGCGAGCATGTACGGGATCGTGAAGTGCTTGCCGGTCTCGCGCAGGAACTCGATCAGTCCGACCTCCCCGAGCCAGTCCAGGTTGTTGACCATGACCGCACCGCCGTCCGCCCGACTCGGCGAGAAGTCCAGGAACCGCTCCAACTGGCCGCGCAGCGCGACGACGTTCGCCTCCAGCGTGACGCGATCCAGCAGGTTCCGCTCTGACGACCGCCCGGACGGATCGCCGATCATCCCGGTCCCGCCACCCACGAGAGCCACCGGCCGCCCGCCGAACCGCTGCAGCCGCAGCAACCCGAAGATCGGCACCAGATGCCCAACGTGCAGCGAGTCCGCAGATGGGTCGAAGCCGTTGTAGCCGGCGATGGTCCGTCCGGTCGCCAGACGAGCCGACAGTCCCGGTGTCGTGGCGTGCAGGATGCCCCGCCATTCGAGTTCCCTGAGCAGCCCGGCCAGGCCCGTGGCGGTCGTGGGCGTCACAGGCCGCTCGGTCGGGCCGTCTGGTGTGGCTGGGAGGCGTCTGACCGTTGATTCACGCCCCCTATGCTATCGTGCGGCCACTCATGCAGACCAGCCTCGCGCGTCGGCAGCGCCACAGACGGGCGCTCCAGCGACGCCCCAAGGCGGGCGGATCGGCGCTCCGTCGAGTCCTCATCGCCGTCCCCATCGTGCTGCTCCTCCTGACCGTCATCACGGCTGGGACCGGACTCGTCTTCGCTGTGGGCACCTACAACCACTACGCGGAGGGACTGCCCGACCCGAAGACGGCCCTGACCGACCTGCAGTTCGAGCAGCAGACGATCATCCTCGACCGCACTGGCAAGGTGGAGCTGGCTCGACTCGGCGCGCTCAAGCGCGAAGTCGTCTCGTTCGACGAGATTCCCGGCGAGATGCTGGACGCCACCACCGCCATCGAGGACAAGGACTTCTGGGACAACGCCGGCTTCGACCCGGTCGGCATCATCTCAGCCGGCCTGGACACGATCAGCGGCCGGCCTCGAGGCGCCAGCACGATCACCCAGCAACTCGTCCGAGCCCGGCTCCTGCCGCCCGAAGCCTTCGAGGGCACCACCTACGAACGCAAGCTGCGCGAGATCGTCCAGTCCATCCGACTGACCGAGGCCTATCCGGGACTCGAGGGCAAGCAGCTGATCATCACTGCCTACCTGAACCAGAACTTCTACGGAAACTCGAGCTACGGCGTGAAAGCCGCTGCCAAGGGCTACTTCGGCAAGGCGCTGAAGGACCTCACCCTTGCCCAGTTCGCGTTGCTCGCCGCCATCCCACAGTCGCCGACCAAGTTCGACCTGATCAAGAACGCCGAGGAGGTCTGCCTGGAGCCGGTCGCCGAGGGCCAGGAGTGCACCAAGCTCAAGCTGGTGGTGCCGGACACGACCGAGGTCGTCGTACGCCGCGATTACATCCTCGACCTCATGAAGACCCGCAGCCCGCTCACGGCGGAGAAGCACACGGCCGCCGAATACGATGCAGCCAAGGCTGAACCGGTCGAACTCACGCCGCCGGCATCGCTCAACTGGAAGGCGCCTCACTACGTGTGGAAAGTGCGCGAGGCGCTGGCCGCGATCCTGTGCCCGGGCAAGCCGGGCGACTGCCCGCAGGTCGACACCGGCGGGTACAGGGTCACCACGACACTCGACTGGAAGATGCAGCAGAAGGTCGAGAAGTGGGTCTACGCCGCCGCGCGGGCACCCAATGCCAAGGACCCTCGCGCCGTGCTGCGCCTGAAGAAGATCCCGGCCAAGGACTGGAACTGGATCCTGGCGCTGCGCGGCCGCAACATCAACAATGCCGCGGCTGGTGTCATCGACTATCGGACCGGCGAGATCCTGGCCTACGCCGGGAGCGCAAGCTACACCTCAAAGGGCAACAAGAAGTTCCAGCCCCAGTTCGACGTGATGGCCGACGGCAGGGGGCGTCAGCCCGGGTCGGCGATCAAGCCCATCGACTACCTCATCGGCATCGACGACCAGACGCTGACCGCGTCGACGATGTTCATGGACGTCTTCACGAACTTCGGCAACAACTTCACCCCGATCCAGGCAGACAAGGCGGAGCGAGGTCCGGTCCGCCTCCGTTCCGCCCTCCAGTTCTCGCTGAACGTCCCGGCGATCAAGGCCACACTCATCACCGGGCTGGACCACACGTTCGAGCGGACCAAGGACTTCGGGCTCCGCTATCAAGCCACCGCCGTCCCGGTCAAGTCCATGGGCATCGGCACCCTGGAAGTCCACCCGATCGACCTGCTGGGCGCCTACGGGACCATAGCCAACGGCGGCGTTCGCATGCCGCGCGAGATCATCCTGTCGGTCGTCAAGGACGGCCGGCAGGTCTACCCGCTGACCGCCGACCCACCGGTCGGCACCCGGGTCACCAGCAAGCAGGCCGCGTATATCGTGACGGACATCCTCTCCGGCAATACGGACGTCAAGGTCAACCCGTTCTGGGGCGAGTTCGCCATCTACGATGGGAAGACCCGTCGACCCGCGGCCTACAAGACCGGGACGACCAGCGACAACAAGGACGTCGCGGCGTACGGCTACCTCGCGCCGCCCAAGGCCAAGGACGAGCCGGCACTTGCCGTCGGGATCTGGATGGGCAACAGCGACAGCTCTCCCAACGATGGGAAGCTGTCGCTGCAGACGTCCGCGCCGCTGTGGTCCGCGATCCTCACGGACCTCAGCCGTGGCATGCCGATCGCGGCGTTCAAAGCACCCAGCGGCCTCGAGACGGCGGAAGTGGACGCGTTCACGGGCCTCAAACCTGGTCCGTTCACGACCAAGACGGTGAAGGAACTGTTCATCAAGGGCACCGTGCCGACCCAGAAGGAGACGTCCCGGATCGCCATGGAGATCGATGGGGCCTCTGGCCTGCGATGGCAGGACGGCTGCGTCGGGCCCAAGGTCACGAAGGGGTTCTTCGACCTCAGCGAAGTGGACGCCGGGTTCCCGGACTGGCAGAAGGCGAACCGCAACTGGGGCGCCCGGGCAGCCAAGGGCGTCGGCGTGCGCGGCGGTTCCAAGGGGACCAGGACCGCGTACTTCTACGGCCCGGGCTTCTACCCGTTCGGGCGAACGTGGGGCGCCCCGTTTGCGCCCAAGGAGATCTGTCCACTCGCCCCCCAGACACCCCCGCCATGCGACCCGTTGCTGCTGCCGCCGGACGCGACGCCGTGCCCATCGGCGGAACCGACTCCGAGCGGGATCTTCCCGAACCCTGTTCCGAGCAAGACACCTAAACCCTGATCGCGGGCTACAGCTCGACGATCGTCGTGCCGTCTCCGCCCTCGCCACGATGGCCGGCCCGGACCGACGTGACCAGCGCGTGATCGCCGGCCCGTCGCCTGACCGCATCGCGCAGCGCGCCGGTCCCTTGCCCGTGGATGATCACGACCTTGCCCAGGCTGGCCAGGCTCGCCTCGTCCAGGTACCGGTCGAGCGCATCCAGGGCCTCGTCCACCCGCGCACCGCGCAGGTCCAGCGACAAGGCGACAGACCGGCTGCGGTCCACCGTGACGGCGGAACCCGGATCGGCCGGGTAGGACGCGCCGCCGATCGCCGGGACGAGGTCTTCAACGTCGACCATCACCCGGATCCCGCCGGCCTCCAGAGCGGCTCGGGTACCGCTCCGCTCGAGGGCGACGATGCGTCCTTCCCAGCCGCCGGTGAGGCTGCGAGCGCGATCGCCCAGTTGCCAGACACGGGGGGTCGGTGGCAAGGAGGGTTCGGGCGCCCCGTCCTCGGCCGGTAGCTCGGCGGCGACGGCCTCGGCCTCGGCGAGTGCTGCATCTACCGAAGGCGCGGTGATGGTCTCGCGCTGCAGCGCCTCCCGGACGACCCGGACCTCATCGCGCAGGCGATCGAGGATACGCTCGGCCTCCCTGCGAGCGTCGGCGACGACCTCGTCTCGCTCCCGGCGCGCCCGGCGGCGTTCCTCTGCCGCCTCGCGCAGGGTCTCGGCGCTGCGCAGCTCCATGGTTCGGGCCTTGTCACGAGAGGCACTCGTCTCGCCTTCGGTGGCCTTCAGCGCCGTCAGGGTCTCCTCGAGCGACCGCTGTGTGTCGGTGAGCCGTGACCGGGCATCTTCCACGATCCGTTCGGGCAGGCCCAGGCGCTCGGCGATCGCAAAGGCCTGGCTCCCGCCCGGCAATCCGATCGACAGGCGATAGGTCGGCGACAGGGTCTCGAGGTCGAACTCGACCGCGGCATTACGCGCGCCCGGTGTCGTGTGCGCGTAGGCCTTGAGTTCGGCGTAGTGGGTCGTCGCGGCGACCAGCGATCCGGCCTCGATGAAGTGGTCGAGGAGCGCCTGGGCCAGTGCGGAACCCTCCGTGGGGTCCGTGCCCGCGCCGAGCTCGTCCAAAAGGACGAGCGTGCCCGGTCCGGCCTCTTCCACGATCCGGGTGATGGACCGAAGGTGGCCGGAGAAGGTCGAGAGCGACTGCGCGACAGACTGCTCATCGCCTATGTCGGCAAAGACATCGCGCCAGATCGGCAGGCTGCTTCCAGGTGCGGCGGGCACATGCAACCCCGCCTGGTGCATGAGACTCAGGAGGCCCAGGGTCCGCAGCGTCACGGTCTTGCCGCCGGTATTCGGGCCGGTCACCACGAGGGCCGTATAGCCGTCGCCGAGGCGCACGTCGATGGGGATGGCGCGTCCGGTCAGGCCGGGATGGCGCGCGGACAGCAGGACGACCTCGAAGCGCTCGGACGTGCGCGCGCGCGCCGCGTCCATCTCCGTGGCGAGGTTCGCCTTGGCCGCCCAGAAGTCGAACGAAGCCAGGGCGTCGAGGGTCTCACGCAACGCCGGGCCGTTGATGGCGACGAGCGCCGAGAGCTCGTCGAGGATTCGTGCGATCTCGGCCGCCACAGCCACCTGCGCCTCCCGCCAGGCGTTGCCCAGCTCGACGGCCACCAGCGGCTCGATGAACAGGGTCTGGCCGCTCCCCGAAGCGTCGTGGACGATACCCTTGACGCGCGACCGGGCCTCAGCCTTGACGGGCACCACGTAGCGGCCGTTCCGAAGCGTGACGATGGGTTCCTGGAGGGCACTGCCGAGTTCCGCGCCGACGAGCGAATCGAGGCGGCGGCGGAGGCGGTCATAGGCGACCCGTACCGCCGAGCGAAGGCCTCCCAGTCGCGGCGATGCCGTATCGAGCATCTCCCCGACCGGATCAAAGCTGCGCGCCAACGTGGACCGCAGTGCCGGTAGGGCGTGCAGGTCGTGTCCCAGCTCGCGTAGAAGTGGGCGGCGGTCGTCGGCGAGGACCGCGCCGAGTCGGCCGGCTGCATCCAAAGTATCGGTGATCTCGAGGAAGTTCGACGGGTCCAGCCGGCCGCCGCGGACGGCCCGCTCCACCCACGGCCCGATGTCGTGCGCACCACCGACGCTGACGGCCGGCCGCTCCTGGAGGAGCGCGAGGGCCTGGTCGGTCTCATCGAGGCCGCGCGACACTACGACGCCCTCATGCGAGGGCTCCAGGGCCTCCGCGAGGCGACGCGACGGCCCGAATGCCGTTGCCGCCGCGAGCCGCTCCCGGATGAGCGGGAATTCGAGCAGGGCGATCGAGCGTGGGTCCATGCGCTCGTCCGGTCAGGGTGCCACGACGGAGAACCGCCACGGGACCGAGGTCCACGGTTCGCCGGCGTACGCGATGCCGATGCGCGACGAGGTCGCGATGCGCAGGCGCTCAGCCGCCGGACGTGGCTCCAGGCGCAGCGCTGACGCTGGATCGCACAGATCCGCACCTGACCACGTCGTGTCGATCCCGAACGCGCCCGTCACCAGCCCGGGACCATCCGTCAGGCGCCCGCCCGCAAGCCCCGCCAGGCGGTCGGCGGTCCGCTGGGCTCGTTCCGGCGTCCAGCCGCGTCGTGCACGGCCCGCCCGGAGGATCCGGGCGACGCGCATCACGTCCAGCCCCTCGAGTGGATCGACGGCCCGGATGAGCAGGGCGGCGGCGGATCCGGCCGGTTCCGTGACCACATTCAGACAGTCGTGCATCCCGTAGACAAGGTACACGTAGGCATGCCCTGGCGCGCCGTACATCACGGCATTGCGAGCGGTCTTTCCGAACCGGGCGTGCGACGCCCGATCGTCTTCGCCGATGTACGCCTCGATCTCGGTGATCCGGGCCACGCGCCGGCCGGTCGCATCCTCGCGCACCAGCCTCGCCCCGAGGACGGCCCGCGCCGCTTCCAGGGTTGGGCCGGTGAGGGCGCTCCGGTCGAGGGCGGTCAGCAAGCCAGGTGTGCTTCCCGGACGCATCGTCGACCTCGCCGTGGACCGCCCTGCGGTCCGGTGAGGACCATGATCTGCACGAGCCCATCGTGAACCCTGACGGTGTTGCCGTTCGATGTCGGATCCGGCCGGTGGTCAGGCACGTTCGACACGGTCGCGATCCCTCCAGGACCGGAGCGGTCGCCGCGAGGCCTGTGCAGGACGGTCAGAACGCTAGTACAGGTCGGCGATCGCAGAGGGGACCAGGTAGGCGAAGACGGTCATGAAGCCCGGGATGATGGTCTCGCGGAAGATCAACACCGTCGCTGTGCCGTTCAAGGCGCCATACAGGTCGCGCAGGAACGGCAACTCGTCCGGATCCTGGGCGATCGGGGCGAAGTAGAAGAACGAATCGAGGATCACGATGAAGCACAGCAGGATCAGGGCGGCCTCGATCAAGCCGAGGATGCCACCCAGCATCTCGTCGACGAAGCGCCACTTGGCGAACAGCGGCTGCGGCTTGTAGAAGCTCTGGGCGAGAAGGGCGAAGGCGAGACAACCCCCAAGGAAGACGACCAGGAATCCGATCATCCGGCTGTATTCGGGGGAGAACTGCGTCCAGTTGCTGCCCAGGAACCCGCCAAGCGGGGCCGTAAGGTTGGCCGCGAACAGGAATGAGAACAGGATCGAGCCGATCCCGATGAGCCGACGGATCGTCCCCTGGGCGAAGCCCAACACGAAGAACAACCCGAAGAATCCGATGATCAGCAGGTCCATCGCGTTGAACCCAAGAATGAAGGTACCGATCTCCACCCGGACTCCTTGTGCCGACCGCCCTCACCGACGGTGGGGCGGGCAAGGGTAGCAGCGGCCCGTGACGACTCGCAATACCCCATCTGGTGACGTGCACGGCAGTCCCGGGCAGTCCGGGACGGTCCTGATGCGTCCGGTCAGATCCGGAGGCGCCCTCCGACATCCTGCGTCAGACCGGCGGTGACCGCGTCCACGGCGACGCTCACCTCCGCCTCGGTCAGGGTGCGCTCGTGGTCAGCGAATGTGAGCCGAAAGGCCAGGCTGACCTCGTCATCCGCAAGCGGCCGGCCGCGGTACCGGTCAAACAACGTGACCGAACGCAGCAGCGTTCCACCATGCCGTCGGATCGACTCCGCGACAGCCGACGCGGGACGGTCGTCGGCAACGACGATGGCCAGGTCCCGCTCGACCTCGGGATGACGTGACGGGGTCCCAACCTGCTGGTCCACGAGTCGGCCGGACGCCAGCCCGGCGATCGCCAGCTCGCCGACGATGACCCGCGCTGAGCGAAGCTCGAGGCGGTCAAGCAGGATCGGATGCAGCTCGCCGATCCGCCCGACGATGGCGCCCCCGTGGCCGATCGCGGCCGATCGACCCGGGTGCAGTGTCGGGTCGTCCGCGAGCCGCTCGTAGGTCGGCAGAGCCAGGCTGAGCCGCGTTGCCAATAGCTCCACGATGCCCTTCGCGTCGTCGAGGTCGTAGGCGCGTGCCTGCCGGCTCCAGCCACGGGGCTCGCCGGCGCCGGTGAGCGCGAACGCCAGTCGCCACCACTCGCGCGTGGGCTGATCCTGATCCGTTCCCGTCCCATAGCCCTTGCCGACCTCGAAGATCGCGATCTCGTCTCGGCCGTGGCGCAGGTTCGTGGCCATGACCTCCAGGAGGCTGCCCAGGACGCGCTGGCGCAGGACGGCGTGCTGGGCGGACAGTGGGTTCGTCACCCTGACCGGAGACCCGCCGGACGCCTGATCCGGTTCGCCGTCCGGCGCGCCATCGTCCACCGCCGGGAATCGCTCTACCATCGCCGGCGAGACCAGGGCGAGGGTGACCGTCTCGGTCAGGCCGGCGCCCGCCAGCGTCGCCCGGATGGCGTCACGGACTTCGAGCGGGTCGGCGCGGAAGGACGGCATCGGCGTGTGCGGCAGGATGGACGGGATGTGCTCGTAGCCATGGATCCGAGCGATCTCCTCGATCACGTCCGCCTCCACTGTGAGATCGCGTCGCCAACTCGGGACCTCGGCCAGGAGAGTCTCGCCGACGGAAGGGACCGCCAACGGTCTCGCGCCCGAAGCCACGGCCACGGTCGCATCGGCGGGAGCCGGGTGGGTCGCGATCCCCACGCGCGCCAGCAGGGCCGCCTGGTCCGAGGTGGACAGGTCCGTGCCAAGCAGACGGTTCGTTCGTGCCGGTCGGAAGGCGACATGCGCCGGGGCAGGCTCGGTCGGGGCCGAGTCGACCGCACCGCGCCAGGCCGTCCCGCCCGCCCATTCGGTCAGCAAGCGGGTCGTCCGATCCGCTCCGATGCGAGCCAGACGCCACTCCTGACCCTTCTCGAACCGCAGGCTGGCATCTGATCGGAGGGCGTACCGAAACGCGGATCGGCGGATATTGACCGGGTCGAAGATGGCCGACTCGACGATCACGTCGGTCGTCCCGTCGCTGATCTCGGAGGCGCTGCCGCCCATGATCCCGGCGATCCCGACGGCGCCATCCGCATCGGCGATGACGAGCGTGTCAGGGTCCAGGACGCGATCCACGTGATCCAGCGTCTCCAGGCGCTCGCCGGGCCTCGCACGGCGCACCGTGATCCGCCCGTCGCGGACCGCGGAGGCATCGAACGTATGGATCGGCTTGCCCAGCTCCACCATGACGTAATTGCTGGCGTCGACCACGTTGCTGATCGGCCGCATCCCGGCGGCCTGCAGGCGCATCTGGACCCAGTCGGGCGACGGTCCCACGGTCACGCCGCCCACCCAGCGACCGACGAATCGGGGGCACAGGTCGGGCTCCTGGACGTCGATGTGGAGGCGTTCCTCGACCGCCGGCCCGGTCTCGACGACGTCCCAGGACGGGTAGCGCAGTGGAACGCCGGTCAGGGCCGCGACCTCGCGGGCCAGGCCCACGATCGAGAGGGCGTCACCACGGTTCGGCTTGACATCCACGTCCAGCACGGTGTCGCCGTAGAGCTCCGTCAGACCCACGCCGATGGCCGTGTCGGCCGGGAGGATGAGGATCCCGTCCGCGTCCGAGGTGAGCCCCAGTTCATCGCCCGAGCACAGCATCCCGTTGCTCGTGACGCCCATCTTCTCGGTGCGCTCGATGCGGCGATCGCCGGGCAGGATGGCGCCGGGCAGCGCCACGGGGACCCGCTGACCGACTGCGATGTTCGTCGCGCCGCAGACGATCTCGAGCACCTCGCCCGCCCCGACGGTCACGCGGGTCAGCGACAAGCGGTCGGCGCGCGGATGCTTCTCGACGCTGAGCAGCTCCCCGACCACGACGTTCCGCCAATCGGCGCCCCACGCCTCGATTCCCTTGACTTCCATGCCGAGCAGCGTCAGGCGCTCTGCCAGCACGGCCGGGTCCAGATCCACGTCCACATGGTCGCGCAGCCAGCGCAGCGGGACTCTCATCGGAACTGCTCCAGGAACCGCAGGTCGTTCTCCATGTACAGGCGCAGATCGCCGACCGAGTGGCGCAGGTTCGCGATGCGCTCCACGCCCATGCCGAACGCGAAGCCCTGGTAGCGCTCCGGATCCAGGCCACCGAACTGCAACACGACCGGGTGGACCATCCCCGCGCCCAGGATCGTCATCCAGCCCGACCGCGAGCAGGCTGGACAACCGGACCCGCCACAGACGAGGCACTCGACGTCGAAGGCCACAGAGGGCTCCGTGAAGGGGTAGTAGCCAGGGCGGAACCTGGTCCGCTTGTCGGCGCCGTACATCGCCTTGGCGAACTGGTCCAGCAGGCCCTTGAGATCGGCCAGCGTCGTGGCCTCGTCCACCATCAGGCCCTCCACCTGGAAGAACTCGGAGGCGTGGCTGGCGTCGATCGACTCGTAGCGGAAGCAACGGCCGGGCAGGAGCGCCCGGATCGGCGGCTGCTCCGTGTGCATGACGTGGATCTGACCGGGCGACGTATGTGTGCGCAACAGCTGACCATCGACGTCCACGTAGAGCGTGTCCCACAGGTCCCTCGCCGGATGATCAGGCGGGATGTTGAGCATCTGGAAGTTGTGGACGTCGTCCTCGATCTCGGGACCTTCGTAGGTCACGAACCCGAACTGCCCGAAGATGGCCGCGATCTCGGCGATGGTTTCGTTGATGGGGTGGAGCGTGCCGCGCCGGATCGGCCGGGCGGGCGTGGTGATGTCGACGGTCTCGCTGGCGAGGCGGTCGCTCAGGGCGGACCCGCGCACGGCGGACCCGCGCACGGCGAGCGCGGCTTCGATGGCGCTCCGGACCTGGTTGGCGACGGCGCCCACGCGTGGCCGATCGTCGGCCGCCAGCCCCCCGATCCCGCGCAGGATCCCGGTCAGGCGTCCCTTCTTGCCGAGGACCTCGAGCTCAAGGGCTTCCAGCGTGGCCACATCCTGGCTTGCCGCGATGGCGGCAAGGGAAGACGCCTGCAGCGACTCGAGGTCGCGCGTCAGGTCCGACAGGTCCACGGGCGTCTTGGCGTCGATCGGTGGCCGCGGCCGGCCCGGGTCAGGCGCCCTTGGCCAGCTCGACGATCCGGCCGAAGGTCGCGCTGTCACGGATGGCGAGGTCGGCCAGGATCTTGCGATCGATGACGACGTCGGCCTTCTTGAGGCCCGCGATGAACTGGCCGTAGGTCAGGCCGTTCTGGCGCGTCGCGGCGTTGATCCGGACGATCCAGAGCTGGCGCATCTGGCGCTTGCGCTGCTTGCGGTCGCGCGTCGCATAGGCGAGGGCGTGCAGCAGGGCTTCGCGCGCCGGCTTGATCAGGCGCGACCGCGTGCCGCGTCGGCCTTCGGCGTCCTGGAGGAGGCGCTTGTGGCGCTTGTGGGCCGTAACGCCCCGCTTGACTCGTGCCATGACTGAGCGCTCCTAGAGGTACGGGAGCAGGCGACGGACCTGCTTGGCGTGTTCGGGGCCGATCACGGCCTTGCCGGCGTAGCGGCGGGTGCGGCGTGACGACTTGATCTCGAGGTGATGGCCGCTCCACGCCTTGACGCGGATGAACTTGCCACTCCCGGTCACACCGATGCGCTTCTGCGCCGCCTTGTGGCTTTTGATCTTAGGCACCTGATCTCACTCTCCAGTGGTCACCGGCTCCGACGCCGGTGCGGTCTCGGTCTTCCGTTTGGCCGCCGGGGCCGCCTTCGGCTCTGGCGCGGGTCGTTCGGTCGGCTCGGGCACCGCTATCGGCTCGGGCGCCGCTGTCGCGACCTCGGGCGCTTCGGCGACTGCTTCAACAACCTCCGCGACCGCCGTGGCCGGTGCCGCCTGAACCGTCACCGGCTCAGCCACTGCATCAACCCGTGAGTTCGTCGGATGTTCCTTCGGCTTGTGCAGCGACGCCATCGTGATGTGCATCGACTTGCCCTCGAGGAGCGGCGTTCGTTCCGCGACCCCGTGGTCCTTGACCCGGTCCACGAACCGCGACAGAAGGTTCCGTCCCAGTTCCGGATGGGTCAGCTCGCGTCCGCGGAAACGGACGGTCACCTTGATCCGATCACCATCTTCGAGGAACTCGATCGCTCGATGGACCTTCGTATCGAAGTCCCCTACCCCGATCTTGGGTGAGAGGCGGACTTCCTTGAAGGTCACCGACCGCTGCTTGCGCTTCGCTTCCTTCTCGCGTTTGGTGAGCTCGTACTTGTATTGCCCGAAGTCAAGGAACTTGACCACCGGTGGCGCTGCCATCGGTGCGACCTCGACGAGGTCCAGGCCTCGCTCCTGCGCCATCTCGAGCGCTTTCGGCGTGGGCATGACACCCAGCTGTGCACCCTCTTCGTCGACGACCCTCACCTGTGGGATCCGGATCATCTGATTGACACGCAGGTCTCGGCTGATGGTTGGCCCCTTCTTCTGGCAGTCCGTTCGACTGGCGCGGCGTCACGACGACCCCGTTCCGGCCGAAGCGGGAGAATAGCATAGGCCACTCCGGGGCAGCAATCGCACCGACGATCGGCCGCGCCGGTCGCGCCGGTTCAGCCCCGCGCGAACCGGCCTAGGGGCACTGACCTGGCGCGGCGGCCTCCCACAAGAATCTCCGGCCGGCGCCATCGATGGTGACCGTGAAGGCGTTCCCGAACGCATCCGTCGTCGACAGGGTGATCTTCGCCGCGTCCGTCGTCATCGTGACCGAGCCGTCCGCGTTCTTCATGACGTGCGCCGTGCCGGCCTGGTCGCTGGTCACCCGCGACGGGGGGATCTTCTGCACCTTGAGGTGGGTATACCTACCGGCCAGCGTCGCCTCATCGATCGTGATCGTCCATAGGGTCGAGATCGTCCCGCCACCGAACTGCTCCACGCCCTTCACGATCCACTTGCCATCGACGCCGTCGCACTTGAGGCCACGGATCTGGCCGAGTGGCGTGTCGGCGTTCGTGGTCCAGCCGGCCGCGCCGACCGTGTAGGTCACGGTCCGCTCCGCGATGCCCCGGTTCGAGACGGACCGGAAGGCGATCGTACCGGTGTCACCCTGCTCGGGGCCGGCCGTGTGCGAGACGGTCGCAGGCGCGGGTTGCTTGCCGCTGGGCGGATCGAGCGACTGCTTGCCGCTGAAGGTCGCCTCGACCGGCTTGTTCAGTTCGCTCTTGTCGATCTTGTGCTTGAGCGTGGCCGAGACGCTGGTGACCTCGTTCGCCCGGACGTCTCCGCTGTCGGGATCGACGATCAACTCCACGCACTTCCCGCCTCGCCACAGCTTCTCGGCTTCCTTGGCGGCCGCCATGACCATCGTCTCGACGAAGACCACCGTGTTGCCGATCATCCTTGCCTGCTCGGCTGGAGTACTGCCTTCGCCACCGAGGGTGATCGACCGCGGTACGCCGGCCAGCCGGTTGCCGTCCCCGTCGTTCGCGATCGTGTCGGTCATGGTACGGGTGGATGCCGTCAGCTCGGCATCACCGCCGCCGGGTGGGCTAACGCCGCCCTTCGCGTCCTCGGAGCCCTGCTGCGTCCCTTCGACCCGGAGGATGTTCGCGTCGTCCCCGACCGTGATCGTGACCGTACCGGCGAACTCGCTGGAGACGCCCTTCGAGCTGCTCCCGCTTGCGCCGCCCTGCGCGTAGATCTCGCTGGAGGTCAGCTTGACGTTGGCGGCTGACCTGCCGCTGACGTCCGGACAGAAGTCGACGTCGATGTGGCCGCTGACGATGCTGTCGATGCCGTACAGGAGGGCACCCGTCGCACGGTCGACGACCTGACCCTTGGCCTTCATCGTGATGTCCACGCTCAATTGGCTACCGCTGACGGCAGATTTCAGGGTGGTGGTGGTCGTGATGGTCCCGGTGTTCCCGTCGATCTCGATCGTCTCGACTGGCGCTACGACCGTGGCGGATTCGGGCACTCCCGCGAGCTGACCAAGAACCGATAGCAGGGTTCCGAAGACGGTCCATGAATTCGTCCCTGGCGACGGCGCGAGCGGTCCGATCGCAGCGATTTGCCCGGTCAGGCCCGGCGCGCCCACATCGACGCGGAGCTTGGTGATCGCCCGGGCAGCCGACGCGTCCATCGCGGCGACAAGGTCAGGCGCCCCGGGGCCCAGGTTCACGAGATCAGCTCGCTCGCGAACCTCCTGTCGCAGCGCGACCTCGGCGGCCGAGACCGAGCCTGCCGGATCGACCAGATCGAGGACAGGAATAGATGGTTCCGCGACGGCGCCGGAGGACGTTGTCGGCGCCGTACCGCTCGAGCCCGCCGTCGCGGCCGGAGCCGGAACTGCTCCGCAGCCGGTGGCGAGGACCGCAAGCAGGACCAGGGACACCAGGCGGATGGGCGTTCGTGCAGTGGTCATGGGGTCCGGGCTGCTGTCGGCGACTCTGGCCGACCCGCGGCCTACGGTACTCGAGGGTCTCAGCTCTGTATATGGCCGGGATGGCCGCGGTCCACGGCATCGCCATTCCGTACAGGCCGACGACCGTCCCGGCGCGCCACCGCCCATAGGCGCTAGATCGAACGAGCGCGCGACTCCTCGGCCAGACGGGCGGCGAGGACCTCCCACCCGAGCGTCTCCTGTGGCTCGCCCTTCTCGGCACCACGACGCCGAAGCGTGCCCTCTCGGGCCTCGACTTCACGGTCCCCAAGCACGACCATGTACGGGACCTTCTGGCCTTGCGCGAGCCGGATCTTGTTCTGCATGCGGTTATCCGATCCGTCGACTTCGACCCGCAGGCCGCGCGACCGCATGACGGCCGCCAGGTCACCGGCCGCGTCCACGTGTCGATCGGCGATCGGGATGATCACGGCCTGCACTGGTGCGACCCACAGCGGGAAGGCGCCGGCGAAGTGCTCCACGAGGATCCCGATGAATCGCTCGAGCGACCCGAGGATCGCGCGGTGGATGCAGATCGGTCGCTGCGGCTCGCCATTCTCGTCGGTGTAGTGCAGGTCGAACCGCTCCGGGACCATCATCAGGTCGACCTGGATGGTGGCCATCTGCCACTCACGGCCAAGAGCGTCATCGATGTAGATATCGATCTTGGGGGCGTAGAACGTCCCGTCCCTGGGCTTGTGGGCGTAGGTGACGCCGGCCCGGTCCAGGGCCTCGCGGATGAGGCTCTCGGCTCGCTCCCACGTCTCCAGGTCGCCCAGGGCATCGTCCGGTCGCGTCGCGAATGCGAAGCGAGGCTCAAGCCCGAACCAGCCGTATGCCTCCTGGACCTCGCCGAGCATCGCGGTGATCTCGTCGCCGATCTGGTCCGGGCGGACGTAGACGTGCGCGTCGTCCTGGACGAAGTGACGGACACGCGTCAACCCGGACAGCGCGCCCGAGCGCTCGTTGCGATGGAGCCGTCCGAACTCGCTGAAGCGCAGTGGCAGGTCGCGATACGAGCGGACCTTGGTGCGGTAGATGAACGTGCTCTCAGGGCAGTTCATCGGTTTCAGAGAGAAGGTCTGCTCCTCCGACTCGATCAGGAACATGTTGTCGCGGTAGTGGTCCCAGTGGCCGGACTGCTCCCAGAGCTTCTTGCTGACGAGGATCGGCGTCGCCACCTCCTGGTAGCCGCGACGGTCCTGCGCCTCGCGCATCGCACCTTCCAGCGTCCGCCATAGCTTCTGGCCCTTGGGATGCCAGAACGCCGAGCCCGGGCTGACGTCGTGGAAGCTGAACAGGTCCAGCTGGACGCCGAGCCGTCGATGGTCACGCAGCTTCGCCTGGTCGCGCCGCCAGAGGAACTGGTCCAGGTCTTCCTGGGTGGCCCAGGTCGTGCCGTAGATCCGCTGGAGCATCGATCGCTTCTCGTCGCCGCGCCAGTAGGCGCCGGCCACAGACAACAGCTTGAACGGCCCGATCCGGTCCGTGGACTCCACGTGCGGGCCGCGGCACAGGTCGATGAATGGTCCCTGCCGATAGAAGGTCGTGGCTGGCATCGCGACGCCGGCCGCAGCGGACTTCGCCTCCAGGTCGTCCAGGATCTCCACCTTGAGGGGCTGATCGTGCTCGACGAGGAAGGCGCGAGCCTCGTCGGGTGGCAGCTCCGAGCGGACGAACGCGTGGCCCGCCGCCACGCTCTCCGCCATCCGTGCCTCGATGGCCGCGAGATCGTCTGGGGTGAGTGCCCGCGGCAGGAGGAAGTCGTAGTAGAAGCCGTCGCGGATGGCCGGCCCGATGCCCAGCTTCGTGCCCGGGAACAGATCCATGACCGCCTCGGCCATCACATGGGCCGTCGAGTGGCGCATCGCTCCAAGCTCGTCCTGCGCGCCTGCGTCCAGGAGCTCGTCCGCCGAACCGCGGTCTGGCGCCTCGAGGATCTCGTCCTCGCCCTGCTCTCGCTCGTCACTCATGGTGCTGCCTCCGGAGAATCACGAAACCCCTCGCCCATCGACAGGACGAGAGGTTCACTCCCGCGGTCCCACCCGCCTTCGCAGGTTCAGCCTGCGCGCTCTGGGGTCGCGATAACGGGCGACGCCCGGGCCGGTTCTCCGGCCGCTCACGGGTGGTGCCTCGGGGTCTGATCGCCGGGCTTCCAGCCACGTCCCGGCTCTCTGTGGATCGGTGCTCCGCGAGGTGCGTCCCGCTCGACGCTGTCTTCGTGCTGTGGTGGGCGACACTGGACTCGAACCAGTGACCTCTTGCATGTCAAGCAAGTGCTCTAACCAGCTGAGCTAGCCGCCCGCTTCACCGAGCCGGCCCGCGAAGGGTCCTCATCGGTGGGGTGAATCTACCAGACGCCCCGGGGCCCGTCACCCGCGAAGCCGATCGAACGGGCGGTCAGGAACCTGACGCACAGATCCCTGGTGGCGCGCCGGTGCCGACCGGGCCTCCCGGCGCCGACCACGCCCACGCCCGGAGCGCCGCCAGGTCTGCGGCGGCACCCAGGACACCCACATACGTGGCACCGCAGGTCGCGCGCACGTTGGCGACTCCGTTCTCATCGACGTAACACCCGGAGCGGCCGACCGCCCAGGGCCCCGTGCCGCCGAACTGGATCGTGGTCCCGTCCGCGGAGGCGCTGCCGTCGCCCGGCGCCCAGGCGGCGTCGCCATCGGTCCCCGCGCCGCAGTCCCCCATCGTCGGATCGATACCGTAGGAGGCCAGTCGTTCCAGGTAGGTCGTCGCGGCGTCCTGGGCGTCCCGGAACCGATAGACACCGACGCGCGCGACCAGCTGATCGCTCACGCGACATTCGACGCCCGCGATCGCGAGCGCCGGCAGCTGGCTTCGGCGAGGGGCGCACCTGACAGCTGCATCGCGTCGAAGCCCGGCGACGAGGGCCGCTTCCTCCGCGGAGAACGACGGCGTCGGTGACGCGGCGATCGCCAGGTCCTCCACCCACGGCGCGCCGTCATGGTCCGCCGCCGCCACCCAGCCTCGATGGGGCAGGCCGATCGCCTGCACGAGATACCAGTCGTACCCGTCTGCGTTCACGGGTCCCTCGATCACGCGTAACTGGGTGCCCGTGCCGAGGAGGGGTTCCAGTTTGGCGGATTTGGTGTCATCCACGGTCGGGGCCGTCCGGACCCGGAGATCCGTCACGACCACCTCCACGATCGTGTTCGCGGCGTAGCCGCCCGACGGCGTCACGCCCGTCGGAGCGGGTGGTACCGACGTCGTCGGGCTCGGCACGATCGGGCTCGGCACGATCGGGCTCGGCACGATCGGGCTCGGCACGACGGCGATCAGGTTCAAGTCCCGGTCACGCCGCAGCATCGCGCTCCCGACCGTGATCGCCGCCCCCGCGAGCAGGGCGAGCATCGCCGCGATCGCGATGAGACGCATGGCGGAGATGGAGCTGCGACTTGCCGTCCCGGACCGCTTGCGCACCCGCGCGACACCGGCCGGTGACAGCGCGTAGGCCGGCAGCTGCCCGATCGCGCGCTGATCGGCGGCCAGGGCCGCCACGCGTCGCCGGCAGGGGATGCAGCCGCTGAGGTGCGTGTCGAGCGACGTGCGCTCAGCCGGGCTGAGGTGGAAGTCGAAGCCGGCGGCCGCGAGTTCCAGGTACTCGTCGTGGGTCGTCGTCATCGATCGACTCCCGATCGTTCCAGCTCGAGGCGGACCCGCATTCGGGCACGCGTCAGCAGGGTCCTCGTCGCACCGTGGCTGCGGCCGATCGCCGCCGAGATCTCCTCGCCGCTGAACCCTTCCGCGGACAGCAGGAGGGCCGCCCTCGCGTCGGCCGGGAGTGCCGCCATCGCGGCTTCAAGGCCGGCCGTGCGGACTCGTCCCAGCACGATCGATTCCGTCGACTCGGTCACGGGTTCCGACGCCCGGCCATACCGGTTCATCCACGCCAGGGCGGTCGTCCGACGCCGCCCGCGGCTGATCGCGAGGTTCGATGCGACCCGGTACAGCCAGGCCCGCATGTTCTCCGGGGTCCGGCCCGCATCGGCCTCTCGGGTCAGTCGAACGAACGCTTCCTGCAACAGATCCTCCGCGGCGGCGTCGTCCCGAGTCGAACGACGCAGGAAGGTGTAGAGCTCGCCGTGATACGCCTCGAATGCCGCGATGACCGCAGCGTGGCCATCGAACGGACTCGTCGCCGCAGCCCCTTCGACCTCGACGAGACTGGGCCTCATCAGATCCGGCATCCGGGAGGAAGAACGTCCGAGCGGCCCGGATGTTTCATGGCGCGGATCTTGGGCGTTCTGCAGCGGCTTTGCCCAGCCTCCAGCCCGAGCCATCTGGTCGGGCCTTGCCTCACTCGACTAGCCTGTCGGCACCATCACGTCCGGTTCCAGCCAAACCTCGCACGGCGTCCCTCGCCCGGGCATAACAAGGCCCACGACGCAGAACGCCGTGGGCTTCGTTACGTCGCCGCTCCTTGCCTTCCCGATCTCGAACCCATTGGCTCACGGGTGTTCCACATCCCGCGATGGATCCGTGGCCGGGTCGAACCGGAGGCGGCGGCGACCGGCATCATACTGCGGCTCTACCGGACCGACAACGCAGACGAGCGCCCGGCCTCATCATCCGACCGTGACCAGCTCCGATACCAGCGACTCGCGCGACCGCTCGACGACGGCGTCGGATGTGGTCGTCCTGGAAGACTTCGGCGACGCAGCGCGGCTGGAGCGCTTCGGGGAGCGACTCGTCGATCGGCCGCAACCAGGCGCGTTCGGGGCAAGGCGGTCGCCGGACGCATGGCGCGACGCGGACCTGCGGTTCGATCGGGACGGCGGCTGGACTGGCCCGGTCGACCTCGGGCCGTGGGTCGTCGCGGTCGAGGGTGTGACGATGGAGTTGCGACCGACCGAAGCCGGGCAGGTGGGCCTCTTTCCGGAACATGTCGAGATGCTCCCCTGGCTGCGCGACCGCGTCCGATACCGGGCGGCCGACGGCAAGACGTCGTCCGTGCTCCACCTCTTCGCGTACACGGGTCTCGCGACGCTCGCGATGGCAGCGGCCGGCGCGGAAGTCACGCACGTTGATGCGGCCAGGCCGTCGGTCACGTGGGCACGGCGGAACGCAGCGCTTGCCGGCCTTGACGACGCGCCGATCCGCTGGATCGTGGACGACGTCCGCGCGTTCGTGGACCGCGAAGCGCGTCGCGGACGTACCTATGACGGCCTGGTGCTGGATCCGCCGTCGTATGGACACGGCTCCGGTGGCAAGGCCTGGCGCATCGAGGCGGACCTGGACCCGCTGCTCACGGCCTGTAGCGCGATCGTCGAGTCGGGCGGGTTCGTCCTGCTGACGGGACACTCGCCCTGGCTGGATGCCGATGGATCGGGCGTACTGTTGGCCCGGGCGATGCGGCTACCAGGGCCGAGCCTCGAGACCGGCGAGCTTGGCCTTGATACCGCTGACGGGCGCCGCCTGGAGCTTGGCGCCTTCGCCCGGTGCGCCGGTTCGGCATGATGGGCGCTATGGATACGGCCCCGGTCATCACGAGCACGGTCAATCCCCGGGTCAAGGCCGTGGTCGCGCTGCGCGAGCGACGAGCGCGCGAAGCAACCGGCTTGACAGTCGTCGATGGCGCTCGCGAGGTGCGCCGGGCGCTCGAGGCCGGCGTCGTCGTGACCGAGGCGTTCGTGTGCGAGCGCCTCCTGGCCGGTGCCGACGCGCGCGTCGCCTTCGACCGTCTCGTCGTTTCGGGTGCCCCGGTCACGTCGGTCAGCGAGACCGTCTTCGAGCGGGTCGCGTTCGGTGGGCGTGCCGAGGGTCTGGTGCTGGTCGTTCGAACGCCGTCGACGGTGCTGGCCGACCTGACCCTGCCGCCGGATGCCCTCATCCTGGTCATCGAAGGAGTCGAGAAGCCCGGCAACGTCGGCGCGGTCCTGCGTACGGCCGATGGCGCCGGCGTCGACGCGGTCGTGGCGGCGTCGCCCGGCACGGACCTCTACAACCCGAACGCGATCCGCGCGAGCGCCGGCACGATCTTCGGACTGCCGCTCGCGGCCGCCCCCACGGCCGACGTCGTGACCTGGCTGCGCGGGGCCGGGGTCCGGATCGTCACGGCCCGCGTGGACGCGCCGCTCGCCTACACCGACGCGGACCTGACCGGACCCATCGCGATCGTCCTGGGAGCCGAGGCTGACGGCCTGACAGCCGCCTGGCACAGTCCGGACGTGACGCCCGTGCGGATCCCGATGGCCGGTGCAACCGACAGCCTGAACGTCTCGATCTCGGCGGCCGTCCTGGCCTACGAAGCACGACGCCAACGTGACACGGCATTGGGAGGGACAGAGTGACCAACGAGATGACGGACGTGGACTTCGCGATCATCGGAGCCGGACCGGCCGGCGAGGCGGCGAGTTACAAGGCGCGCGAACTCGGCGCGAAGGTGGCCATCATCGATCGCGAGTGGTTCGGGGGCAGCTGTCCGCACATCGGCTGCCTGCCGTCCAAGTCGCTCCTCAACGGTGCGGCCCGACACGCCGCCAACCCGGCGACGTACGACTGGGCGCGGGCGTCCGCGCGACGCGACTACATGGTCAACCGGGCGCCCGAGGCCGCCGAACCGGACGATTCCGGGCACGTCCGGGGCCTGGAAGGTGCCGGAGCTTCCGTGTACCGGGGCCAGGCTCGAATCGTCGGCCGCGGCGTGGTCGAGATCGCCCACGATGGCGCCACACACACGATCAAGGCACGCGACGTCATCGTCGCCGTCGGGTCGACGTCCAAGGTCCCGACTCTTGAGGGCATCGAGGCCGTCCCGTACTGGACGAACCGCGAGGCGACGCTCGCCCGGACGCTGCCCAGGAGCCTGCTCGTGCTGGGTGGCGGACCGACCGGTTGCGAGTTGGCCCAGGTCTATGCCCGGTTCGATGTACCCACCACCATCGTCCA
This sequence comes from Candidatus Limnocylindrales bacterium, assembly GCA_046593725.1. Taxonomy (GTDB): domain Bacteria; phylum Chloroflexota; class Limnocylindria; order Limnocylindrales; family CSP1-4; genus SPCO01. The sequence continues at coordinate 55,364 of JBKJQY010000002.1, forward strand.
GTCCGGCCCGCGGCTGTCGCCGACCGACCATCCGCGGAATTCGGGGGTGATCCTGGCCTTGCTCGAGGCGGCCGGCGTGACCGTGCGCCTGGGTGTCAGGGCGGTCCGGGCCGAGGCGGGCGGTGGGGTCGATGGTGCGCATCGGATCGTCCTCGACGACGGCTCGACGGCGGACGGCCACGCCATCTTGCTCGCGGTCGGGCGGACGTTTCCCATCGAGGACCTCGGACTGGAGCACTACGACATCGATACGACCGGGCGGACGCCGTTCCCGCGCGATGGCCGCCTTCGCATCGCGGACGGCCTGTGGATCGTCGGCGACCCGGCCGGCCCGGAGCTGCACACCCATCAGGCCCACTACCAGGGCGAGCTGGCGGTCCGGATGGCTCGTGGCGAGACGATCGTGCCGGACTATCGGGCGCTGCCGCGAGCGACCTACACGGAACCGGAGGCCGCGTTCGTCGGCGTGACGGTCGAAGCCGCGCGCGAGGCCGGTGTGGACGCCTTCGAACTTGTCGCTGACTTCGCCACGAGTGCGCGCGGCTATGGCGTCGAGGCCCGGTTCGGCCACATCACGGTCGTGGTGGACCGTGGGACGCGCGAACTCGTGGGCGCAGCGATGGCCTGCCCGGACGCGTCGGCGGCCATCCACGAGTGCGTCCTCGCCATCAGGGCGCGCGTGCCGCTGGACCTCCTGGCGGAGACCATCCACGCATTTCCCTCCACCTCGCGGATCCTCAACGGACTGTTCGCCGACGCGCGCCGGGAGCTGGACGCGCCCGGAAGCGTCGTCCCGGCCTGACCCTGATGCGCCGGACCCGCGCAGCAGGACCGTCGTAGCCTCGTCAGGCCTCGAAGACGACCCGTCCGTCCATCAGGACCATCGTGGGTCGGGCCGACTCGAGCGGCCCACCCGGTTCGACGGGCTCGGTGAGGACATCTGCGGACAGGACGACGATGTCCGCCCGGTGCCCGACGACCAGACGGCCGCGATCCGTCTCGCCGGCGGAGATCGCCGGATCTACACAGGCCGACCGCAGGGCGCGGTCAAGCGTCAGCGCCTGGTCCGGTCCGAATGCCGGTGTCCCCGCCGCCCAGCGCCCATCGAGTCGCGTCACGGCCTGGGCGATGCCGGGCCATGGATCGATGGGCTCGATGGGCGCATCGGTCCCGAAGGCGACCACGGCACCGGTCCGCGCCAAGGAACCCCACGTGTAGCCACGGGCCTCCGCGCGATCGCCCCAGAGCCGCCGCGCGCCGGCGGCGTCCGTCCCGAGATGGACCGGCTGGACACTGGCGGCGACGCGGCCCGCGGCGAACCTTGATCGATCGTCGGGATGGAGCATCTGCACGTGCTCGACACGCGGCATCGGCCGGAGTCGACCGCCCACCGGCACCAACAGGTCCAGCGCTGTGCGAACTGCCGCGTCGCCGATCGCGTGGATCTGCGTAGCGATACCGCCTTCGACGGCCCGTGTGACGAGCGATCCAAGGACATCCGGGTCCGTCATCCACAGGCCTCGGCGCTGGTCCTGTGGCAAAGGCCGACCAGGTTCGGGTTCGATGTCGTCAAGGAGGCGCGCCGTGCGCGAGCCCATGGAGCCATCGGCGAAGCACTTCTGCCAACCCACCCGCGCGCGCCCGGCCGGGTCGGCGCCCAGGATGTCGCCGCTGCGCAGGCCACCGGCCAGGGCCGTATCCAGGGCATCGTCGCGCAGGCACGCATGGACCCGGACCGGCAGCCGGCCGGCATCCGACAGCTGCGCGTAGGCCGGGAACGAGAAAGCGAGATCGGGATCGGGCACGAGGGGCCCCGGATCGTGGACCGCGACGATGCCCAGACCGACCAGCTCGTGCCCGACCGAGATGAGCGCAGACATCAGGTCGGCGTCGCCCTCCAGGGGGATGTGGACCGTGACCAGACGGGCCGCCGCGTCGTGCAGGACGCCGGCGGGCTCCCCGTCGTCGCCACGTCGGACGATCCCGCCTGATGGGTCCCTGGTGTCCCCTGAGATCCCTGCCGCCCGCAGGGCCGCCGGACTGACCCATAACGAGTGATGGTCATGGGCCCACAGCGCGATCCGCCGACCCGGGGCCGCGGCCTCCAGGACAGCGGCCGTCGGCCAGCCTCCCCATCGGTCCGAATCCCAGCCATGGCCCTGGAGCCATGCCTCTGGATCGCTCGCCGGACGCCCCCCGTGCGCGGCCGTGATGCGGCGCAGCCCATCCGCGAGCGTCGGGCTGGTCGTGAGGTCCAGGTGGCGAGTCGCCAGGGCAGCCTGGGCCAGGTGAAGGTGGGCGTCGGTCAGCCCCGGGATGGCCACCTCGCCAGGCTCGAGCTCGATCCGCTGAGTGTGCGGATCCGCCCGCGTCTCCAGATCCACCGCGTTCCCGGCGAAAGCGACGCGTCCGTCCCGTAACCCAAGCGCCTCCACCCAACCGAACCCCGCATCTCCAGCCAGGGTGGCGATGCGCCCCGTGATCAGCGCGTCGAGGGGCACCCTTGGTCAGTCCCGGTCTGTCGGATCGGACGGACCGGCATGCTCGATGGGCGACGCCTCCGAGACGGTGGGTGCGGTCGGTGCAGGCCGCGCGGGCGCGGCGCGGCGCTCCCGGCCGGACCAGGCCGGTCGGTCTGCGCCCAGGGCGGCGGCGATCGGATCCATGGCACGCGGATCTGCCTGCGCATCGGTCGGCAGCAGCGGTCCGCGCATCGTGAACGACGCCAGACCGGCGATGAACGTCACGACGGCGACGAGGAGGATGACCGTCGTCGTGCCGACCACGTCAGAGATCGCCCCGGCGATGATGATGGGCAGGAAGCTCGCGACCGATACGAGCATATTCAGGATGCCGAAGACCCGACCCCGGACGTCCTCCGGCAGGTCCTCCTGGAGTTGCGTCTGTGACGGGATGGCCACGAAGGCATAGGCGATACCCGCGACCAGCGCGATGACGACGACGACAGCCAGCAGCGACGTGATCGCCGAGAGGTCCAAGCCTCCCGGCCCATCCGCGCGCTGGAGCAGGCGGCTGATCGGCCCAGCGCCGGACAGCGCGGCCAGTCCGAGGCCCAGGCCCATCAGGCCGAACTCGATGACGCGGCGGCGATGGAGGTATCGACCGTACGAATTGAGCAGGAGCACGCCGGTGACGACGCCGAACCCAAGTGGCAGGACCACGACCACGAAGTCCTTGGTGCTCAGACCAAGGGATTCACGCGCGAACTCCGGACCAAGGACGCCCAGCACCCCGACGAGTGATGCGGCGATCCCCAGGTAGATGAGCGACCACGTGATCGCGCGATGACCCCGGATGAACGACAGGCCCTCGCGTAACTGGGCGATCGTCTCGCCTGCGGCGGCCCCGGCGTCTCCGGCACTCGGATCGCGCTCGGGCGGAGGCGACTTCGGCAGCGTGAAGCAGAACGCGGCCGCCAGGAGGTACAGCGCCGCGACGATCAGGATCAGGGCCTCCGGGCTGGCCACGTTGACGACCAGCGGCCCCAGCAGGGCGAACCCGAGCGCGAACGCGGCGTTAAGGGTGAGCGTGAAAACGCCGTTGGCCGAGAGCAGTTGCCGTTTGTCGACGATCGCCGGGATCATCGCCGCCTCCGCCGGAGCGAAGAACGTCGTGACCGTCGAGATGAAGATGTTCAGGGCGAGGATGGCCACCAGGTTCTCGCCGACCAGGTACAGCCCGACCATGGCCAATCCACGCAGGAAATTGGTGCCCACGAGGATCACCCGGCGATCGAACCGGTCCACGTAGACACCGGCGACCGCGGAGAACAGGACCGCAGGCACGAGGAAGGTCAGCAGCAGCAGGCTGACCGGCGTGTTGGACGACGTCGAGTTCACGACGATGACGGTCAGACCGTACAGGACCATGTTCCCGCCGATCTGTGTCGCCGCCTGGGCGGACCACAGTCGAACAAAGGCCGAATTGCGGAAGACGGTCGAGGTCGTCGGTGCGGCCGCCTCGACGACCGTCTCTTCGGAGAACCGCTCGTCCTCGCTCACGGCCGGTCACTCGATGGGACTGGTGCGATCGCCGCGGTCAGGGCCGCGTCACCGCGCGACGAAAAGCCCACGAGACGCCGCTCGACGACGGAGCGCTCCAACATGACATGCCGACCGCACGACTGGCAGCGCAGTCCAAGATCGGCGCCAAGGCGATCCAGCTGCCACGTGTCGCCACCGCACGGGTGCGGCTTCGCCAGCTTGACGACGTCGCCCAGCAGGAACGTGGTGGGCCCGGGGTCTGCCATGGGCGGGCAGGGTATCAAAGGCGCGGGCGACCATGGGTCGGAACCAGGTCCTGGAGCGTCGCCGGCAGCTCCAGGCGATCCATCGGCGTGACCGTGACGACGACGTCCGGCCGCGTCGCAGCAAGCTGGGCGATGACACCACCCGATCGCGTCAGCGAGCCCGTCAGCTTGTCTGGAGCGCCGATCGCGGCGAGTTCGACCGGGCCGTCCAGGAAGCCACCGTCCAGCGTCAGTTCGCCCGGCCCCCCACCGACGACCAGACCAGGGACCTCGCGAACGCCCGCGATCATGATCGCCTCAGCGCCGGCGTTGCGGAGCTCGTTGATCAGGTCCTCCAGACCGGCTCCATCGATCGGCCCTTCCACGATCAGGCTGACTCCGCTACCCACCACGGGATCCAGGCCGGCATACGCGCGCACGCGGCCCAGCTCCGCGCGCAGGTCGTCGAGCGAGATCGCGCCGCGATCCTCGCCGGCACTCAACGACGCCAGATCGCGCTCCAGGTTGGCGACTTCCCGGCGGAGCTGGTCGTTCCGACCATTGAGGTTGGCGACCAGAACGGTCAGATCCTGGGAGGAGAGCTGCGCCAGCGGGGAGCCCGCGGTCTGTGCTCGAAGCTGGACGACGACCAGCATGCCGAGGACGAACAGCACCGCGGCGATGGACAGCTGGTTGCGACGTCGCTGCATCGTCAGTTGCCCGGACTCGAGGATGGCAGCGGTCTGGCGTAGCGCAGCGTGATCGTGCCGGCGAACGCGGGGATGTCCACGGTCTGCGGCTCGGCGAAGGAGAGCCGTATCCCATACCCATCCGCGCGGGCCCGGACCAGTTCCACGAACCCGGGCGAGGCGCTCAGGCGCGCGTACAGGTCCGACGGACCCAGGGCGGTGAGGCGGAACGGCGGCGCGAGATAGGCGGAGTTGACCAGGACGGAGCTGCCGATATCGATGATGGCCGTCGTCGGCGTGACCCGCTCACCGTTGACCGCGACCGCCTCCGCCCCGGCCAGCCAGAGCTCGGCGACGGCCGTTCGGATGTCCAACGCCGTGACCAGATAGTCCGACTGGCTGGTGCCATCCGTGACGGGCCGCAGTGAGTCTTCGAGCTGCAGGACGATGCCTGTGCCGGTCAGCGGGATCAACCCGGCCGCGATGCGGGCCTTCAGGAGCTGGTCGTTCAAGGCGCCCACGAGTTCAGCCGACCCGGTGCCGGCCTGCTCGATGACCCCGATCTGATCGCGCAGGTCCAGGATCTTCGCCTTCAGCTCCTCCTGTTGCGCCTGCAAGCCGGTCGCCGTCTCGATGAGCGGCGTCCGCTCCTGGGTCGTGTAGCGGACGCGCGGCGCCTCGGCCGCAAGCTGCGCGGCGATGAGGAAGCCGAGACCCAGCAGGGCCACCCCCAGGGTCACTTGCCAGGTCGGGATCGACCGCGCCCGTGCCAGCACGTCAGGCGTCCGCGGCGTCCTGTCGACGCCGTCGTGCGTAGAGGGCGACCACGCCGATAGCGGCGGCCACGATGACGACCAACAGCGCGACCGCCCCGCCCGAACCACCGCTGGCGTCGCGCGCCCCGGGCGGCGGTGTCGCCGTCGCCGTCGGCGCGGCCGTCGGGCTACCTGGCGCAGCCGTCGTCCCGGGCGCGGGGTTACCCACCCATGGCCCAGGGACCGGGCCCGGCGCGGCCGGCTGCGGCCCGTAGCGCGTGGGAGCGACGGCGCCGACCGACGCCAGCCACGCATCGCCGAACGCGGTCGCGTCCAGACCCAACGCCTTCGTGAACGCCTCATCATCCGTACGCCCGTCGGCATACGACGTGATCAGGGCGACCAGCGCATCCTTCCCGTACGTCCGCACGAGGTAGTCCACAGCGGCCGCGCTCTCGGCGTAGGCCAGACCAAACCGGTCGGACGTGGTCGGGAATTGGCCCGTCAGGCCGTCGAGCGAGATCAGCGTGCCCACGCGCGCGCCGGCTTCGATCGTGGCCTTGTAGCCGGCGTCATAGCCCTGACTCTGGTATTCGGCCACGCCCTCGTTGAGCCAGCGCGGCGGGAAGTGATACGGGTTCTTGACCGCGGTATCGAAGACGAGGTGGGTCAGTTCGTGCGGGATGACGATGTCGACCCAGGGCTGGTCGATGTCCGCCGGCGTGACGAGCGCGAACATCGTCCGGATGTCGGCGTTGGCCTGCCCGCCCACGTTTTCTCGGGTGCCGGGCCCAAGGGCGTCGTAGAAGGCGCCCTTGTCGGCATAGACGTAGAAGTCGATCGGGTCCGTCTCGGTGACGCCCAGGAGGTTGCTGGATGACTCGACCGCATCCTCGCCGATCTTCAACGCTCGCGCCCCGAACGCCGCACCGCCTTCGTACCAATAGACGGTGACCAGGTCGCCACTCGCGGATTTCCACTCGAACCGCGTGTCCTTGTAGGTCACCGCAACCGACGGCCCGACGAGTGGCGCGCTGGAGTCAGCGGTCGGGGTCAATCGCCACTGCGCGGATAACCGCGTGTTCGGCGCTAGGAAGCCATCACCCGACAGGTCGAAGTCGTACGTCAGGCTCCGTTCGCCGATGCCGCTCGGTGCATCGACCTGGATGATCGTCGGCCCGGCCGCGCCGGGGAACGTCACCAGCAGTTCGACCCGCCGGACGGCCTCACCCAGTCGGACCGGTTGGATGAACGTCATTCCTTGCCCGAACGTCGCCTTGGCCGTGGGTGTCCCGAACGTCGCCGCGGGATCCACCGCCAGGACGACCCCGACTCCGAACGACCCGAACAGGAGCCCGGTTGCAGCCAGGATCGATGCGATCAGTCGGACCATGCCAGCCCCGCCATGCGCAGGATCCCCAAACCGTTCTGGCCGGCACCCAGCAGCCCGGCCCGGGACAACGCCCAGCCGGTGCCGTAGGACAGTGGCACGACCGGCACGTCGCGCTGGACGATCGTTTCGGCATCGTCGTAGGCGGCCGCAGCCCCGGCATCGTCCGTCGCGGCTCCCGCCGCCGCGATCGCCGCATCGAAGTCCGCCGACGCATAGTGCCCGTAGTTATTGGACGAATCGGAGCCCAGCAGGATCCCCAGAAAGTCATTCCGGCCCGGGTAATCCGCGACCCAGCCGAGGGACCACATGGCTGGTGGATCCGATGCGAGCCGGTCGAAGTAGGTATCGAAGCCCATCGTCTCGTAGGTCAGATCGATGCCCAGCTCGTGCTTCACATCCGCCAGGATCCCCTGGTCGCCGGTCCCGCCGCCGGTCATGAAGATGACCTTCGGAAAGCCAGCCCCGCCCGGGTAGCCGGCTTGTGCAAGGAGGGCGCGCGCCGCGGCGGGGTCGTGCTTCGGAACGAAGTCCTGGTCGCTGCGGCCCGGGATCCCGGGCGGGACCATGGACGTCGCTACGACATCGGTATCGGACGTTGACCCCAGCGCGGCGATCCGTCGCCAGTCGATGGCCATGCCGAACGCCTGGCGAACGCGGACATCGTCGAAGGGCACCTGCTTGACATCGAAGCCGTAATACTCGACGGACAACGACGGGACCTCCAGCAGCTGCGACCCGAGGCCCTTGTCGTACGCGATCCATGAGGCGTCGTAGTCGCCGATCGGCGTGTAATCGAGATCTCCGGCGTCGAAGACCTCGACCGGGCTCTTGCCGGCCAGGTCGGCGATGAGTTCGATGGTCTCGATCGCCGGTCTGCCCGCCCAGTAGTGGGTGTTCGCGTGGAGCGTCAGCTTCTCGGGCGTGGCTGCGGTCAGGACGTACCCACCGCTGCCGACGAAGTCCGGGCCTGCCACCAGCGCGGTGTCGCGCGTCCCGACCCCAGGCGGCACGATCGCGAACGTCGGGCTCGCGACAACGTCCACGAACTCAGCCGAGGGTCGAGTCAGGTCGACCGTCACGTCGCCCGTCGTGTCGTCTGCCGTGAGCCCGACCGACGCAGGATCCGCCGATGCGCCCGCCACGTAGTCGGAGGCACCCACGACGACGCGCATGAGGCTGGTCAGCGGCGATGGCGCCTTCGGATCGATGATCCGAAGCCACGACCGGACGACATCCGAGGCCCCCAACGGCGAACCGTCCGAGAACGTCAGGCCGGGCCGCATGTGGAAGACGATGCGCTTGCCGCCGTCCTCGATGCGCCACGACTCGGCGAGCGCCGGGCGGGGCTGCCGATCCGCATCGAACGTGGTCAACGACTCGAACAGTTGCGCCGTGACTGCCGCGCTCCCGGCGTCGCCCTGCGCAGCCGGGTCGAGCGTGGTGGGGGCCCCGGTGAGGATGCGGGCCACTCGCGTCGAGTCGGCGGCCGGCCCCATGCAGGCTGCCATCGACAACGACGCCAGCAGCAGCCACGTGATCCAGGCGGAGCGACGCATCGGCGCGAGTATACGGGCGAGGCCGGATTCAGCCCTTCGTCAGCAGGTCCCGACGCCAGCCGAATCGATCGATGATCCGGTATCGGTCGCGCTTCTCGTCTCTGGGTTGCGCGGGCTCGGCCGGCGGGTCGGCACGGGGGACATCGTGGAGGACGAACGGAAGATCAGCGATCGCCACTGCCCGGCCAGGCGTCACCCCCTCGCCGTTGTCACGCAGGACGAGGCTCCACCACGTAGCCAGGTGGTCCGCCGTCCTGAATCGCTCATCGAGCGGCCCGCGAGCCAGCGCGTCGGCTCGCCGGAACGCCTGACAGACCAGGTCGATCGCGTCCACGTCTCCGGGCGGTGCGGCCTCGAACCGCCGCAGGTCGGCGGACGTGGTCCCCCACCCGCCCGCGACGGCCACCGTCGGATCGCCCAGGGCTCGGGCCAGCGGCGTGACGATGTCGCCGGTCACCTCAGCCTGCGTGTCGAGAAGGATGACGACCGCGCCGACGGACCGGCGGATCCCGATGTTCATGGCCGCGGCGTCGCCGAGCGCCCGGACCGTCCAGACGACCTCGAGCGTGTCACCCGTCGGGAGCGCCTCGACTGCCTCGAGGGCTTCTGCCTGCTCCGGCGATGGACCGTCCGCCACGACGACGATCGTCGTCGTGGCGGGAGACCCGGCCTGGAGCGCCGCCATCGTTCGGGCAAGGTCGTGCGGACGCTCGCGCGCGACCAGCACCACTGTCGCGATGCCGTTGTCGGGCTCCGCCGCCCTGGACGGCACGTTGGCGCTCGCGCCGTAGCGGATCCGTTCGTTCACGACGGCGTCGGCCGGCGCGGACGGGGTCAGTGAGAAATCCGTGCCGCGATCCACGATGACCCAGCCGGCTGCCTCGATCGTCTCACGCAGCCGGTCCGCTTCAGCCCAGTCACCCGCCGCGCGGGCCGCCGATCGGGCGTGGGCGGCGTCGAGGATCTCCTGCGGGATGTGCCGTCGGCTCACGGGGCTCCAGCTCCTTCAGCCCTCGATGGTCGCAGGGTCCCATCGCGCAGGACCAGGATCGCGGCGGCGCATCGCGTCGCGACGGAGACGTGGGCGCGAGAACGGCTCGAAGTCACCGGTCCGAGTATAGGTGCCTCGGATGCGGCGTCGGGGCGGCGGGTCAACGCCGGACCGTGGTGAGACGCTACATTGAGCGCCACGACCCGACCCGATGCAGCCGCAGCGGAGGACCGCATCCCGATGACCACTCGAACCATGCTCCTCGTCGGTACGCCAAAGGGGGCGTTCGTCCTCCAGAGTGATGCCACCCGGACGGACTGGTCCCTGCAGGGCCCCATGTGCGAGGGCTGGCCGATCCACGACATCATCGTCGACCCGACGTCCGGCGCCATCCTCGCCGCGGGTGGCAGCCCGTGGTATGGCCCGGCGGTCTTCCGCAGCAACGATCGCGGAGCAACGTGGACGCACTCGTCCGTCGGGCTGACCTACGGCGAAGGGGCCGAGGCGATCAAGACGGTCTGGAGTCTGGCTGTCGGGCCGGACGGCGCTGTCCTCGCGGGCGTCGAGCCGGCGGGGCTCTTCCGGAGCGAGGACGGCGGCGTCACCTGGGCGCATGTCTCCGGTCTGACCGAGCAGCCCTCACGTTCCACGTGGCAGCCGGGCGCCGGCGGCCTGATCCTGCACACGATCGTGCCGCACCCGACCGACCTCGATCGGACTTGGGTAGGCATCAGCGCGGTCGGCGTGTTCGAGACACGCGACGGGGGCACGACCTGGCTGCCGCGGAACTCCGGCGTCCGCGCCGACTTCAACCCGGAGCCGAACCCGGTGACCGGCCAGTGCGTCCACAAGTTCGCCGCCGCCGCGGGCCAACCCGAGACGCTCTACCAGCAGAACCACTGCGGGGTCTACCGAACGGACGACGGCGGCGAGCACTGGGCTGAGATCACGCTGGGCCTGCCGAGCCAATTCGGCTTCCCGCTCGTGACCGATCCGCGAGACCCGGACACCGCCTGGGTCATCCCGCTCAACGGCGACGACCGTGGCCGGTACATGCCGGACGCCAGCGCCGCCGTGTGGCGTACGCACGATCGAGGGCAGTCCTGGATCCGGTCCGGTGAAGGCTTGCCCCAGGAGAACGCCTACCTATCGGTCCTTCGCGAAGCCATGGCCAGGGACACGCTGGAACCCGTGGGGATCACCTTCGGGACCGCCACCGGCCAGCTCTGGCAGAGCGTGGACGCCGGGGTCAGCTGGGATCTCGTGACGGCGGACCTCCCGGCGATCTGGTCCGTGGAGTCGGTCGTCCTGGACAGCTGAGCGGGCCGGCGTGTCGACCGTCAACCTGCCTCGGTCACTGCTGGCCCTGTTTCCCGGCGTGACCAAGCGTCACGAGGTGGCGCCCGGCACCGTGGCGTCGGTCATCGATGAGCTGGACGGCTCGATCCCCGGCCTGCGCGCTCGCCTGCTTCAGGAGGGTCCCACCCTTCGGCCGCACATCAACGTCTTCGTCGATGGCGAACCGGGCGATCTGGAGACCCCGGTCGGAGCGACATCCGTGGTGCACGTCATCCCGGCCGTGTCGGGCGGTTCCACGTAGCGCGCTCAACGTCGTCCACTGCGCCGGTCCTGATGAGACCGCGATCGGGATGAACGTGCATGGCCGCCGACCGGATCCGACAGCCACTATCCACATCGTCAACGTCCACGAGGCATGTGTGCGGATCGCGGTCCTCACAGGACCGGCGAAGCCCGCGATCGCGAGCGGGCTGCCCGGCGCCGGACGCATGCCACGGGCGGTTCGGGCGAACGGCTCAGGTCGTCCACGACTCGAGGAGCCGGAGCGATCCGGCGTCCACGTCCAGCTCCGCCTGGACCCCCAACGGCAGGACCCACTGCGGATCCGTGTGCCCGAACGGGAGGCCCGCCACGATCGGCAGGTCCGGGCGGCCGAACTCCTCAGCGACCAAGGTCCGGATCGCCTCGTCGAGCGCGTCGCGTTCCTTCCTGGTGTGATCGCGCGGCCGCCCCACGAGGATGCCGGTCACCCGATCGAAGACGCCCAGCACGCCGAACGATCGAAGCATCCGGCGGACTTGCTCCGGCGTCGGCTTCTCCTCCGACGTTTCGATGAAGAGCAGACGCCTGGACCATTCGTCGCCTACCGGCCAGGCCGAGGTCCCGCGCAGCCAGTCCAGCACTTCCAGGCAGCCACCGAACAGCTCGCCGGTCACGCGCCCACTCCCTTGCAGGACCCTGGGACCCTGGTCGGACTGCGACGGACCCGCCAGGCCCACGTTCGCAGGATCCCGCCAGTCCAGGTAGCCCTCGACGTAGCCATCGAACCGCGGGTAGATATACTCGTGCCCCGTCGTGAACAACAGGTCGTGCACGTGCGTCGTGGCTGCCTCCGGCAGGTCACCCAGTTGCGACAATCCGGCCATCACGGATGGCCCATGGAACGTCACGATCCCCATCCCTCGGACCGCAGTCAGCATCGTCGTGACGTCCGAGAAGCCCATGAGGATCTTCGGGTCGGCCGCTATCACCCGCGCATCGAGATACGGCAGCAGCCGGATCGAATCGTCGCCCCCGATGGAAGCGACGATCGCGCGCACGGAGGGATCGGCGAACGCCTCATTGATATCGTCGGCGCGAGCCCGAGGATCACGGGCCAGCACATCAGGCGCTGCTCGCGCCGAGCGACCTTCGCGAACCTCCAGGCCCCACGACTGCAGTACAGCCAGGCCATGCTCGTAGACGTGCGGGAAGAAGCTAGGTCCGCCCCACGAGGGCGTGACGACCATGACCGTGTCGCCTTGAACGAGATGACGAGGTCGGACGACCGGTGTCGACGCCATCGAGTCTGATCCGCCGCCCGCTACGGTTTGCGCTCGATGGAGGTCGTGACGATGTCGTCCGGCCCGATGTTCTCGAGGGAGTGGGCCGGGAGGCCGTCATTCCAGGAATAGAGCGGGATCGTGAAGTCCGGACCCTGTTGCCGGGTATCGAGCAGCACCGCGCCAGATGGGTCCCGCCGGACGAACTGACTCCCGCTCTTGAAGATCAGCAGGTGCGGGGCCAGGTGGGTATGGACCGGAGCCGTGTCACCGGCGCGGATGATCGTCTCGATGACCCGCACATGCGCGTCCTCGAACACGACGCGGTGGTGGTCTGGTGCCGCGATGGGACCGTCGAGGTCCTCGGGCGGCGGCCCGTCGCCGCTCACGCCGCCGGTCCCGGCACCGACGCGGGTCCAGCCTTGATCGCGGCAAGGTACGCGGCGTGGTCGCTGGCGTTGAGGTCTGCGTAGGCCTCGGAGAAATCCGCGATCGCGCCGTCGAACGTGTCGCTCGTGCCGAGATAGGCCGAGATCGCGACGGCGTCGCCAGTGCGCGCATGTGCCCGGGCAAGCGCCCAGTCGCATTTCGGCTTGAGTGCCGGCGTCCATCGCCCGAGCTTGGCCGGTCCTGTCATCCCGTTCGTCCTCCGCTCATTCGCTGCACGCCTGCCACCGTACAGTGTGGCGGCAGCGAGCGTGACTCTGACTGAGGCGGATCCAGGCCTCCTGGACCACGTCGTCGGGCTTCGGTCACGGACCCGAGCTTCCGAAACGCGACGCCCCGCAGGTGGGTGCCGTTCGCCTCGATCGCTCGGCAAGCTAGTCCTGGTCGCTCGTAGGTCATGCACCTGCTTCGATCGTGTCACCTAGGTCGACCCGCGCGTCGACCTAGGTGTGACCCGGGGCTCGGGCGATCGAGTCGCGTGGCCTATGGAGGGTCGTTCCTGTGCCAGGACGCACCAGCGTGTGTCGATCTGTCGCCGGCCCCACGCTCAGCCGCACGAACGACGCGATCGCGAGGGTTGACAGTAGTACTTTCGGGGTAGTACTACACAAGACTAGTCGGCTCGTTCGCTTGCGGGGAAGCACCAGACCGGCACGGCGACCGGGTCGCCACAAGCGCAACGTCCGCGCCTGAGGACCCCGCCAGGGACCGCATCGTCGGTCCGGCTTCTCTTCCAGAGTCTTGGAAGAAAAGGGTGGTGAGCGCGCGACCTGACCCAAAGCGTTCAAGCGATACGCACTTCATGTGCGATGTGCGCACCTGCCTTCCGGTGACGCTGATCCCGAGCGTCGATCGGCGTGATCTCGACCACGAGCACCGGCCGGGACTTCCGATAGCGGTCCCCCCGTCGGACCGCATCCTTTATGGAGGGACAACGTCCATGGCGATCCGACACACGACACCCGGAACACGTTCATCGACAGACATCTTGTGGCGCGGCAGCGCACGTCCAGGCCTGCGCAGAAAGACGATGGGCCTGCTGGCCGCAACGATCCTCGTCGTCACCGGCGCCGTGGTCGCCCCGCTGACCGCCCTGGCGGCTGATGGTCCGTACAACATCAACGGCACCGTTCCGGATGCTGGCACGACCGAGCTGCCCGACCTCACCGGCAATGTCAAAGAGCTCGGCCCACTCAACTCGAATACCACGAAGATCGGCGTCATCCACGCCGACGCCGTGCCGACACTGGGCTTGACGAACCCGAACGGGCAAGTCGACCTGCGCCGCGCGTGGCTCGACACTGAGCGGGACACGGGCACCAACCACGACTGGTTGTACTTCGCGTGGGAGCGCGACGCCAACAGCGGCAGCGGCTTCATCGCCTATGAGTTCATGCAGAACGCGGCGCCCACGGGTTGCGCCTATGACACGGCAACCGATGCCCAACTCATCGCGGCCTGCAACCCGTGGGCGAACCGCCGCGCGGGTGACTTCATGATCCTGTGGGACCAGCAGGGCAACAGCCTGGACCTGTTCCTGCGAACGTGGACCGGCACGGCTCCGAACCTGACCCTCGGCGCCCCGGTGCAGCTCACCGCCGCCGTGTCCCAGGCCGCCTACAGCGCCGACGGGTTCCGCGGCGAGGCCGCCGTAGACCTCACTGCGACGATCTTCGGCGGCGGCACGGCTTGCCGCACCTTCGCCAACACCATCCCGAGCACCGTCACGGGCAACTCCGACTCGGCTGACTACAAGGACACCATCCTCCAGACGGCCCCGCCGATCACGAACTGCACCTCGACCATCGAGACGACGCCCAAGCTCGTCACGGACACGTCGACGAACCCGGACACGACCGCGGCGGTGCCTCTCCTCGGTGCGTCCATCGGCTCTGGCGTCCTCGCTGTCGCGGACTCGGCCGTGGTCGGCCTGGTCGGTGGCACGGCCACCCCTGCCGGCTCGGTCACGTTCACGCTCTGCAAGCTCACGACTGGGGTCTGCTCCACGGGTGGAACGCTGGTCGGATCCACGAACCTGTCCGGCTCCGCGTATCCCGTCACCGTGCAATCCCCGACGGCATACGTCACTTCCGCAGGCCGCTACTGCTGGCGAGCCGCCTTCAGCGGCGACTCAGCCAACGGGATCCCCGCTGTCACCGAGTCCCTCGTGACCGAATGCTTCACGGTCAACCCGGTCACGCCGTCCCTGTCCACGTCGGCTGGTGCTGACGTCAACCTTGGGTCCGCCGTGACGGATTCGGCTTCCCTGGGCGGCGCGGCGACGCAGCCAGCCAACCCTGTTATCAACACGACCGGCACAGGCGGCGCGGCCGCAGCCGGAACGATCACGTTCAAGCTGTATGGCCCTAGCAGCTCTGCGTGTGGGTCGCTGGTCTACACGTCGGCCGCCGTGTCTGTGTCCGGCAACAGCCCCATCAACAGCCCCTACAACACCCCGACACCGCAGTTCGTGCCTACGGCCGCCGGCGACTACCACTGGGTGGCGGTCTACAGCGGCGACTCGCCGAACACCAACGGCGTGACCCACAACGCGGCCTGCACCGACACCAATGAGGACGTGACAGTCTCCACGGTCGCCTCGTCGATGACGACGGCGCAGACCTGGGTCCCGAACGACTCGGCGACCATCACCGCGCCGGCCGGCAGCGGCAACCTGGCTGGGACAGTCTCGTTCGCGCTGTACGCCAACAGCACGTGCGCTGGCTCGACCACCATTTACAGCACG